>JBDUCH010000023.1:0-22352 GCA_040003555.1 Variovorax sp. | reverse complement strand
GAGCCGTTGCGGTTGTAGAAGAACGCGGTCTTCGCCGCGTTGCTGCCGCGCAGCAACACCGCCACGGCGTGCTTGCCGGTCGGGCTCACGGCCAGGCCTTCGGGGCCATCGCCGACCACCACCTTGTCGACCACGCGCGGTGGATTGGCTTCGAGGTCGATCACGCTCACCGTGTCGACCTGGCCGTCGGCCGCGCCCGAGTTGCCGTTGTCGGCCGTCAGGGCGAGCTTGCCATCGGGCGTCACGTCCACGTTGTACGGCCAGAGCCCTGCGGCCAGGTCGACCTTGTTGTAGGTGACCTTCTCGCCGTTGACGTCGAGCAGTGCGATCTTGTGGTTGGGGAACTTGGCCGCCAGCGCGCGCTTGCCGTCGGGCGTAAAGCGCACGTGCGCCACCGATTCGCCGATGGCCACGGTGTCGATCAGCGTCACCTGCTTGCCGGCGATGCGCAGCACGCTGATGGAGTTGTCGGCGCGGTTGGCCACCAGCGCGAGGTTGCCGGCCTTGTTGATGGACAAGCCCGAAGGCTGCTTGCCGATGCGCAGCGTGTCGACCAGCCTGGGTGGTGTGGCGGTGAGGTCGATGACGAAGAGGCGGTCGTCCGGCACCTGCTTGCGCACGCCGTTTTCTTCCACCACGTTGAGCGAGTTAGCCACCAGCGCCAGCGTTTCGCCGGGCGTGATCGCAAGGTTCGTCGGCGGCCCGGCGATCGTGTTCGGCAGCTCGAGCGAGCCCACCGCCTTGGGCGCGAGCGGGTCGGTGCCGATGTCGAGGATCTGCACCGTGTCCTTGCCCGGCGCACCCAGGATGACCTTGCCGGCCTCGTCCCAGGCCTGCTTTTCGTCATTGGCCACGATCATCAGCTCACGCTGTGGCGGCGTTCGCTGGCCCATGCCCGTGCAGGCGGTGGCGAGTACGGCAAATATCAGGGCCGCGAGCGGACCGAATCGATGAGGCTGCATGGGTTGTCTCCTCGGCGCCGGTGTTGAAAGAAGGGTGGGCGCCTGCCGCATCGTAGCGACAGCCGTGGAGGGCCGGCGACCTGTTGGACAATGCCGGGCATGCACCGAGTCGAGACCCCATGAACCGAACCGCCTACCGAACTGCCTTGAGCGTCGCGCTGTCGATTGCCGCTTCACTGGCAGGCCACGCCACCGCGCAGCCCACAGCCGTCGACCAGTTTCCTGCGGCAGCAACGTCCTTTCTGGGCGCAGAACTGCCACAAATGGAAGCGGCTATTGCTGCGCGCGACCGTGACTACTTCGAGGCGGCGATGGGGCGAACGCTGGAGTTCTCGGACAGTTGGGGCTTCAAGACACGCGCGAACCCGGCACTAGCACCCTATGCCAGCTGCACCGAAGCGGTGGGCGACTTCACGATCGTCGGGTTGTGCCGGCTGATGCCGAAAGGTGAGGTGTGCGAGCCGGGGCTAGCGCCGCGCTTCGACGCCAACGTCAAGCGCTGCCGCGACCTCGCAGCCAAGCCCTGATTTTCTGCGCGGCACTCAGGCCGGCGGAAACACGCCGCCGGTTTCACCGGCTTTCCACACCGGGTACTTCTGTGTGGCGCTCGTCCACAGCTGCGATTCCACGAGCGCGCCGAGCCAGGCTTGGAGCGCAGGCCAGGGCTGCACCGCGAACCAGCCAATGTCGGTCTGCGCGAACTGGCGCACGAACGGCGCGATCGCCATGTCGGCGAGCGCAGGGCGATTGCCGAACAGGTGGCTCGTGCGCGCCAGGCGCTGGTTCAGGTCTTCCAGAAAGTGCGCACCGTTCAGACGATGCGCCGCAGTGTCGGCGCCCTCGAAGCGGTTTGGGTACTTGTAGCGGTCGAGCTGCTGCTTGAAATCGCCATCACATGCCGCGATGAGCCCGAGCATGTCGTCGACACTGCCGTGTTCGGGCTGCAGCCAGCGCGCAGGGTCGTGCCGCAGCAAGGCCCACCGCATGATGTCCAGGCTCTGGTCGATCACCGTGCCGTCCACATCGACCAGCACCGGCACCGTGCCCTTGGCCGACGCGGCCAGCAGCTCGGGTGGCTTGTCGCGCAGCAGCACTTCGCGCACCTCGCAGCGCTGGCCGCTCGCCACCAGCGCGAAGCGCGCACGCATGGCGTAGGGACAGCGTCGAAACGAGTAGAGAACCGGGTCGGCCACGCTATCGGAAGGATGTCGTCAGGTGGGACGCGAAGGCCGAGACATCGGCTTCGTTGCGGACTTCGGCCGCCAGCGCGGGCGCTTTTGCGCCGATGGCCACCAGCGCCATCGCTTTTTTCGGGCACAGGCCAAGACAGGACGACTCGACCACGCGCAGCTTGAAGCGCGCGTCGCCGAGCTGGTGCTTGAGTTCCTTGCGGACTTCCCGTGCGCGCAGCTTTTTCGGGCCGCTGCTGCGTTCCTCGCAATCGCCGCAGACCAGAACGGCACCCGAGAACTTGATGGAAACCAGCGGGGCGGTATCGGGAGGGTGGGACATGGCGCAAGTGTGGCACTGCGGCGCGCGTGGCGTCGTCAGCCGGCACGCCGGGGCTGCGCGGTCAAAATCGGGCATCCTCCGACCATTTTCAACAAGGCCCAGCGTCCATGTCCCTCGCTCCCATCGAAATCGAAACCGGCCCGAACCCCACTGCTTCGGTCATCCTCATGCACGGCCTCGGCGCCGATGGAAACGACTTCGTGCCGATCTGCAACGAGCTCGATCTTGGCGCCATCGGCCCGGTGCGCTTCGTGTTCCCCAATGCGCCGGTGATGCCGGTCAGCATCAACAACGGCTATCCGATGCCGGCCTGGTACGACATCTTCGGCGCCGACCTGGTCAAGCGCGAAGACGAGGCCGGCCTGCGCCGCTCGATGGCCACCATCGAAGGCCTGATCGCCGCTGAAAAGGCGCGCGGCATCCCCGCGAATCGCATCGTCGTCGCCGGTTTCTCGCAGGGCTGCGCCATGGCGCTGCTGACCGGGTTGCGCCATGCCGAACGGCTGGCCGGCATCGTCGCGCTGTCGGGCTACCTGCCGCTGGCCGCCAGCACCGCCGCCGAGCGCAGCGAGGCGAACCGCGATGCGCCGATCTTCATGGGCCATGGCCAGCGCGACGGCGTGGTGGTGATCGCCCGCGCCACCGCCTCGCGCGATGCGCTCACCGCGCTCGGCTACGCGGTCGAGTGGCACATGTACCCGATGGAGCACTCGGTGTGCATGGAAGAGATCGCTGACCTCGGCAAGTGGCTGCAGCGGGTGCTGGCCTAGTTGGGGCAGCGGGCCTCGAGTGCGTCGATGAAAGATCGATCCCATCGGCCCTCCTTCATGGCCCGTATCGTCTCGGCTTCGGTCTCCAGGTGGGCGCGTGCCTGCTTGATCAGCAGTTCGGCCTCGTCCGGCGAGAACGCCATCAGGCCATCCTGGTCGCCGACCACGATGTCGCCCGGGTTGACCACCATGCCACCGACGGACACCGGCACGTTGATCTCGCCCGGGCCGTCCTTGTACGGGCCGCGATGGGTGACGCCGCGCGCGTAGACCGGAAACTCGCGTGCCCGGATTTCGGCCACATCGCGGATCGCCCCGTCGACCACCACGCCCACGACCCCGATGTGTGCGGCGTAGAAGGACAGGATGCCGCCGACCACCGCATTGTTGAGGATGCCCCCGGCATCGATCACCAGCACGTCGCCGGGGCGGCAGAACTCGAGGGCGCGCAGATACGTGAGGTTGTCGCCGCCACGCGAGCGCGCCGTGACGGCGGTGCCCGCCATGGTTCCGGCGACGGGGAGGTGGTAGGGCTGCAGACCCGTGGTGCCGATGTTGCGATGCATGTTGTCGCTCAGCGCGGCGACGGGCAGCTCGCGCAGCGCGGCCAGGATCTTCGTGTCGACCTGCGCGGCCGAGGGGTTCTTGCGGATGGCTTTGTAGGGCATGGGGTGCGTGTCCTTGGTGGAGGAGATGGTTCGTGCGCTCAGCGCAGCTCGGCCACTGCACGGGCGATCCGTGCGCAGCCTTCTTCGAGGTTTTCGATCGAGGTGGCAATGGACAGGCGGAAGTAGGGCGAGAGGCCGTAGGCGGTGCCGGCGACCGTGGCCACGCCGGCGTTTTCCAGCAGGTACATCACCACGTCGCTGTCTTCATTCAGGGGCTTGCCCGCGGGCGTGGCCTTGCCGATCAGGCCGGCGCAGCGGATGTAGAGGTAGAAGGCGCCGGGCGGCGTGGCGCAGCTCAGGCCCGGGATCGCATTGATGAGTGCGAGCGTGCGGTCTCGCCGCTGTTTGTAGACCACCACGCTCTCGGCCACGAAGCTCTGGTCGCCGTTGAGCGCCGCAGCGGCGGCGGCCTGGCTGATCGAACAGCAGTTGCCGGCGGACTGGGAAAGCAGGGTGTCCATGGCCGTGATCAGATCCGAAGGCCCTGCCGCGTAGCCGATGCGCCAGCCGGTCATGGCATAGGTCTTGGAGACGCCGTTCACCACCATCGTGCGTTCGCGCAGGGCGGGCTCGACCGCCAGGATGTGCGGCGTCGACTGGCCGTCGAAGCGGATGTGTTCATAGATGTCGTCCGTCATCACCATCACGTGCGGATGCCGCTTCAGGACTTCCGCCAGCGCCCGGTATTCGTCGGCCGTGTAGCTCGCGCCCGTGGGATTGCTGGGCGAGTTGATTAGCAACCAGCGCGTGCGCGGCGTGATGGCGGCCTCCAGTTGGGCCGGCGTGAGCTTGAAGCCATTGGCCTCGGGGCAGGCGACGATGACGGGCGCGCCCTCGCAGGCCAGCACCATGTCGGGGTAGGACACCCAGTAGGGCGCGGGGATGATGACCTCGTCGCCCGGCTCCAGCGTGATGGCGAAGGCGTTGTAGATCGCGCTCTTGGCGCCACTGGTGGCGATGATCTCGTTCATCGCATACGTCAAACCGTTCTCGCGCTGCAGCTTGGCGACGATGGCCTGGCGCAGCTCGACCGTGCCGGCCATCAGAGTGTAGCGCGTTGCGCCCTTGTCCATCGCTTCGGCGGCGGCGCGCCGGATATGCGCCGGGGTGTCGAAGTCGGGTTCGCCCACCACCAGGTTGACGATCGATTTGCCCTGCCGGCGCAATTCGTTGGCACGATCCGCGGCGGAGGTGCTGGGTGAAGGCTTGATGCGCCGTACGCGGGCGGCGATGCGGGAGGGGGTCACGGGTCTTCCTTGGGCTGCTGCTGGATGTACGGGCCTAACGGTACGCACATCGTTCAGCCTCGGCCAAGACGAGATCGCTCTGGTTCAATAGGTAGAGCTTATGGTGGCGCGCCGGCTCTGCTCGTTGGGACGGGCGCCCGGTATCGCACCCCCCGGACACATCGCATCTAGGCGACCCAGTAGCCCAGTGCTAGGCTTGCCTTTTGCATGGAGACAAGGCGTGAACCTCCGACGCCTCAAATATTTCGTAAAGATCGTCGATATCGGCAGCCTGACGCAGGCCGCTGAAGTGCTCTTCATTGCGCAACCGGCGCTGAGCCAGCAACTCGCCACGCTCGAAGGCGAGGTGCGCCAGCAATTGCTGGTGCGCACCAAGCGCGGCGTGACGCCCACCGAGGCCGGCAAGGTTCTGTACCGGCACGCCCAGATCATTCTGCGGCAGTGCGAGCAGGCCCGCGTGGACATGGAAGCGGCCGGCGAGGGCCTGTCGGGCCAGGTGTCGGTGGGGCTGGCGCCGGGCACCGCGGCCTCCGCACTTTCGCTGCCACTGCTGCGCACCGTGCGTGCCCGGCATCCCGGCATCCTGCTCTACCTGAACGAGAACTACGGCACGACGCTCAGCGAACTCATCATGAACGGCCGCATGGATCTGGCCGTGCTCTATGGCGACAAGGCCATCCACGGCCTGTCCTTCCTGCCCCTGCTGAACGAGCCGCTGTACCTGGTCGGGCCGGCCACTACGCCACCGCCGGCCGAGCCGGTGAGGCTCGTCGACCTGCGCGAGATCGAGCTGCTGCTGCCGCGCCCCTACAACGTGGTGCGCAAGCTGGTCGATGCGGCCTTCGTGCGCGCCGGCATGGTCCCGCGCGTGGTGGCGGAGATCGAATCGGCCTTCACCCTGACCGCCGCGATCGCCGACGGGTTGGGTGCCACCATCCTGCCGGCGTCGATGGCGCGCGAAGTGGTGGCGGCCTGCGGCGCCTGGCAGTTCGCTATCGTCGATCCGGTGATCGAGGCGCCGCTCGCACTGTGCCAGTCGGATCACCTGCCCCTGTCCGAGCCGGCGCAGGCGGTGAAAAGCATCCTGCTCGAACTGGTCGTTGACCTTGCCGGAGCGGTTCCGTCGACACCCGCACCCGAGTTGACCGCCTTGTCATAAGCCGCCCTTATCGCGGCACAGCCAATCCGTCTTGGGCTTTGGCGCCGAGGCCCGTTACCTTTCATGCCTGCCGTCACGTGTTCTCCGAACGCGTCGGCCACCAGGATGTTCTGTCGCCAAAGACGGGCCCGGCATGAATCAGGATCAAATCAAGACGCTTATCGACGCCCTGGCCGCGTCGGATCTGTCCGAGCTGGAATACAGCGAGAACGGCTGCTCGCTGCGGCTGGTCAGGCAGTCGGCGCTGGGCGCGCCGCCGGTTCGGCGCGAAATGGCCATGGCGCACCGGGCGTCCGCGCCGCAGGCGCCCCACCCGGAGACGCCGTGCCCTGGGGTGTGCTGCGCTCCGCTGTACGGCGTGGTGCATCTGCAGCCCAGGCCCGGCGACCCGCCCTATGTGCAGGCCGGCCAGGCGGTGGCGGCCGGCCAGACACTGTGCGTGATCGAGGCCATGAAGGTGTTCAACGAAGTGCGTGCCGAGCGCGACGCCACGGTGCAGGCGGTGCTGGTCGATTCGGGGCAGGAGGTCGAAGCCGACCAGCCGCTGTTCCGGTTCGAGTGAGATCGATGGCCATGTTCGATACCGTCCTGATCGCCAACCGGGGGGAAATTGCACTGCGCATCCAGCGTGCGTGCCGTGGCCTCGCCATCAAGACTGTCGTGGTTCACTCCGAGGCCGACCGCGAGGCGAGCTATGTGGCGCAGGCCGACCAGGCACTGTGCATCGGCCCGGCGGCGCCGAAGCAGAGCTACCTGGACCAGGCTGCGATCCTGTTCGCTGCCGAGGTCAGCGGCGCCCAGGCCATTCATCCGGGCTACGGTTTTCTCTCGGAGAACGCGGGCTTCGCCGACCGGGTCGAACGCGCCGGCCTCGTTTTCATCGGTCCGAGCGCGGCCTGCATCCGCACCATGGGCGACAAGGTGGCGGCCAAGCGCGCGATGCGCCAGGCCGGCGTACCCTGCGTGCCCGGGCCGGACGAAGGGCTGCCGGAAGACGCGGCTGCGATTCAGGCCCTGGCGCGCGAAGTCGGCTATCCGGTGATCGTCAAGGCCGCCGGCGGCGGCGGCGGTCGCGGCATGCGCGTGGTGCACGAAGAGCATGCGCTGCTCGACGCGATGGCGCTGACGCGCGAAGAAGCGCTCCACGCCTTCGGCAACCCCGAGGTCTATATCGAGAAGTTCCTGCTGCATCCGCGGCATGTCGAGATCCAGGTGCTGGCCGACAGCCACGGCAACGCCGTCTGGCTTGGCAGTCGGGACTGCTCGCTGCAACGCCGCCACCAGAAGGTGATCGAGGAGGCGCCCGCGCCGGGCATCGACGATGCGTTGATCGCGGAGGTTGGCGAGCGCTGCGCTGCCGCGTGCCGGCAGATCGGCTATTGCGGCGTCGGCACTTTCGAGTTCCTGTACGAGCGCGGCGCGTTCTACTTCATCGAGATGAACACCCGCCTGCAGGTGGAGCATCCGGTGACCGAGATGACGACCGGCATCGACATCGTGCAGCAGCAGTTGCGCGTGGCGCGCGGGGAGCGGCTGGCGTTCGGGCAGGCCGACGTGCGCTGCCAAGGCCACGCCATCGAATGCCGCGTCAACGCCGAGCACCCCGTCACCTTCGCGCCCTCGCCAGGGCAAATCACCGGCTGGCAGGTGCCCGGCGGTTTCGGTGTGCGCGTGGACTCCCACGCCAGCGCAGGCTACCGCGTGCCGCCGTACTACGACTCGATGATCGCCAAGCTCATTGTGCAGGGCAGCACGCGCACGGATGCACTCGACCGCATGCGCGTCGCGCTGGCCGAGATGCGTGTCGACGGCATCTCGACGAACCTGCAGCTTCACCGCGAGATCCTCGCCGACGAAGGCTTTGCCAACGGCGGCGTCGACATCCACCACCTGGAGCGCTGGTTGCAGCAGCGAAGCGCAGCATGATGGCGTCCCTCCCATCCGTGAGCCTGCTTGGAACCACGGCGCTGCTGTTCGAGGCGCCGGGCGAGCTGGCGCTTTCATCGCAGCAGCGGATCTGGGCGCTGGCGCGCGAGACCCAGGGCTGGCCCGAAGTGCGCGAAGCCGTGCCAGGCATGAACAACCTCATGCTGACTTTCACGCAGCCGCCGCGCACCACGCAGGCGCTGGATGCGTTGGAGGCGCGCCTGTACGCCGCCTGGGACGCAGCGGTTGCGCTGCCGCTCGAAGGGCGCGTGGTCGAGCTCCCGGTGGTCGACGGCGGCGAGGGCGGGCCCCACATGGCCGACGTGGTGTCGCACACCGGGCTCAGCGTGGAGGAGATCGTCGAGCTGCACAGCGGGCCGACCTATCCGGTGTATGCGCTGGGCAGCCATCCCGGCTATTGCTATCTGGGCGGCATGGATCCGCGCATCGCGACGCCGCGCCGCAAGGTGCCGGTGCTCAGCATTCCGGGCGGCGCAGTGTCGATCGGTGGTGCGCAGACGGGCGTCTCGGCGTCGGCCGGGCCCAGCGGCTGGAACACGATCGGAACCACGTCGATGTCCTTCTTCGATCCCGCGCAAGACCCGCCTGCGCTGCTGCAGCCGGGCGACATGATCCGTTTCAGGGTCGAAAGGGTCGTCCGATGATCGAAGTCCTTTCGTCCTCCGCGCTCGCCACGGTGCAGGATCTGGGGCGCACCGGCAGTTTGCGCTGGGGCGTCGGCACCTCCGGCGCCATGGACAAGCTGGCGTTGGCGGCCGGCAATCTGATGCTGGGCAACGATGCCGATGCGGCCGCCGTCGAAGTGCCGGTCTTCCCGTTCAAGCTGCGCTTCGGCGAAGACTGCGCGTTCGCGTTGACCGGTGCCGATTGCGCGGCGCGGCTGGACGCGCAGCCGCTGATGCCCTGGTGGGTCTACCAGGCGCGCGCCGGCCAGGTGCTGACGCTGGGCTTGCCGCAAGGCGGCGCGCAGCGCGGCAGCCGCGCCATGCTGTGCCTGGCCGGCGGGGTGGATGTACCGCTGGTGCTGGGCTCGCGCAGCACCCAGTTGCGTGGCGCTTTCGGCGGGCATGAGGGGCGTGCGCTGCGCCGGGGCGACGTGCTGCGGGCTTCCGGTGCCGGCCAGGCCTGCGCGACCGGCTTCGGCCTCGTCCCCCCTGCGATGACTCTGCCGCTTCAGGTGGACGGCCTGCCCGCCGTCCGGGTGCTGCCGGCGGCCGAGTACCTGGGCTTCGAAGAAGCCTCGCGCGCCGCGTTCTGGGCCGGCGAATGGAAGATCACCGCGCAGAGCGATCGCTATGGCTATCGGCTGGCGGGAGAGGCGCTGCAACCGCTCGCACCGATGGAAATGCGCTCGCACGGCATCGTGCCCGGCGTGATCCAGGTGCCCCACAGCGGGCAGCCCATCATCCAGATGCGCGACGCCCAACCCTCGGGCGGCTACCCCAAGTTCGGCACCGTGATCGAGGCCGATCTTTGGCGCCTCGGCCAGGCGCCGATCGGCAGCCGCATCCGCTTCGTCGAGACCACCTGGGACGAAGCCGTCGCTGCGCTGGACGAGGTGCAGGCCTGGCTTGACAAGGTGGAGCGGCTGGTCGAGCTGCATCGCAGCGCGCCGCGCAAGAACTGATATGCACACAGCCGATCAACTGCAGCAACTCGCGGCGTGGCTGGCGGACACCGACATCGGCCTGCTGGAACTGCGCACGCCCGAAGGGATCGTACGGCTGGGACGCAGCCGCGCGCCGTCCCGGGCGATCGTGCAGCTCGATGCGGATGACGATGGCAGCGTGCCAGCGCCGGCGCCAGACACTGCAGCGGCCGCCGCCTCATGCGCGGGCGTGTTTCTGCATGGCCACCCCTCGCACGCTGCGTCCCTGGTGCGCGTTGGCGAGCACGTGTCGGCGGGGCAGCCCGTGGGCTTGCTGCAGATCGGGCCGCTGTTGCTGCCGGTGGCCGCGCCGCTGGCCGGCGTGATTGCGGCGGTGTGCGTGGCGGCCGGTAGCACCGTGGGCTATGGCACAGCGCTCGTCGAGCTGCAGCCGTTTGGATGAGGAGGAAAGCAGCATGGACATCGATCTGAACGCAGACCTGGGCGAGGGCTTCGGCCCGTGGCGCATGGGCGAGGACGAGGCGCTGCTGGAGCTCGTCTCCTCTGCCAACGTGGCTTGCGGCTTCCACGCCGGCGACCCCGTCATCATGGATCGCACGGTGCGGATGGCGCAGGCCAGAGGCGTGGACGTGGGCGCCCATGTGGGTTTTCCCGATCTGCAGGGGTTCGGACGCCGCCCCATGCAGATCGACACCGGGGAACTCGTCACCTACGTTACCTACCAGCTCGGGGCGCTGGCGGGTATCGCGCGCACCGCGGGCCACCGCATGACGCACATGAGCTTTCACGGGGCGCTGGGCAACATGGCCGCCGCCGATGCGGCGCTGGCGGAGCCGCTGGTGCGCGCGGTAGCGGACTTCGATCGCGGGCTGATCATCAGTTCCTCGGCCAGCCGCGCCATCGAGGATGCGGCCGAACGCAGCGGGCTGCGCGTGGCCACCACCTTCTTGGCCGACCGCGCCTGCGACAGCGAAGGCCTGCTGATACCGCGCAAGCTGCCCGGGGCGGTCATCCACGACCGCGACACCGTTCTGGCGCGTGTGCGTCAGTTGCTGGAGGAGGGCACCGTGAGCACTTACGACGGCAAGACGATTCCGATGAAGGTGCATTCCATCCTGCTGCACGGCGATACGCCGGGGGCAGTGGCACTGGCCCTCGCAGTGCGCGGCGTGGTGGAGGAGGCCGGCCGGATCGTTCCCATTTCCAGGCAGCTCGCATGAAGGCCGGAACAGCACGCACTTGGTGCTAACCCTGAGTCGCGTGCACGAAGCCGGGGCGACATAAGTGCGGCTTATCTCTCCACAGCCAATCCGTCTTGGCGCCAATGCGTCGTGCTCGATACAGTGAATTTCCCTTAACGAAAGAGGCAAAGATGCCGTTCTCCGACTACAAGACCGCGCTGGTGACTGGTGCCTCCTCAGGCATCGGTGCCGCGGTCGTCGAGCGCTTCTGCAAGGAAGGCCTGACCGTCCACGCGCTCGCGCGCAGCGCCGACAAGCTGGCCGAACTGGCCGCGCGCACGGGCTGCATTCCGCACGCCATCGACGTCAGCGACCTCGAAGGCATCACCCGCCTGACGCAGGAAATCCCGTTCGACGTGCTGGTGAACAACGCCGGTGTCGACCGGCCGGGCTCCATCCTCAAGGCCGACGCCGAGGGCATCGACCTGCTGGTGGACGTGAATCTGCGCGCAGTACTGCATCTGTGCCGGTTGGTCGTCCCCGGCATGGCGGCGCGCGACCGTGGCCACGTGATCAACATCAGTTCGATCGCCGCGGCCTACAACTTCGGCGGCAACAGCACCTACCATGCGACCAAGGCGGCCGTGAGCATGCTGTCGCGCCAGTTGCGCATCGATGTCTTCGGCAAGCGCGTGCGGGTGACCGAAATCTGTCCGGGGCGCGTCTCCACCGACATCTTCGCCCACGTGCACGGGGCTTCCGAAGAGACCTACAAGCGCTTCGTCGAGGGCTACGAACTGCCGCAAGCCGAAGACATCGCGAATGCCATCGCCTTCGCCGTTGCGGCCCCGGTCGCGGTAAATGTCGGCCACATGGAAATCACGCCGACGCTGCAGGTGCCCGGCGGGCTGTCCACTACGCGGCCGGAAGCGCCGCAGGCCTGACCAAAGGAACGGGCCGTGAAAGACTTCGACTTGATGGCCGTCCTGCTGAAGCCCGAGTTCGGCGCGATGCTGCTGCACGGTCTCGAGATGACGCTGAAGATCGCGGCCGGATCCTGGCTGCTCGCCATGGCCATCGCCCTCGTGCTGCTGGTCGTGCGGCTGACATCCAACCGCATCGCCGAGCGTGTGGTCGCGGCCTATGTTTCGTACCATCGCAACGTGCCCACACTGGTGCAGTTGATGCTCTGGTACTTCGGCATCTTCAGCCTGCTGCCCGAGGTGCTGCAAAACTGGCTGTCCGAGCACAACGCGGAGGCGCTCCTTTCAATCCTCGCGCTCGGGCTCTGCCAAGCCGCCTACTTCAGCGAGGACATGCGCTCGGGCCTGCGCTCCATTCCGGGCGGGCAGGCCGAGGCCGCACGCGCCCTCGGCCACAGCTATATCGGGTCCATGCGCCACGTGCTGCTGCCACAAGCCGTGCGGAACGCAGTGCCGGCGCTCGTCAACCACAGCGTGTCGCTGTTCAAGAACAGCAGCCTGGCGATGGCCATCGGCGTGGCGGAACTGACGCACGCCGTCAAGGAAGTGGAGAGCCAGAGCTTTCGCGCGTTCGAGGCCTACAGCGTGGCGACGCTGCTCTATCTGATCTTCTCGCTGCTCATCATGGCCGCAGGCGCCTGGCTGGCCCGGCACTACCGCATCGCAGAGGCGAGGTAAGCACGATGTTCAGCGTCTTCGAAATTCTTCGCGACAACTGGCTGCTGCTGCTGGTCGGCCAATACCCCAGCGGCCCGCTGGGCGGCATCGTCGCCACGCTGATCCTGTCGGTGCTGGGCATCGTGCTGGCGTTCCCGTTGTCGGTGCTGCTGGCGCTGTGCCGGCTGTCGCCCTGGCGGCTGCTGCGCTGGCCGGCGACGGTGCTGGTCTACGTGGTGCGCGGCGTGCCGTTGCTGATGGTGATCCTGTGGGTCTACTTCCTGGTGCCGCTCGTCATCGGGCGCGAGGTGTCGGGCTTCACCACCATGCTGTGCACGCTGGTGATCTACGAAGGCGCCTACCTGTCGGAGGTGGTTCGCGCCGGCATCCTGGCGCTGCCAAAGGGGCAGACCGAAGCGGCACGCGCGCTCGGCCACAGCCATCTGGGCACGATGTGGTTCGTGATCTTGCCGCAGGCGCTCTACAACATGCTGCCGAGCATGCTGAGCCAGTTCATCTCCACCATCAAGGAAACGACGCTCGGCTACGTGATCAACGTGCAGGAGCTCACCTTCGCCGCGAACCAGATCAACAACCAGCTGCTGACCAAGCCGTTCCAGGTGTTCTTCATCCTGGCGATGACCTACTACGTCGTCTGCTTCAGCCTGACCCAGCTGGCGCAGTGGCTGGAGCGGCGGATTGCCCACAAGCGCCTGGGCGTCACGTTGGCCAGCCTGTCCGAGGGTGGCGCGTCCTTGCCGCCGCAGGTGGCCCCGAATCCGTAAGGCCGCGCACGACGGCCATCGAAAACATAAGGAGACAGAACCATGCCCCCCGTTTCAGACCGGGCCGCCTCACCGGCGGCCGCAGAGGACGTTCCGATGATTCTGTTTTCCAGCATCAACAAGTGGTATGGCGACTACCAGGCGCTGACCGATGTCAACGCCGAGGTGAAGAAGGGCGAAGTGGTGGTGGTTTGCGGGCCTTCCGGCTCCGGCAAGTCGACTCTGATCCGCACGGTCAACCGCCTCGAGGAAATCAGGTCGGGCCAGCTGCTGTTCGACGGCCACGACATTCATGCGCCCATGAGCAGCGTGGCGCTCAACAAGCTGCGCAGCCGGATCGGCTTCGTGTTCCAGAGCTTCAACCTGTTCCCCCATCTGTCGGTGCTCGAGAACATCATGCTTTCGCCGATGCGCGTGCTGGGCGTCAAGCGTGCGGCTGCGCGCGCCAAGGCGATGCAGTTGCTCGAGCGGGTCGGCCTGAGCAACAAGGCGGGGGCCTACCCGGCGCAGCTCTCGGGTGGCCAGCAGCAGCGCGTTGCCATCGCGCGTGCGCTCGCCATGGAGCCGCCGGCCATGCTGTTCGACGAGCCCACCAGCGCGCTCGACCCCGAAATGGTGGGCGAGGTGCTCGCGGTGATGCGCGGCCTGGCCAACGACGGCATGACCATGATGTGCGTCACCCACGAAATGAACTTCGCCCGCGAAGTCGCGGATCGCGTCTGGTTCATGGACGCCGGCCAGATCCTCGAGAAGGCCGAGCCCGAGACTTTCTTCAAGAGCCCCCAGCATCCGCGCGCGCAGCGCTTTCTTTCAGACCTGCGCGCGCACTGAAGCCCGTTCCCATCCCGCATCTCACCAGGAGTTCATCATGTCGAAGAAGACCGTTTTCCGTCTCGCCGCCATCGGCTGTTGCCTTTCCGCCTTGACCGTTCTGGCCCACGCCGACCAGTGGGACGAGATCAGCCAGCGCAAGGAACTCAAGTGCGGCACCTTCGCCGACGTTCCGCCGTTCGCCGCGCCCGATCCCAAGACCCGCGAGATGGTGGGGTTCGACGTCGACCTTTGCAGCGCGCTGGCCAAGCAGCTCGGCCTCGCGGCCAAGGTCACGCCGCTGTCAGTCGAAGCGCGCGTGCCCGAAGTCAAGCTCGGCCGGGTCGACGTGACAGTTGCCAACCTGGCCTACACCAAGAGCCGCGGCGAGCAGATCCAGTTCAGCGATCCGTACTACGTCGCCAAGGAAATGCTGGCCGTGAAGGCCTCGGATCCCGGCACCACCAAGGCCGATTTCAAGGGCAAGCGCCTGAGCTCGACCAAGGGTTCGACCTCGGAGCTGTCGATCAAGATGAACGGCTCCGAGCCGGTGACCTTCCAGGACACGGGCTCGGCTTTCATGGCGGTGCAGCAGAACAAGTCGATGGGGATGGTGGCCAACACCATGACCATCACCAAGCTGGTCAACCAGTCCAAGACCGATGGCGTCCCGCTCAAGATGATCAAGGAGCCGATGGTGCTGCAGCCGATCGGCGTCGGCATGAAGAAGGACGAGCCGGTGCTGCTGGCCAAGGTCAACGCCGCCCTCATGGCGCTGGACAAAGCCGGCGAGATCGACAAGATCTGGGCCAAGTGGCTCGGGCCGAACACCGAGTACAAGATGACGCGCGATGAAAAGGTGATGCCCCTGTCGGAGCTGAAGTCCGAACTCCTGCCGTAGGCGTTCGACGTCCTCAGGCCCGCGCGAACACCAGCATCAGGTTGTTCGCGGGCATAGGCACCGTTTCTTTCAGTAGCAGGCCAGCCCGTGCGGCCCGCAGCGCCACGTCTGCGACACGGCGAATACCCCAGGCTGGATCCCGGGCGCGCAGGCTGGCGTCGAACGCGACATTGCCGGGCGCCGTTTCGACGCCGTCCTGCAGGTAAGGCCCGTACGTGACGAGTTGCCCCGTCGCAGAAAGCTGCAATGCGGCGCCCTGCATCAGCGCCGCGCAGGTCTCCCATGGCGCGATGTGCAGCATGTTGGCGCAGAACACGCAATCGAACTTCATGGACACCGGCCAGGGCACGGCCACGACATCGAGCACCATGGCTGGCCGAACGTTCGGCTGATCGGCGCACCAGGCGTCGATCGAGGGCAGGGCGGCCAGGTCGTGGTCGCTCGGCTGCCAATGCCAGCGCGGCATGGCCGCGGCGAAGTACGTCGCATGCTGGCCGGTGCCGCTGGCGATCTCGAGCACACTGGCTTCAGCGGGCAGCAGGCGTTGCAGCACCGCCAGAATCGGGTCGCGGTTGCGGTCGGCGGCGGGGCTGCGTTGGCGGACAATGGGCATGGGCCAGCACTTTAGCCGGGGCGCCATCCGGCCAAAAAGCCGTCCCGAGCGGGCATTGCCGGCCCGTGCTAACTTCCAGCCCCACAAAAGAGCGAGATGGGCATAAAGATATGAGCAAACTGACGGAGCGGCTGAACGCGCTCTCGCCTGCGCGGCTGAAGGGAATCCGGCGCGGCATCGAGAAAGAGAGTCTGCGGGCCCAGCCCGACGGCAGACTTGCGCTCACGCCGCATCCGCTGGCGCTCGGCTCGGCGCTCACGCATCCGCACATCACCACCGACTTCAGCGAGTCGCAACTCGAGCTCATCACCGGTGTGCATGCCAGCCCCGAGGCGGCGCTCGAAGAGCTCGTGGCGGTGCACCAGTTCACCTACCGCGTGCTGGCCGAGGCCGGCGACGAGCGGCTCTGGGTGTCGAGCATGCCCTGCGGCCTGCCGACCGACGAGACCATTCCGATCGGGCTCTACGGCTCGTCGAACGTGGGCCGCGCCAAGAGCGTCTACCGCATGGGCCTGAGCCACCGCTACGGCCGGCGCATGCAGACCATCTCGGGCATCCACTACAACTGGTCGCTGCCCGAAGTGTCGAGCGAGCAGTACTTCGCGCTGATCCGCAACTTCCGCCGCCATGCGTTTCTGCTGCTCTACCTGTTCGGCGCGTCGCCGGCGCTGTGTTCGAGCTTCGTGGCCGGTCGGCCGCACGAGCTGCAGCCTCTGGGCGACGGCGGCACCATGTACATGCCGCACGGCACCTCGTTGCGCATGGGCCGGCTCGGCTACCAGAGCGATGCGCAGGCGTCGCTGGCCGTGAGCTACAACAGCCTCGACGGTTATGGCGCCTCGCTGCAGGACGCGCTGACGCGGCCCTGGCCTGCCTACGAAGCCATAGGCATCCAGAACCTCGGCGGCGACTACAACCAGCTCGGCACCAGTCTGCTGCAGATCGAGAACGAGTTCTACGGCACGATCCGCCCCAAGCGCGTGATCTATTCGGGCGAGCGCCCGCTGCATGCGCTGCGCGAGCGCGGCGTCGAGTACGTCGAAGTACGCCTCATGGATCTCGATCCGTTCGAGCCGGTCGGAATCACGGCGCAAACAATGCGCTTCATCGACGTGTTTCTGCTGCACTGCCTGCTGGCCGACAGCCCGGACGACACGCCGCAGGAAATCGCCGAGCTCGCCCACAACCAGCACCTGACCGCCGCACGCGGCCGAGAGCCGGGACTCAAGCTGCAGCGCGGCGGCCACGAGATCGGCTTGGCCGATTGGGGTGCGGCACTGGTTGCGCAATTCAAGCCGATCGCGGCTGCGCTCGATGAGGCGCATGGCGGCAACGCGTACGGCGAGGCCGCGCGCGCCGCCGCGGCAGCGCTCGAAAATCCCGACAGCCTGCCATCTGCCCGCGTGCTTGCAACGATGGCCGGCGAGCACGACAACTCCTTCATCGGCTTCGTGCGCGCACAGTCGGAGCAGACGCACCAGGCCCTGCTCGGCCTGTCGCTGGAGCCACACCAGCTCGCGCACTTCGAGCAGATGACGCAGGACTCGATCGCCGCGCAGAAGGCCATCGAAGCGGCCGACACCATGCCCTTCGAAATCTACCGCGAGCAGTACGTGTCGCCGGCCCGGCTCGGCATCCGCAGCCGCGCACCCGTCACTGTCTAGAAGGCACCGTGGCCGTGGCGCAAGATCTTCCTGCGCTGCCGCTGCCTCCGGGGGTGCGCTCCCGCATGGCCGACAACGGCAACGGTCTGCAGGTGCACTGGCTCGAAGCGGGGTTCGAACAGCCCGACCGGCCGGTGCTGTTGCTACTGCACGGGTTCCCCGAACTCGCGTTCAGCTGGCGCCATCAGATGCTGCCGCTCGCCGCCGCCGGCTTCCACGTGGTGGCGCCGGATCAGCGCGGCTACGGGCGCACCACCGGGTGGGATTCGCGCTACGACGGCAACCTCGATTCGTTCCGCATGCTGAACCTGGTGCGCGACGCCGTCGGCCTGGTGTTCGCACTCGGCCACCGTTCGGTGGCGGCTGTGGTCGGGCACGATTTCGGCTCGCCCGTGGCGGCATGGTGCGCGCTGCTGCGGCCGGATCTGTTCCGCTCGGTCGTGCTGATGAGCGCGCCGTTTGCCGGCCCGCCGGCGTTGCCGTTCGATACCGTGGGCCGGGCGGCTCCCGCCACCATGCCGATCGCCGGCGTGCTGGCCGATCTGGCCGCGTTGCCGCGCCCGCGCAAGCACTACCAGTGGTACTACGCTACGCCCGAGGCCAACGCCGACATGCACGGTGCACCGCAGGGCGTGCACGATTTCCTGCGCGCCTACTACCATCACAAGAGCGCCGACTGGCCGCACAACCAGCCGCACGCCCTGGCTGGGCTGACCGCCGCTGCGCTGGCCGAACTGCCGACCTACTACGTGATGGACGCCGCGCAGGGCATGGCCGCAACCGTCGCCGCCGAGATGCCCGCGGCCGAGGCCATTGCCACCTGCGCCTGGCTGCCCGACGCAACGTTGCGCGTCTACAGCAGCGAGTACGGCCGCACCGGATTTCAGGGTGGGTTGCAGTGGTATCGCTGCGGCACCGGCGCGCGCTTCGCGGCCGAGCTGCAAACCTTCGGCGGCAAGACCATCGATGTGCCCGCCTGCTTCATCGCCGGCCGGCAGGACTGGGGCGTCTATCAATCACCCGGCGCCCTCGAGGCGATGCAGGCCACGGCCTGCACCAACATGCGCGCCGTGCATCTGGTCGACGGCGCCGGCCACTGGGTGCAGCAGGAGCAACCGGAAGCCGTGAGCCGGCTGCTGCTGGACTTTGTGGCCTCCGTGATGTCCCCGTGATATCCGCTACTCCGGAGCGACATCCACGCTCTTGCGGATCGATTCACGGTCGCGCTTGTGGTCGAGCTTGCCCAGCGTGTGCTCGAGCAACCGCTTGAGCTTGCCCGCCGCACCGCGGAACGCCTCGTCCAGCGTGGGCGCGTCGTGGGTCACGGCCACGGGCTGATGGTGCGCCAGGCGCGCTTCCATGGTGCAGCGCTTGTCGCCACCGCCGCTCTTGCCGGTTGTCTCGTCACTGAGGTGCACTTCGACCCGCGTCACGTCTTCGACGAAGCGTGACAGGTTGTCCTTGATCTCGGCATCAGCCCAACGCTCGAGCGCTTCCTTGTTCTCGATGCCGTTGCTGGCGTTGACTTGAATTTGCATAGAGGCAATCTCCTTGGATGTCGAACAATCGAGCCTCCATCATGAACCTCTGCGAGGGTGTGGGACGGGCGCCCGCTAGCCGCTTCGGTGATTCCGACGCAAAGTGCTTGACTTCGAGTGAACTCGAGCATTTCCAATCGGCGTTCCACCCACCTTGAAGGATCCGATCATGACCATTGCCGACCACAACAAGCAGTTGCTCCAGCACGTCTTCGCCGAACTCGCGAAGGGCAACGGCAATCCGTTCGCCGACAGCCTGGCCGACGACGTGTGCTGGGTGATCCACGGCACCACCGCCTGGTCGGGCCGCTACGAGGGCCGGCAGGCCGTGCTGAACCGGCTGCTGAAGCCATTGTTCGCGCAGTTCGCCACCACCTACACCAACACCGCGCAGCACTTCATCGCGGAGGACGACCGCGTAGTCGTCGAGTGCAGCGGGCAGGTCACCACGCGCACCGGCAAGGCCTACAACAATCGCTATTGCTACGTGTGTCGCCTGGCTGATGGCAAGGTGCTCGAACTGGTCGAGTACATGGACACCGACCTGCTGAACACCGCGCTGGAGGCGCCCGTCCATGTCGACGCCTGAGCAGCACCCGCGCATCGCACTGCGCATCGGCGAACTGGCCTCGCGCACCCGGCGCAGCGTGCACACGATCCGCTGGTACGAGTCACAGGGGTTGATGCCCGGCGTGGCGCGCGACGCGGCCGACCGCCGCGTCTACAACGAGCTGCACGTGAGCTGGCTCGAACTGATGGAGCGCCTGCGCAGCACCGGCATGTCGATCGCAGAGATGCGCGACTACACGGCGCTCGTCATGCAGGGCAAGAGCACCTTGAAAGCGCGCCAGGCGATGCTGGCCGCGCACCGCGTGCGTGTCACGCAGAAGATCGCCGAGTGGAATGAAGCCCTGGCGCTGATCGACGGCAAGATCGACTTCTACGCCGAGTGGGTCAGCACCGGCCATCGCCCCAAGCTGCCGCCGGCCGAGCGCCGGTGAGTCGCCCTCGCGGCGGGTCGCGTCGGGGTTTGCCGTTAAATTCGGCGCCTGCCTTCCAGGCGCAACCCGACCACAAGGATTCATTTCATGACGCTCGATTTCACCGGCCGCGTGGCCATCGTCACCGGCGCGGGCGGCGGACTGGGCCGCCAGCATGCACTGGCGCTGGCGGCGCGCGGCGCAAACGTGGTGGTCAACGACCTCGCTGCCGCGCAGGGGGTGGTCGACGAGATCAAGGCCGCGGGCGGCGAGGCGATCGCCAACGGCGCCTCGGTCACCGACTTCGCGGCGGTGCAGGCCATGGTGCAGCAGGCCGTCGATGCCTGGGGTCGGGTCGACATCCTCGTCAACAACGCCGGCATCCTGCGCGACAAGAGCTTCGCCAAGATGGAACTGGCCGACTTCCAGCTCGTGGTGGACGTGCACCTGATGGGCGCGGTGAACTGCAGCAAGGCCGTGTGGGCGTTGATGAACGAACAGAAGTACGGCCGCATCGTGATGACCACTTCGTCGTCGGGCCTGTACGGCAATTTCGGCCAGAGCAACTACGGCGCGGCCAAGATGGCGCTGGTGGGGCTGATGCAGACGCTCAGCATCGAAGGCGCGAAGAACGACATCCGCGTCAACTGCCTCGCACCCACGGCGGCCACGCGCATGACCGAGGGCCTGATGCCGCAGGCCGTGCTGGATGCACTCAAGCCCGAAGCCGTGGTGCCCGCCATGCTGGTGCTGGCCGCGCAGGATGCGCCCACGCGCACCATCCTCTGCGCCGGTGCCGGCACCTTCGAGGCGGCGCACGTCACGCTGACCAACGGCGCCTTCATCGGCATCGGTGCCGGTGCGCCCGAGCAGCTCGCGGCGCGCCTGCCCGAGATCACCGACCGCACAGGCGAGCAGGTGCCGCAAAGCGGCTCGGCGCAGGGCACCAACGAAGTGGGGAAGGCCATGGCGGCCGCAGGGCGGTAAACCCTCTTGCCGCGTGTTGACGGTGGTTGCAGGCGCGGGCGCAAAGTCGTCACCGGCCTACAAGGCGGGATGCGTCGGCCGCGTTAAGGTGCACCCGTGTCGATTCGTTCATACCTCAGGACTCAGGAAATTCCATCATGAAAAAGACCCTGCTCGCAATCGCCGCCTGCGTTCTCGCCGGCGCTGCCCTGGCGCAACCGATGCGCCCGCCGCCGCCGCCCCAGGGCCCCGGCATGGAGCGTCCGCACATGGATCGCCGCGGCCATGTACAGCGGCGCCATCATCCGCGCAAGGTATGGGTGCCGGCGCACCGCGTCGGCATGCGTCGCGTGCCGGGCCACTACGTCTGGCGTCGTTGAAGCCGGCGTGAACACAGGCGTGGCGTCATGAACATCCGGCATCTGTCCGCGGCCCTTCTGGCCTGCGCCGTACTGCAGGCGTGCACCACTGCAGCACCGCCGGCCGCGCCACCGCTGCCGCCGCCCCTGTCGCAGCCTGCGCCACCACCGCCCGTGCCGATGCCGCCACCACCACCGGAGGTTGCGCCTCCACCGCCGCCGGCGGCCGAGGCGCCGCGCGATCCTGTGGTGGATCCGCGCGGGCTGTGCGATGGCCGGGCCGAAGGCGCGCGGGTGCGGATGACGG
The DNA here is from genome assembly GCA_040003555.1 of Variovorax sp. Classification (GTDB taxonomy): domain Bacteria; phylum Pseudomonadota; class Gammaproteobacteria; order Burkholderiales; family Burkholderiaceae_C; genus Variovorax. The sequence continues at coordinate 734 of JBDUCH010000023.1, read as the reverse complement.
GCTCGCGCGGCGAGACGATCGCCGGCGTGTGCCGTCGTGGCGCTAACGGCTGGCTGCAGTTCAACCCGGAGCCGCGCCGCTGAAGTCGATCGGTCAGCTCTGGATGTAGGTGGTCAGCTGCTCGATGGTCTGTTCGTGGTCGGCAATGATGTCGTCCATCAGGTCGCGGATGGAGATCATGCCGACGACCTTGTCGCCGTCGACCACCGGCAAGTGACGAATGCGCTTCTGGCTCATCAGGTTCATGCAGTCGCGCGTGCGCGTGGCGGGGCTCACGGTGATCACGTTGGCGGTCATGATGTCCGCCACCTTGACCTCTTTCGAGTTCTTGCCCAGCAGCGCAATCTTGCGCGTGTAGTCGCGCTCGGAGAGCACGCCCACCAGCTTCTGGTCGACCATCACCATGAGTGCGCCGACTTCGTGGCGGGCCAGCACCTGGAGCGCGTCGAACACCGTGGTGTCGGGTGACGTATGGAACAGGGCCGGGTCGCGATGCTTGAGCAGCTCGGAGACGGGTTTCATGAAATGCACTCCTCTGGTTGCGTTGGTGGCGGCACACGCAAGGGCCGCGCCTGCCAAATCATAGGCGCGGCGCGCTACAGGCCCAATGCAATACCTTGGTTTGCAGTGTTCCATATGGTCTTGCGTTCACAGAGTTCGGCGTTGATCTGGGCGCTGAGGTTCCGGTTCCGGGGTGGGCTCAGGGCGGCGGGGCACGCTGCTCCGCGAATGTC
>JBDUCH010000235.1:0-6689 GCA_040003555.1 Variovorax sp. | reverse complement strand
CCTGGTCGCGGCCATTCCCTGGTTCTCCATCGGCTTCCTCAAAACCTGACAACAACATTCCTCCACGGAGCAGAAACGCTATGAGTCGATTCCTCGGCGAGATTCGCCAACTGGGCTATGTCGTGCACGACATCGAGGCCGCGATGGACTACTGGAGCAAGACGCTGGGCGTTGGCCCCTGGTACTACAACCCCAAGGTGCCGATCGTCAACTACCGGTATAAGGGCGAGGCCCACCAGCCGCACAACTCGGTGGCGCTGGCCAATTCGGGCTTCGTGCAGGTCGAGCTGATCCAGACCCGCAACGACGTGCCTTCGATGTACCGCGACTTTCTGCAGGCCGGCCGCACCGGGCTGCAGCACATCGCGTACTGGACGGCCGACTACGACGCCGATCTGGCGCGCCTCACGCTCCAGGGCTTCAAGTCCGTGATGAGCGGCGAGGTGGGCGAGCGAGGCCGCTTCATCTATTTCGACACCGAGTACCACCCGGGCACGGTGATCGAGCTGTCCGAAGTCGCCGGCCCCAAAGGAAAGATGTTCGACCTGATCCGCGAATCGTCCGTCGGCTGGGACGGCAGCAACCCGGTGCGCCCGTTCCCCGACCTGAGCAAGCTCTGATGGCGCTGGATCGCATCTACGCGAGCTATTTGATCGAGACGCCGCTCGCGCCCGAGGCGGTTGCCGAGGTCATGGCGGGCGAGCAGTCGTGCGGCACCTTCACGCGGGTCGAGGGCGAGACCGATGCGTTGCGCGCGCGGGCGCGGGCCACGGTCGAGGCGATCGAGGAACTCGCCGCCGTCGATGCGCCGTCGCTGCCCAACGCACTGCTCGAGCGCAAGGGCACGCCGGGGCCCTGGCGGCGCGCACGCGTGCACCTGTCGTTTCCGGTCGCCAACGTCGGCGCGAACCTGCCGACGCTGGCCGCGACCGTGGCCGGCAACCTCTACGACCTCGGCGAGGTCACGGGCCTGCGGCTCGAAACGATGCACCTGCCCGCAAGCTACCGCAACCGCTTCGAGCTGCCGCGGCTCGGCATTGCGGGCACGCGCCGCGTCACCGGCGTGGCGCGTGGCGCGCTGGTTGGCACCATCATCAAGCCGAACGTCGGCTTCTCGGCGGCCGAGACGGCCGAACTCGTGGGCCGGCTGTGCGTGGCGGGGGTCGATTTCATCAAGGACGACGAGGTCAGCGCCGACCCCGACCATGCGCCGTTGGCCGAGCGCGTGCCGGCGGTGATGGCGGTGGTGCGCGACCACCAGCAGCGCACCGGCAAGCACGTGATGGTGGCCTTCAACATCACCGACGAAACCGATGCCATGAAGCGGCATGCCGACCTGGTCCAGCGCGAAGGCGGGTCGTGCGTGATGGCCAGCCTCAACTGGTGTGGTTTCTCGGCCATCCAGACCTTGCGGCGCCACACCGGGCTGGCGCTGCACGGGCACCGCAACGGCTTCGGTGCGATGTCGCGCCATCCGATGCTCGGCATCGGCTTCCAGGCCTACCAGACGCTCTGGCGCCTGGCCGGCGTCGACCACATGCATGTGCACGGTTTGCAGGGCAAGTTTGCGCAGGCCGACGAGGAGGTGATCGGTTCGGCGCACGATTGCTTCGCGCCGCTGGCCGAAGGCGTCGACGACGCCGTGATGCCGGCTTTCTCGTCCGGGCAATGGGCCGGCACAGTGCCCGCCACATGGGACGCGATCGGCCGCGACGACCTGCTGTTCATGTCCGGCGGCGGCATCCTCGCGCACCCGGACGGTGCGGCGGCTGGCGTGGCGAGCATCCGCCAGGCCTGGGCGGCGGTGCGCGCCGGCACGCCGCTGGTCGACGCTGCGCGCCGCCAGCTCGAACTGGCGCAGGCGCTGGCTTTCTTCGGCAGATGATGGGCGCCGCCGAGGCTCCGTCGATCGTTTTCTACGGTGATGATTTCACCGGCGCGACCGACGCGCTCGGCACCGCCGCGCGGGCGGGCCTGCGCACGCTCCTGTTCCTGGCGGTGCCCGACGATGCGCAACTGCAGCGCGCCGGCGCGCTCGACGGCATCGGCATCGCCGGCGCGGCGCGTTCGATGGCACCCGACGCGATGCGCGCAGAACTCGCGCCCGTGGCCACGCTGTTCCGGCGGATCGGCGCGCAGGTGCTGCATTACAAGTGCTGCTCGACCTTCGATAGCGCACCCGGAGTCGGCAGCATTGGCGTGGCGGTCGAAGCACTGCGTCCCGCCGTGGCCCAGCCCTGGGTCGCGGTGATCGGCGGGCAGCCGGAACTGCAGCGCTATTGCCTGTTCGGCAACCTGTTCGCGGCGGCCGGGTACGGTGGCGCGGTGTGCCGCATCGACCGGCATCCGACCATGAGCCGACATCCGGTCACGCCCATGTACGAGGCCGACCTGCGGCGCCACCTGGCGCTGCAGGGGTTCGAGGGCGTGCAGTCACTGCCGTACCTCGCGTATGCGCGCGATGCGGCAGCCGTGGAGGCAGACATCGGGGCGCTCGTCGGCGAGGGCGCCGGTGCCGTCCTGTTCGACGTCGCGCAGCAGTCCGATCTCGCCGTCATCGGCGCTGCGCTGCGGGCGAGGGCGCAGGCCGGCCCGCTGCTCGCGGTCGGCCCGAGCAGCGTGCTGCAGGCGTTCGCGCAGCAGCGCGCGCCTACGGCAGCTGTTCCGATGGTGGCGGCCGAAGCCCCCGTCCTGGTGCTGGCTGGCAGCCTGTCGCCCGTGACGGCGCGGCAGGTGGCGGCAGCACGCTCCTACGAAGTCGTGCACCTCGATGCGCACGCCTTGGCCGACGCGGCACCCTCGCACCTCGACGCGGTGGCGCTGCAGCTTTCGGCGCGACTGGTGGCAGGTCGCAATGTGCTGGCCTGCACCGCGCCGGGCGCGGTCGACCCGAAAGTGCCGGCCCTCGCCCTCGCAAAGGCCGGCGGCCTGCTGCTCGCGCGCGTGCTGGCGGCCACGCCGCTGAAACGCGTTGGCGTGGCCGGCGGCGACACCTCCAGCCATGCGGTGCAGGCGCTCGATGCCTGGGGCTTGTCGTACCTGGCGGCGCTGTCGCCCGGCGCAGCGCTCTGCCGCCTGCACAGCGACGCTCCTGCGCTCGATGGCTGCGAGATCCTGCTCAAGGGCGGACAGATGGGCGACGAGGACGTGTTCGAGCGGCTGGTGCACGGCACGCGCTGACCGTCGCCCCGGCCCGACCGGGCCCGACAATTGCTGTCCGGAAGTGCCCGGTACCCGTGTAAACCCGAATAAGGTGCATACGGAGCCGGACATACGCACTATGGTGAGGGTTGTATGCGTCCGCGGCCTCGAAGCCCTAAGTTCGGTAGCGCCGGTTTTTCGCACCCACGACAGCATTCAATCCATGAGCAGCAACACAAGCAGCCAGCCCCTTCGCTTCTTCCATCGCGACCGGATCGTCGATGTGAGCGGCGTGCACCCCACCCGCACCGTGCTCGACTGGCTGCGCGAAGACGCGCGCTGCACCGGCACCAAGGAGGGCTGCAACGAAGGCGATTGCGGCGCCTGCACCGTCGTCATCGGCGAGCTGGCCGAGCCGGGCGCCCCTGGCGCGGTCGGCGGGTTGCAGCTGCAAACGGTCAACGCGTGCATCCAGTTCCTGCCGACGCTGCACGGCAAGGCGCTGTTCACGGTCGAAGATCTCAAGCGGCAGTGCGGCAAGTCGCTCGACACCCGGCAGCATGACAAGCACGCCGTGCGGGAACTGCACCCGGTGCAGCAGGCCATGGTCGAGTGCCACGGCTCGCAGTGCGGCTTTTGCACGCCAGGCTTCGTGATGTCGCTTTGGTCGAGCTACGAACACCACAGCGCAGCCGGCACGCAGCCCACGCGCCAGCAGCTGGCCGACGAACTCTCGGGCAACCTGTGCCGCTGCACCGGCTACCGCCCGATCCTCGACGCGGGCCAGCGCATGTTCGACCTGCCCGCCGTGCGGCTCGACACGCAACCCGTGGTGCAGGCCCTCACCGCCCTGCAGCGCGAGGGCACTTTCGACTACAGCGCCGTGTCCGGTGGGCGCACCGACCGCTTCCACGCACCGACCACGCTGGCCGAGCTGGCGGCCCTGCGGCTGCAAAAGCCGAATGCGCAGCTCCTGGCCGGCTCGACCGACGTCGGCCTCTGGGTGAACAAGCAGTTCCGCGATCTCGGCGACATCGTCTATGTCGGCGACGTCGCCGAAATGAAGACCGTGCGCGAGCAGGGCGGCGAGCTCTACATCGGTGCCGGCGCCTCGCTCGAGACCGCCTGGCGCGCACTCGCGCAGCGCTTCGAAGGCCTCACCGACGTGTGGCTGCGCTTCGCGTCGCCGCCGATCCGCAACGCCGGCACCATGGGCGGCAATGTCGCCAACGGTTCGCCGATCGGCGACTCGGCGCCGGTGCTGATGGCGCTCGATGCGCAAATCGAGCTGCGGCAGGGCGAGCGCGTGCGCCGCATGCCGCTGACCGGGTTCTACGTCGACTACATGAAGAACCAGCTCGAGCCGGGCGAGTTCGTGCAGGGCATGGCCGTGCCGCTCTCGGTGGCAACGCGGCGCGTGCGGGCCTACAAGATCAGCAAGCGCTTCGATTGCGACATCTCGGCGCTGTGCGCCGGCTTCTCGATCGCGCTCGACGGCGACACGGTCAAGGAGGTGCGGCTTGCATTCGGCGGCATGGCGGCCGTGGTCAAGCGCGCGGCGCAGGCCGAGGCCGCGCTGCTCGGCAAGCCCTGGACGCAGGCCAGCGTGAACGCCGCCAAGCTCGCATTGGCGCAGGACTTCAAGCCGCTGTCGGACATGCGCGCTTCGGCGGCATACCGGCTGCAGGTGGCGCAGAATCTGATTCAGCGTCTGTGGCTCGAGACGCGCGCCACAGATGCCCTGCCGCTGGAAGCGACCAGCGTCTGGAGTGTGATGCCCCACGTGATGGCCCCTGGCGTCTGAGGAAATCGAGATGAACAAACCCATCGATGCGCGCCTGATGCAGCCCGCGGAGGCGTTTGCCGACTACCTGAAGAATGCGGCCGCGCGCATCGACGTCGGTGCCGAGGCCAAGGCCCATGACGACGGCGCACGCGTCGGCATCAGCCGGCCGCACGAGTCGGCGCAGTTGCATGTTGCCGGCGAGGCGACCTACATCGACGACATTCCCGAACTGGCGGGTACGCTGCATTGCGCGCTCGGCCTGTCGCCGGTGGCCAACGGCCGGCTCACGGGCATGTCGCTCGACGCGCTGCGGGCGCTGCCCGGCGTGGTCGCCGTGCTGTCCGCGGCTGACATCCCCGGCACCAACGACTGCGGCTCGATCGTCCACGACGACCCGATCCTGTGCAGCGGCGACATCCGCCACCTGGGCCAGCCGGTGTTCGCGGTGATCGCCGAAACGCGCGATATCGCGCGCCGCGTCGCGGCCAGAGCGAAAGACGTGCTGACCATCGAGGCCGCGCCGCCGGTCCTCACGCCGCAGCAGGCCCATGCCAAGGGCCAGTACGTGCTGCCCCCAATGCACCTCGAGCGTGCCACGCACGAAGGTGGGGCAAAAGCGGCCATTGCGCAAGCGCCGCACCGCCTCAAGTCGACCTTCGAGGTCGGGGGCCAGGAGCAGTTCTATCTGGAAGGGCAGATCAGCTACGCGATCCCCAAAGAGGGCGGCGCCATGCATGTGCACTGCTCGACCCAGCACCCGAGCGAGATGCAGCACCTGGTGGCGCATGCGCTGCGCCTGCATGCCAACGAAGTGCATGTCGAATGCCGTCGCATGGGCGGCGGCTTCGGCGGCAAGGAATCGCAGTCGGGCCTGTTCGCCTGCGTGGCGGCGATCGCGGCGCACACGCTACAGCGCCCGGTGAAACTGCGGCTGGATCGCGACGACGACTTCCTGATCACCGGCCGGCGCCACTGCTTCTGGTACGAATACGAAGTCGGCTACGACGACGAGGGCCGCATCCTCGGCGCCGAGATCTCGATGGTGTCGCGCGCCGGGCATTCGGCCGACCTTTCGGGCCCCGTGATGACGCGCGCGATGTGCCATTTCGACAACGCCTACTGGCTGCCCGACGTGTCGATGCACGGCTACTCGGGCAAGACCAACACGCAGAGCAACACCGCGTTTCGCGGCTTCGGCGGGCCGCAGGGCGCCATCGCGATCGAGAACATCCTCGATACGGTGGCGCGCGAGCTGGGACGCGACCCGCTGGACGTGCGGCGCCTCAATTTCTACGGCAAGACCGAGCGCAATGTCACGCCCTACGACCAGGTCGTGACCGACAACATCATCGACGAACTGGTGACGCAGCTCGAAACCAGCAGCGACTACCGCGCGCGGCGCGAAGCCGCCGCCGCGTTCAACGCCGCGAGCCCGGTGCTCAAGCGCGGCCTGGCACTCGCACCGCTGAAGTTCGGCATTTCGTTCAACGTCAAGCACTTCAACCAGGCCGGCGCGCTGGTGCATGTGTACACCGACGGCTCGATCCTGGTGAACCACGGCGCCACCGAGATGGGCCAGGGCGTCAACACCAAGGTGGCGCAGGTGGTGGCGCACGAACTCGGCGTGAGTTTCGAGAGCGTGCGCGTCACTGCCACCGACACCACCAAGGTCGCCAACACCTCGGCGACGGCGGCCTCCACGGGTGCCGACCTGAACGGCAAGGCGGCGCAGGACGCGGCGCGGCAGATCCGCGAGCGGCTG
>JBDUCH010000022.1:0-22375 GCA_040003555.1 Variovorax sp. | reverse complement strand
ACTACAGCTTCGAGTGCATCGGCAACACCAAGGTGATGCGCCAGGCGCTGGAGTGCACGCACAAGGGCTGGGGCCGCAGCATCATCATCGGCGTGGCCGAAGCCGGCGCCGAGATCAGCACGCGGCCCTTCCAGCTGGTGACCGGCCGCAAGTGGGAAGGCTCGGCCTTCGGCGGCGCGCGCGGCCGCACCGACGTGCCGAAGATCGTCGACTGGTACATGGAAGGCAAGATCAACATCGACGACCTGATCACGCACACGATGCCGCTGGAAGACATCAACAAGGGCTTCGATCTGATGAAGCGCGGCGAGTCGATCCGCGGCGTGGTGCTGTATGACTGAAGCGGCCTTGGGCACGTTGCGCCGCACCCGGGCGGGCGTGCTCGATGTCGCATTCCATGAGAGCGGCCCGGCCGACGGGCTGCCGGTGCTGCTGATGCACGGCTTTCCGTACGACGTGCATGCCTATGCCGAAGTAGCGCCGCTGCTCGTGGCCCAAGGCTGCCGCGTGGTCGTGCCGTACCTGCGCGGCTTCGGGCCGACGCAGTTCGTCGATGCCGCGACACCGCGCTCTGGCGAGCAGGCGGCACTCGCGTCGGATCTGCTGGCGCTGCTCGACGCACTGGTCATCCCGCGCGCCGTGCTGGCCGGCTACGACTGGGGCGGCACCGCTGCCTGCGTGGCGGCGACGCTGTGGCCCGAGCGCTGCGCGGGCCTGGTGTCCTTCAACAGCTACAAGGTACAGAACATCGCGATCGCAGCGACCCCCGCCGCACCGGAGAACGAGTTTCGCTACTGGTACCAGTGGTACTTCCACGGCGAACGTGGCCGTGCGGGGCTGGAGCAGAACCGCCACGCGCTGTGCAAGCTGCTGTGGCGGCTCTGGTCACCCACCTGGCACTTCGACGAAGCGACATGGGAACGCAGCGCAGGCGCCTTCGACAACCCCGATTTCGTCGATGTGGTGATCCACTCGTACCGGCATCGCTACGGCCTGGTCGAGGGCGACCCGGCCTATGCCGACCTCCAGGCGCGTCTCTCGCAATTGCCGCACGTCACCATGCCTTCGATCACCTTCGATGGCGCCGACGACGGCGTCATGGCGCCGGCCGGCACCGCCGACCACAGCCACTACTTCCTCGGGCCGCGTTCGCACCGTCTGGTGCCGGGCGTCGGCCACAACATGCCGCAGGAGGCGCCACGCGTGTTCGCCGATGCGGTGCTTGAACTCGTTCCGCTGCTTTCCCAATGACCGACGCCATAAAGACGCTTTCCGAACACCGCTGCTTCGGCGGTGTGCAACGCTTTCTCGAGCACGAATCGCGCGAGATCGGCCTGCCGATGCGCTTCTCGGTCTACTTGCCGCCCCAAGCCGCGTTCGGCAAGGTCCCGGCGGTGATGTTCCTCGCGGGCCTCACCTGCAACGAGGAAACCTTCATGGTGAAAGCCGGTGCGCAGCGGCTTGCGGCCGAGCTGGGCGTCGCGCTGGTCGCGCCCGACACCAGCCCGCGTGGCGCCAATACGCCGGGCGAAGCGGACAGCTGGGACTTCGGTGTCGCGGCCGGCTTCTATCTCGACGCGACCGAGGCGCCCTGGGCCAAGCACTGGCGCATGGAAAGCTATCTGATCGGGGAATTCCTGCCGCTGCTGGGCGCGCAGTTTTCAATCGACCCGCACAAGGTCGGCCTGTTCGGCCACTCGATGGGCGGCCACGGCGCGCTCACGCTGGCGCTGCGGCATCCGGGCCTGTTCAAGTCGCTGTCGGCCCTGGCGCCGATCTGTGCGCCCACGCAATGCCCATGGGGTGTCAAGGCCTTCACGGGCTATCTGGGTGCCGACAGCGGGCGCTGGATCGAGCACGACGCCACGGTGCTGATGCAGCACCAGCCGATGGCACCCTACCCGGCCGGCATCCTGATCGACCAGGGCCTGGGCGACAAATTCCTGGTCGAGCAACTGCACCCCCACTTGTTCGAGGCGGCCTGCAAATCCATCGGCCAGCCGCTCACGCTGCGCCGGCACGAGGGCTACGACCACGGCTACTACTTCATCCAGAGCTTTGTCGCCGACCATCTGGCGCATCACGCCGCCACGCTGTCGGGCTGAAACCCGGGCGCAGCATGACACCCGCCTCCACCTCGCGCCTGCGCCGTTGCGACTTCGCTCCGGGCGAAGCCGCTGCCCTCGCCGGCATCTGGCGCCGCGGGTGGGCCTCGGCCCATCGCGACGTGCAGGTGCTGGAGCCGATCGCCCACTGGCTTGCGCGCGTGCAGGCCGAGTTCCAGCCCCCCTGCGAGGTGCTGGTGATCGAGCGCCAGGGCCAACTGCTGGCCTTCATGGCGCTGCACACGGCGCGGCGCTACGTCGCACAGCTGTTTGTCGACCCGCACCTGCACAGCCAGGGATTCGGCCGTCTGCTGCTCGACGAAGCCAGCCGGCGCATGCCTGCAGGATGGCGACTTCACGTGGCCACGGCGAACACCAGCGCACAGCGCTTCTACACGCGCTATGGCCTGGTGCGCGGCGCCGTCGATCGCCATCCGGGCACCGGCCGCGAGCGGGTTGAATACCATTGCCTGCCCCGCGAAAATTGAAACACCATGCGCATCGATCACATCGCCCTCTGGACCGAAGACCTGGAGCGCTGCAAGCAGTTCTACGTGAACTACTTCGGCGCGACCGCCGGCGCGGGCTATGCCAACCCGGCCAAGGGCTTCGCATCGTGCTTTCTGAGCCTGGGCGATGGAGCGCGCATCGAAGCGATGGCCACGACGACCCTGGCGCCCGTGGCGGCCGAGGCCGGCGCGCAACGCATGGGCTGGACACATCTGGCGATCGCGGTCGGCTCCGACGCGCTGGTCGACACGCTGACGCAGCGCCTGCGGGTCGACGGCTACCCCGTGCTCGACGGCCCCCGCCGCACCGGCGACGGCTACTACGAGAGCGTGGTGCTCGACCCCGACGGCAACCGCATTGAAATCACATCCTGAACCAACGAAGCTCCTCTCATGTCATTGCACACCTGGTTTTTCTACGTCGTCGCCGTCCTCGTCCTCACCGTCACGCCCGGCCCGAGCGTGCTGATGTGCGTCACTAACGGCGTCAATCACGGCGCGCGCCGCACACTTTTCTCGGCCATGGGCAGTGTCACGGCGGTACTTGCGATCATGAGCTTCTCGGCCATCGGCCTCGGCGCGGTGCTAGCCGCGTCTGAGCACGTGTTCAGCGCGATCAAGTGGTTCGGCGTCGCCTATCTGTTCTACGTGGGCGTCACGACGCTGCGCTCGACCACGTCCAGCTTCGCACTGCCCGACCGCGGCACCGCGCGCAAGAGCCGCCGCAGCCTCTATCTGCAGGGGCTGCTGGTCGGCGTGAGTAACCCCAAGGCATTGCTGTTCTTCACCGCCTTCTTCCCGCAGTTCATCGATCCGGCCGCGCCGCAGTTGCCGCAGTTCATGGTGCTTGGCGCCACCTTCGTGGCCTTCGAGCTGTTCTGGCTGATGTTCTACGCGAGCTTCGCGTCACGCATCGCGCCCTGGCTGCGTACCGAGGGCCGCGCACGCTGGTTCAATCGCGCGTCGGGCTCGGTCTTCATCGGTGCCAGCGCCTTGCTTGCCACGCTCAAGCGCTCGGCCAGCAACGCCTGAACGATCCCGCAACGCCGTGCCGGCCATGAGCGAGTTCGTCCAAAGCCTGCACGAGGTGTTCGAGCGCCTGGGCCGCATCGAGGCCAAACGCATGTTCGGCGGCCACGGCGTGTACCACGAGGGCCGCATGTTCGGGCTGGTGGCCGGCGACACGCTCTACCTCAAGGCCGACGCGCAAAGCGTGGCCCATTTCGACCGGCTCGGGCTGCCGGCCTTCGAATACAACCGCAATGGAAAAATGATGCAGACGTCGTACCGACAGGCGCCCGCCGAAGTGTTCGAGGATCGTGACGAAGCGGCGGTGTGGGGCCGCCGCGCCTGGGAGGCGGCGATGCGCTCGGGCCACCCGCCCAAACAGAAGAAAAGGCCCGCTTCGTCGGGCGCCCGATGAGCACGCCGTTGCCCACGCTGCCGAGCCGCGAAGAGATCGCCACGCTCGAGATCTTCGCGGGCCTGGATCTGCGCGACATCGAACTCGTCGCCACGCCGGAAGATGCCGCGCGTGCGCTGGCCGCGCTGGGCCAGTTGAGCGTGGTCGGCTTCGACACCGAGTCGAAGCCCACGTTCCAGAAGAACGAAGTGTCGACCGGACCGCACACGGTGCAACTGGCCGCGATCGACCACGCCTGGGTGTTTCAGTTGCACGACTCGGTGTGCCGCGCCGCGGCAGCCAGCCTGCTGGCGTCGAGCGCGCTCACCAAGGTCGGATTCGGCTTGTCGAGCGACCGCAGGCAGATCCGCGCCAAGCTGGGCATCGAGCCGCAGGCGGTGCTGGATCTCGACACGGTGTTCCGGCGCCGGGGCCATCGCAACTCGGTGGGCGTGAAGACTGCGGTGGCGCTCATGTTCAACCAGCGCTTCGTCAAATCGCGCAAGCAGACCACGTCAAACTGGGCTGCAAAGCACCTCAGCGAAGGGCAACTGCGCTATGCCGCGAATGATGCCTATGCGGCGATGCGCGTGTTCGACGCGCTGGGAACCGAGGCACGCTAGCAGCGCCTCAGTGGCGCGGCAGCGCGTTCAGCGGAATGCGCAGATAGGACACGCCGTTGTCGTCCGCCGGGGGCAGTTGCCCGGCCCGCACGTTGACCTGAATCGACGGCAGGATGAGCGTGGGGACTTCGAGCGTCGCGTCGCGCGCCTGGCGCATCGCAACGAACTCGTCCTCGCCGATGCCGTCGCGCGCATGGATGTTGTGCGCGCGCTGCGTGGCAACGGTCGTTTGCCAGGCGGGCCCGCGCGAAGCCGGTGGATAGTCGTGGCAGACGTACATCGTGGTTTCCGGTGGCAACGCCAGCAGGCGGCGCATCGAGCGGTACAACGTGCGTGCGTCGCCGCCGGGAAAATCCGCACGCGCGCTGCCGACGTCGGGCATGAACAGCGTGTCGCCGACGAAGACTGCCCCGTCCACGCTATAGGCCATGTCCGCAGGGGTGTGGCCGGGCACCAGCAGCGCGGTGGCCTCCACCGTGCCGATCATGAAGGTCTCGCCATCGCCGAACAGGTGGTCGAACTGGCTACCGTCGGGCAGAAAGCCGCGCTCCAGGTTGTAGAGCTTCCTGAAAGTGGCCTGCACCTCGCGGATGTGGGCGCCGATGGCAATGCGCCCGCCGACGCGCTCCTGCAGCGAGCGCGCGCCTGACAGGTGGTCGGCGTGCGCGTGCGTCTCCAGGATCCAGTCGACCTGCAGTCGCTCGGCCTGCAGATACGCGCGCACCTTGTCGGTCGACTTCGTGTCCGTATGGCCTGATTTGAAGTCGTAGTCGAGCACCGGGTCGATGACGGCGGCGTGGCGCGTTGCGTGATCCCAGACGACGTACGACACAGTCCAGGTTTGCGGATCGAAGAACGCGCGGGTGGTGGTTCGCAAAGTCATGGAGATCTTTTTGTAGCGGTCGAACAATATGCTTGACGACATTATATTGTATAATATATTAACTCGGATATCTCCTTCGACCTCATGCCGCGCTCCCACACCGTCATCGATCCCCAAGTCCTGCGCAGCGGCGCCAGTCGCGCCGTCGGCGCCCTTAAAATGCTCGCCAACGAGGAGCGCATGCTGCTGCTGTGCCAGCTTTCGCAAGGCGAGATGTGCGTCAGCGAGCTGGAGGCCCAACTGGGCATTCACCAGCCCACGCTGTCCCAGCAGCTGGGCGTTTTGCGCAACGAGGGTGTCGTCGAAACGCGCCGGCAAGGCAAGAACATCTACTACAGCGTGTCGGATCGCGCGCTGCTCGAAGTACTGGCGGTGCTGTACCGCCTCTACTGCCCGGAGGAAGCGCGATGATCGCGATCGACTGGACGCATTTCACGCCTTGGGGCTCGCTCGCAGGCGGCGTGCTGATCGGCATCGCAGCCGCCATGTTCGCCCTGCTCAATGGCCGCATTGCCGGCATCAGCGGGGTGGTCGGCGGGCTGCTCAGGCCGGCCAGCGGCGACGTCGCGTGGCGCCTGGCCTTCACCTTGGGGCTCGTGGGTGCGCCACTCGCCTACCTGGTGTTCGCACCATGGCCGGCGCCGCAGATCGATGCCGGCTACCTGGCCCTGGTCGCAGCGGGTCTGCTGGTTGGCATCGGCACGCGTTACGCCGCGGGCTGCACCAGCGGCCACGGCGTCTGCGGCCTGTCACGCCTGTCGCCGCGCTCGCTGGTTGCCACGGTGGCCTTCATAGGCGCCGGCTTCGTCACGGTGTTCGTGATTCGTCATCTGCTGGCTGTCTGAAGGCTCGTCATGCTCGCTCTCACTTCGTTCCTGGCCGGCCTCGTGTTCGGTCTTGGCCTGCTGGTTTCCGGCATGGCCAACCCGGCCAAGGTACTCGGCTTTCTCGACCTGGCCGGCAAGTGGGATCCCTCCCTGGCGCTCGTGATGGCCGGCGCGATCGCGGTCGGCATGGGCGCCTTCTTCGTCGCCGGCCGACGTGCGCGTTCGCTGCTGGGCGCCGAAATGAGGCTGCCCACGGCACGGCACGTGGATCGCCGCCTCGTCATCGGCAGCCTGGTGTTCGGGGTCGGCTGGGGCATCGCGGGCTTCTGCCCCGGCCCCGGGCTGGTGGCACTCGGCATGGGCGAGGCCAAGGCGCTGGTGTTCATCTGCGCCATGCTGGCCGGCATGGCCGGCTTCGAGTTGCTCGAGCGGCAACAACGGCATCGGCCGCAGGGCGCAGCCTGACGGGGAACCGTCAGGATTCGTCGGGGCGCATCGGCACGTCGCCCAGCGCTTCGTCCTCGCGGATCTCGCGGGCTGCCTTCAGGAGGCCGATCGACAAGCCATCGCCCTGTCCCGCGAATCCCTTGGCGATGCCTTCCAGCGCGTTCGCAAGGTTCCTGTCGCCGTCGTCGCGGGCGTCCATGCTGACGTTCAACACGCGCGCGGCCATTTGCCGGTAGGTGATGACACCGGATTTTTCCAGCACGGCCACCAGGTCGAGGTAAAGCGCAAGGTTCAGGTCGAAGACCAGCTTCTCCGTGATCTCAAAGCCTTCATCGTTGTTCTCCAAAGCCTGCTCCTTATGGTTGGTGTCCACTCTAGCCAAAAAATCGCGTGCGGTGTATCCGGATCACACGATGGCGCCATGCCCGGCACAATCCCCGGCTGAAACAACCCGGGCGCAGCCTGCGCCGCAAGAAGGACATCCATGAGCAGCAACAGCGTGAAGAAAAGCGACTTCGGATTGATCGGCCTCGCCGTGATGGGCCAGAACCTGGTGCTGAACGTGGAGAGCCGCGGCTTCCAGGTCAGCGTATTCAACCGCACCACGGCAACCACCGACGAGTTCGTCGCACGCAATCCGGGCAAGCAGCTGATCGGCTGCGACACGCTCGAAGCCTTTGTGCAGAGCCTGGCGCTGCCGCGCAAGATCCAGATCATGGTGAAGGCCGGTGCGCCGGTCGACCAGGTGATCGAGCAACTGATTCCGCTGCTCGACAAGGACGACATCGTCATCGACGGCGGCAACAGCCTCTACACCGACACCGAGCGGCGCGACGCCTACCTTGCAGCCAAGGGTCTGCGCTTCATCGGCGCGGGCGTCTCGGGCGGCGAGGAAGGCGCGCGCAAGGGGCCGGCGATCATGCCCGGCGGCCCGGCGTCAACCTGGGAAGTGATGAAGCCGATCTTCGAAAGCATCGCAGCCAAGGTCGACGGCCAGCCCTGCGTGATCCACATCGGCCCCGGCGGCGCCGGCCACTACGTGAAGATGATCCACAACGGCATCGAGTACGGCGACATGCAGCTCATCTGCGAGGCCTACAGCCTGTTCAAGGCGGCCGGCTTCACCACCGACGAAATGGCCGCGATCTTCACCGAATGGAATGAAGGCGATCTGCAAAGCTACCTGATCCAGATCACCGGCAAGGCACTGGAGCAGAAAGATCCCGAGACCGGCAAGCCGATCGTCGATCTGATCCTCGACAAGGCCGGCCAGAAGGGCACGGGCCAGTGGACGCTGCTCAATGCGGCCGAGAACGCGGTGGTCATCAGCACCATCAACGCCGCCGTCGAAGCGCGTGTACTGTCGTCACAGAAGAAGCAGCGCGTGGTCGCGAGCAAGCAGTTGCAAGGGCCGACGGTCGACCTCAGCGCCGCAAAGAAAGACCTGGTCGCCAAAGTGCACGACGCGCTCTATGCGTCGAAGGTGATCAGCTACACCCAGGGCTTCGACCTCATCAAGACCATGGGCGAGAAGAAGAACTGGGGGCTCGATTTCGGCGGCATCGCATCGATCTGGCGGGGCGGCTGCATCATCCGCGCGCGCTTCCTCAACCGCATCACCGACGCCTATCGCACCGACCCGGCGCTGGTCAACCTGATGCTCGCGCCCTTCTTCAAGGATTTGCTCAACAGCACGCAGCAGAACTGGCGCGAAGTGGTGGCGCTGGCGGTGCGCAACGGTATTCCGGTGCCGGCATTCAGCGCGTCATTGGCCTACTACGACAGCTACCGTGCCGAGCGCCTGCCGGCCAACCTGCTGCAGGCGCAGCGCGACTTTTTCGGCGCCCACACCTACGAGCGCATCGACAAGCCGGAGGGCCAGTTCTTCCACACCGACTGGCCCGAGGTGATTGGCTGACCGTGAGCGCATCCCCAATTGATGGGGGTCAGGCCTCGCCGTTGAGAAACTTGAGCCCAAGGATTCCGAGCACGATAAAAACGATACAGCCGACCCGAGCGGCCGAAGCCGGCTCCTTGAACAGCAGTATGCCCAGGATAGCTGCGCCAACGGCTCCAACTCCCGTCCAGACTGCGTAGGCCGTCCCGACCGGCAGTTGCTTCATGGCGATGCCGAGCAACCAGAAACTTACCCACGCGGCGACGATCGTGATTGCCGTGTATCGATGGACAGTGAATCCGTTCGAGGCCTTCATGCTTACAGACCAAACGATTTCGAGCACACCCGCCGCAAGCAGCAGGGCCCATGCAATCTGAGGAGTGACATTGAATGACACGGTCTTCCTTTCTGGGTCTTGAGGTCGCGCCCCAACGTCGGAGACGTTACCAGGCCGCGCGCATCACGCCCTGCTCAGCTGCGATCCAGTCGCGCACCGGCACCGGCAGTTCGCCCGTCGGCAGGGGCAGGCCCATGGCGGCGTAGGACTCGAGGTTGGGCACCAGCCCGCTGCGCGCGACGGCCGCGCCCTTCATGTAGCCGGCGGCGCAGACCTTGTCGCCCTTCACGAACTCGAAGCGCATGTAGTTCCAGTGGCTGTCGGTCGCGTCGAGCCGGAAGCGCAATGTGTATCCCTCGAAAGGCTGGAGCCCGCGGCGGTAGCTGATGAGCGAGCCGCCCGCCATCGGCCGCCAGCCGTGGCGCAGCATCGTGCGGGCAAAGCCGGTGCGCACGAAATACTCGATCAGCATCAGGTCGATGATCGTGAGGTAGCGCCCGTTGTTCATGTGGCCGTTCAGATCGAGGTCGTTGGGCAGCACGCGCAACCGGCGCTCCAGCGTGTCGCCCGGCGTGAGGCGCGGCGCGCGCCAGGCACGCAGCAAGGTCATCAGAAGGCGCAGGTAGAGGTT
Source organism: Variovorax sp. (assembly GCA_040003555.1). Lineage (GTDB taxonomy): Bacteria > Pseudomonadota > Gammaproteobacteria > Burkholderiales > Burkholderiaceae_C > Variovorax. The sequence continues at coordinate 12,714 of JBDUCH010000022.1, read as the reverse complement.
CATGACAGGTTTATAATTAGTTCAATTTTGAACATTATAGTTCAATATTGAACGAACTATGGCCGCCCTATCCCGCACATCGAAGTCCCCTTCCGCGCCGCACGGCACCCTGGCCTGGCTGGCCACCGTGCGGGCCTACAACCTGTGCGAAGCCGTGATGACCGCCCGGCTCGGTGCCATCGGTCTGCGTGTCGGCGAGCACGAGGTGCTGGCCACCATCGCCATCACGCCCGGCATCACCCAGCAGGCGCTGGCGGCGCGCTGCTTCGTGGCCAAGAGCGGCGTGAGCATGCTGGTTGCGCACATGGAGGGGCGAGGCTGGGTGCGCCGTGAAAGCGACAGTGCCGATGCGCGCGTCAAACGCCTGTCGCTCACCGAGGCGGGCATGGCGGTGGCGCACAAAACGCTCAAGGTTCAGGCCGAAGTGGTCAGCGCCATGGTGGGGTCAGCGTCGGAGGCCGACATGAATGTGGTCACGCGTGTGATGGATCGCGCGTCCGAAGCGCTCGAAGCCATGCGGCTCGCGCGAGCCTGAATCAGTTTTTTCTTACAACCACGCCCTGGTTTCGGCAACCAGATCGGCGCGCGGCCTGGTCGCGTCGACCGCCAGCACACCGGCTTCGCCCACTGGCGACTCGAGCGTAGCGAACTGGTTGGCCACGAGGCTTGCCGGAAACATGTGCTGGGCGGCGCGGGCCGCGACGCGGCGCTCGGCCTCCTCGCGCGTCAGCTCCATGAAGACGAAGCGCAGGCCCGGCACAGCCGCGCGCAGCCGGTCGCGATAGGCAAGCTTGAGCGCAGAGCAGGTGAGCACTGCACCCTTCGACTGGGCGGCGAGTTCGACCCCGAGCGCATCCAGCCAGCCCGCACGGTCGGCATCGGCGAGCGCAATGCCGGCCCTCATCTTTTCGACATTGGCGGGTGGATGGAAGTCGTCCCCCTCGATCAACGGCAACGCAAGGTCTTTGGCCAGCGCGTCACCCAGGCTGGACTTGCCGCAGCCGGAAACCCCCATCACCACGATCCAGACAGAATTCATCCTGCCGACTTTAGAACAGACTTCCTTGTCCCGCGGCGCCCGGTGGACGGAACGCGCCAAGATTCATCGGGATCCGGTCGCGGTTGAAGCCGATGCGCCGCGTGGCTTTCTCGAAGCGCTGGCCGATCAATTCGGCCCACAGGCCGCTTCCCTTCATGCGCGTGGCGAAGTCGGCGTCGTAGTCCTTGCCGCCGCGCATTTCGCGGATGCGCGCCATGATGCGGTCGGCGCGCTGCGGGTAGTGCAACTCCAGCCATTGCTTGAACAGCGGTGCCACTTCCCACGGCAGCCGGATCACCGTGTAGAAGGCGCAGCGCGCGCCGGCCTCCCAGGCTGCTTCGAGCACCTGCTCCATGTCTTCGGTAACGAACGGGATTTGCGGCGCCACGCTCACGCCGACCGGCACGCCCGCCTCGGCCAGCGTGCGGATGGTGCGAAGGCGCCGGTGAGGCGCGGCGGCGCGCGGCTCGAGCTTGCGGGCGAGTTCGCCGTCGAGCGTGGTCACGGTCACATACACGGCGGCCAGTTGCCGGGCCGCCATCGGCGCGATGAGGTCGAGGTCGTGTTCGACCGCGCTCGATTTGGTGACGAGTGCGAACGGATGGTTGGTGTCGCGCAGCACTTCGATCACCGATCGCGTCAGGCGCAGTTGGCGCTCGATCGGCTGGTAGCAGTCGGTCGCGGTGCCGATCGCGATCTGGCTCGGCCGGTAGTTCTTCTTGCCAAGCTCGTGGCGCAGTACCTCGGCGATGTTGCGCTTGGCGATGAGCTTGGTTTCGAAATCAAGCCCGGGCGACAGGTTGAGGTAGCTGTGCGTAGGCCGCGCAAAGCAATATATGCAGCCGTGCTCGCAGCCGCGGTAGGGGTTTAGCGAACGGTCGAACGGGATGTCGGGCGAGTCGTTGTCGCTCAGCACCGACTTCGCATCTTCGAAGCGCACCTCGGTTTGCGGCGCCGAAGGTGCGTCGGCCTCTTCGTTTTCGAGAGTGCCCCAGCCGTCGTCGTACGCGTCTCGCACATCTTTTTCGAAACGGTGCGCAATGCGCGTCGCGGCGCCACGGCCCTTGAGAGCGCTGATCGGAATGAAGGCGTCGGTCATGGTGACCTCGATACTGTATAAAACAACAGTATGCAGCCAATCGAACCGCTACGCCAGCAATGATGAAAAATCTATTTCTTTATTGACAGAAATCAAAGAATGTTTAAGCTTGCCGCATGCAACTCACCGACATCCAACGCAGGTTCGTGCTCCATTGGGGCGAAATGGGCTCGATGTGGGGCGTCAACCGCACTGTCTCGCAGATCCACGCCTTGCTGTTCGCGCACGGCCGGCCGCTGCATGCCGAAGAACTCTCCGAAACCCTGAATGTCGCGCGCTCCAACGTGAGCAACAGCCTGAAGGAACTGCAGGCATGGAACCTGGTGCGGGTGACCCACGTGATGGGCGACCGGCGCGACTACTTCGAAACCAGTGTCGACGTGTGGGAGCTATTTCGCACGGTGGTGCGCGAGCGCAAGGAGCGCGAGTTCGACCCCACCGTGCGCATGCTGCGCGAACTGGTGGCCAGCCCCGATTTCCAGAAGGAGCCGGCCGACGCGCAAGACCGTATCCGCTCCACGCTCGACCTCATGGGCAAGCTTGCCACCTGGGCCGACGAGATGCTGCGCCTGTCGCCCGGCACGCTGGACAAGGTGCTGAGCTTGGGCGCCAGCGTGCAGAAGTTCGTTCGTGGTGACGGTTCATCGAAGGCGCCGGAAGATCCCGACGCCCACCACGCCAGCCTGCCGATGATCTGAGCGCTCTTTTTTTGCCCCATCGTTTCTGTTTCAACTGAAATGTCGAAAAACTGGACTCCATGCACACCAATGTACGCCTGAACCCCGGTCTGCCGTTGGCAAGCCCGCCCGCGCCCGTTGCGGCCACAGCACCCGTCACCCCGGCCGACACGCAGGACTACTTCACCGAGGTGGCCGACGACTACCGGGCCTGGAGCGTTCACTACAACATGCACTTCGGCTACTGGCGTCCCGGGCTGAACCCGCTGCGGCGCGAAGGCATGCTGGGCGAGATGAACCGCGCCGTCGGCCGCGCACTGCAGTTGCCGGCCGCGGGGCCGGCCTGCGTGGTCGACCTCGGCTGCGGTGCCGGCGCCACCGCGCGCATGCTGGTCGCCGAGCGCCCCGGCCTCTATGCCGTGACGGTGACCAACGTGGCCGTGCAGAACGAGATCGCAACCCGTCTGGACGCGCAGGCCGGGGTGGCCGACCGGCTGGCCCACATCGAAGCCGACTACACGCGCACCGGCCTGCCCACCGCCGCGGCCGATGGCGCCTGGGCTGTCGAAAGCGCGTGCTACGCAAGTGGCACCGCCAAGGCCGATTTCATCGCCGAAGCCGCGCGTCTGCTCAAGCCCGGCGCGCGGCTGGTGGTGGTCGACGGCTTCCTGCTGCGGCGCCGTCAGGGCCGGCTTGCCACTTGGCTGCACCGGTTGTGGGCCGACAGCTGGGCGGTACCGACGCTGGCTGTGCGTGACGATTTCACCGCGGCACTGCGGCAGCATGGCTTTGCCGACGTTCAGGTACGGTCTCTGCGCTGGCGCGTCGCGCCGAGCGCGCTGCACATTCCGGTGCTCGCGACCCGCTTCACGCTGGCCGAACTCTGGAAGGCTCGCGGCCGCCTCACGCCCTGGCGGCGCAAGCACATTGTGGCCAGCTACTGCTCACTCGCGCTCGGGCTGTTCTGGCGCGAGTTCGACTACTGCATGGTCACGGCCGTGCGCAAACAACCCTGAGCACGCCTGTGTTCCAGATGCGCCTCGGGTCTCAGAACTCGGCGTCGAGTTCGTCGATTTCCTCGGGCTCTTCCTTGGCAGCCTTGACCCATTCCTGCATCGCGGGCAGTTCCATGACGCGCTTGCAGTAGGCCGTGCATTCGCGGTCGAGCGCCACGTCGTAGCTCATGAAGCGCGTCACCACCGGCGCGTACATCGCGTCGGCAATGCAAGGCTGCTTGCCGAACAGGAACGGGCCGCCGTACTCCTTCAGGCATTCGCGCCAGATGACGACCACGCGATCGATGTCGGCCTGTGCGCGCGACCAGATCTTGAAGTTGGGAAACCTGGCCTTGATGTTCATCGGCAGCGCACCGCGCATCGACGAAAAGCCGGAGTGCATTTCACCGCTGATGGCGCGGCAATGCGCGCGCGCCTTGGCATCGGCCGGGAGCAGTCCGGCCTTGGCCTTGATCTCGTTGAGGTACTCGCCGATGGCCAGCGTGTCCCACACCTTCACGTTGCCGTGCTGCAGAGACGGCACCAGCATCGAGGACGAGAGCAAAAGCATCTCGGCCTTCATGGCCGGATCGTCGGGCGGAATGACCTTTTCGGTGAAGTCGAGTCCGGCCAGACGGCACATGAGCCAGCCGCGCAACGACCAGGCACCGTAGTTCTTGCTGCTGATCGTGAGGACGGGTTTGGCCATTGCGACGCTCCTTGACGCCGTCATATTGAACGGCAGCCTGTCGCCGTGCAAGCCCCATGCCATCGCCGCCCGGCTTGGCCCGCAACTTGCCTGCAACGGCTTCATGCTTTACCGGGCCTACCAGACTCAAGCCGACTTGCTCTCGCCGCTGCGCCTCGGCGCGCAGTTCATGGGGGCCGCTCTCTGGAGTTCGGGCTCCGAGCGCAGCGCCGTTCGGCGCATGGCGGCGCAGCTGGAAGTGTTTTCGCGCATGCGCGTCACCCACTCGCGGCCGGCCTGGGACATCAAGACCGCGCTCGTGGAGGGCCAGGAGGTCGCCGTGCATGAAGAGCCGGTGCTAGCGGCCCCTTTCGGCACACTGCTCCATTTCCGCAAGGAAACGGGCGCGGTGCACCCTCCTGTGCTGCTGGCCGCACCACTATCGGGCCATTTCGCGACACTGCTGCGCGAAACGGTGCGCACGCTGCTGCGCGACCATGACGTGTACGTGACCGACTGGCACAACGCGCGCGACGTTCCGGTCTGGCAAGGCGGCTTCGGGCTCGACGAATACACCTTGCAACTCATCAGCTTCATGGAGGCCATCGGCCCCGGCGTGCATCTGGTGGCGGTGTGCCAGCCCTGCGTGGCGGCGCTGGCCGCCACTGCGCTGATGGCCGAGGACGACAACCCGGCCGCGCCGCGCAGCCTGACGCTGATGGCCGGCCCGGTCGATTGCCGCATCAACCCGACCGGCGTCAACACGCTGGCCAACAGCAAGCCGATCGAGTGGTTCAAGCGCAACCTGATCAGCCGCGTGCCATGGCCGCATGCGGGCGCCACGCGGCGCGTGTACCCCGGCTTTCTTCAGCTTTCGGCCTTCATGAGCATGAACCCGGCGCGCCACAAGGAGCAGTTCAAGAAGCTGTTCGAGCACCTGGTCGAAGGCGAGATCGACAAGGCCGACACCATCCGCAGCTTCTACGACGAATACCTCGCGGTGAACGACCTGGCGGCCGAGTTCTACCTGGAGACGGTCGAGCGCGTGTTCCAGACTTACGACCTGCCGCGCGGCGAGCTCACCGTCGGCACGCGCAAGGTCAACCCGGCCGCGATCCGCCGCACCGCGCTGCTCACGGTCGAAGGCGAGCGCGACGACATCTGTGCGGTCGGCCAGACCGTGGCGGCGCAAGACCTCTGCACCAACATCCGGCCCTATCTCAAGACCCACCACCTGCAGGCCGGCGTGGGGCACTACGGCGTGTTCAGCGGCAGCAAGTGGAACGCGCAGATCTACCCGCGCGTGCGCGAAACCATCCACGCGGCCGCAGAACTGCACTGATTTCCGGTGGCACCGGCACACTAGCCGCTGTCCTACAGGTCAAGGCTCTCTCGGCGGCTCGCGCTGGCGGGCGGTTCCGCGCTCCAATGAGTTGCTCGCAAGATACTGGACGCAATGTCCGGCCACAAGAGGAATTCATCCGTGCAGAACCATCAACAGCGCTTCGGCGAGCAAGACAGCTGGCTATTCCGTGAAGGCACCCACGCCCGCATGCATGAGATGCTGGGATGCCATCTGAACGCGGGCGGCGCCGGCGCGTCGTTTGCGGTGTGGGCACCCAACGCACGCGCCGTTTCGGTCGTTGGCGACTGGAACGGTTGGAACGACAGCGCGTTGCCGCTGAAGGCCCGGCCCGATTCAAGCGGCATCTGGGAGGGCGTAGCGCCCGAAGCAACGCGCGGACAGACCTACAAGTACCGCATCTTTTCGCAGCACAACGGCTATGTGGTCGACAAGGCCGACCCGTATGCGTTCTATGCCGAAGCGCCACCGGCAACGGGTTCGCGCGTGTGGTCGCTCGAACACGACTGGCGCGATGCCGACTGGATGGCTTCGCGCGCGCCGAGGAACGCCCTCGACGCGCCGATGTCCATTTACGAACTGCACCCCGGCTCCTGGCAACGCCAGGACGGCCAGATGCTGGGCTACCGCGAACTGGCCAGCCGCCTGGCCGACTATGTGGTCGAGATGGGCTTCACGCACGTGGAGCTGATGCCGATCACCGAGCACCCGTTCTACGGCTCCTGGGGCTATCAGACCACCGGCTACTTTGCGCCGACCTCGCGCTACGGCACGCCGCAGGACTTCATGGCCTTTGTCGACCACCTGCACCAGCGCGGGATCGGCGTGCTGCTCGACTGGGTGCCTTCTCACTTTCCGACCGATGAGCATGGCCTCGGCTACTTCGACGGCACGCACCTGTTCGAGCACGAAGACCCGCGCCAGGGATTCCACCCCGAGTGGAACTCGAGCATCTTCAACTATGGCCGCAACGAGGTGCGCAGCTTCCTCATCTCGTCGGCGCTGTTCTGGCTGGAGTACTACCACCTGGACGGCCTGCGTGTCGACGCGGTGGCATCGATGCTCTACCTCGACTACGCACGCAACGAAGGCGAGTGGATTCCCAACAGCCACGGCGGCCGCGAGAACCTCGAGGCCATCGAGTTCCTGCGCGACCTGAACCGCGCCGTGTACCGCGAGCACCCCGACACGGTCTCGGTGGCCGAGGAATCGACCGCCTGGCCGATGGTCTCGCGCCCGACCGACATGGGTGGCCTGGGCTTCGGCATGAAATGGAACATGGGCTGGATGCACGACACGCTGTCGTTCTTCGCTCGCGATCCGATCTACCGCCGGCACCACCACCACCAGCTGACCTTCTCGTTGATCTATGCCTTCAACGAGAACTTCGTGCTGCCGCTGTCGCACGACGAGGTGGTGCACGGCAAGGGCTCGCTCATCAACAAGATGCCCGGCGACAGCTGGCAGCAGTTCGCCAACCTGCGAACGCTGTTCGGGCTGATGTGGGCACATCCGGGCAAGAAGCTGCTATTCATGGGCTGCGAGTTCGGCCAGCGGCGCGAATGGACGCATGACGGTGAACTCGAATGGTGGGCGGCCGAGCATCCCGAACACGCCGGCCTGCAGGGTTTCGTGCGCGAACTCAACCGGGTCTACAAGGCCGAGCCGGCGCTCTACCAGCTCGACTTTTCGCCCGACGGCTTCGAATGGATCAACGCCGACGATGCCGAGGCCAGCGTGCTGGTTTTCCTGCGCAAGCCGCGCCGGGGCGGTGCACCGGTGCTGGTGGCGTGCAACCTGACCCCGCTACCGCGTACAAACTACATCGTTGGCGTACCGACCGGCGGCGTCTGGCGCGAGTTGCTCAACAGCGATGCCATCGAATACGGGGGTGCCGGCTGGGGCAACATGGGCAGCGTGACAGCTGCGTCAACGCCCGCCAATGGTCGACCGCATTCGCTGAGCCTGACCCTGCCGCCGCTGTCCACCCTGATCCTGAAGCCTTCGAACGATGCCTGAAACCCAGACCCCCGCCCTCCTCGCAGCCGCACCGCCCGGCATGCCGCCCGACGGGCGCGTGCGCACCATCATCGACGCCGTGCTGCCGGTGGTCGACGCGGGGCGCTTCGCGGTCAAGCGCACGGCCGGCGAAAAACTCGAGGTCAAGGCCCATTGCTTTGCCGAAGGGCACGACGTGCTGCGCGTCATGCTGCGCTGGGGCCCCGAGGGCAACGTCGCAACGCACGAGGTGGAAATGGCGCTGCTCTACAACGACATCTGGGAGGCCGACTTCGTGCCGCCGGTGCCGGGCCGCTATGCCTATACCGTGATCGCCTGGGTCGACTCCTTCGCATCCTGGCGGCACGAACTCGAGCGCCGCGTCGACGAAGAAGACATCCGCGTGGCAGCGCAGGTCGGTGCCATCGAAATTGCGAGCGCGGCCGGCCGCGCCAAGGGTGTGGATCAGAAAGCGCTGACCACCTGGGCGCAGACGCTGGACCGCAGCGCCGCCGACCGCAGAATCGACGGTGCCAGCCTCAAGGCCATGGCGCTCGACGAAGACCAGGCTGCCGTCGCCGCCCGGTACCCGGACAGGCGCTTCGAGGCGCACTTCACCGAACTGCCGCTGATCGTCGACCGCGAGCGAGCGCGCTTCAGCAGCTGGTACGAATTGTTCCCGCGCTCCACCGGTCCGGCGGGCAAGCACGGCACCCTGCGCGATGTGGAAACGCGGCTGCCCGCGATCGCGAAGATGGGCTTCGACGTGCTGTACTTTCCGCCGATCCACCCGATCGGACGCATCGACCGCAAGGGCAAGAACAACGCGCTGGTGACCGAACCCGACGACGTGGGCAGCCCCTGGGCCATCGGCGCGGCCGAAGGCGGCCACAAGGACATCCTGCCCGCACTGGGCACCTTGGCCGACTTCCGCCACCTGGTCGCGGCGGCGCACGGTCATGGCCTGGAGATCGCGCTCGACATCGCGTTCCAGTGCGCGCCCGACCACCCCTACGTGAAGGCGCACCCGGGCTGGTTCCGCTGGCGCCCGGATGGCAGCGTGCAGTACGCCGAGAACCCGCCGAAGAAGTACCAGGACATCTACCCTTTCAACTTCGAGTGCGACGACTGGCAGGGCCTGTGGCTCGAACTCAAGAGCGTGTTCGACCACTGGATCGCCGAAGGCGTGACGATCTTCCGCGTCGACAACCCGCACACCAAGGCGTTTCCGTTCTGGGAGTGGTGCATCACCGAGATCAAGCGCCAGCATCCCGGCGTCATCTTTCTGGCCGAGGCGTTCACGCGGCCGAAGGTCATGCACCGGCTGGCCAAGGTCGGCTACTCGCAGTCGTACACCTACTTCACCTGGCGCAACACCAAGGAAGAGCTGATCGAGTACTTCACCGAGCTCTCGCAGGGGCCGGGCTACGAGTACTTCCGTCCCAACGTGTGGCCCAACACGCCCGACATCCTGCATGTGCAACTGCAGGGTGGCGAAGCGGCGATGTTCCGCCTGCGGCTGGTGCTGGCCGCCACGCTCGCGGCCAACTACGGCATCTACGGACCAGCCTATGAGCTGCTGGAGCACCTGCCCCGCAACCCCGGCAGCGAGGAATACCTCGATTCCGAGAAGTACCAGCTGCGCCACTGGGATCACGACCAGCCGAAAAGCATCGCGCCGCTGATCGCGCGGGTGAACCGCGTCCGTCACGACAACCCGGCCCTGCAGTTCAACGGCAGCCTGCGCTTTCTGGCCGTGGAGAACGCGCAGTTGTTGGCCTATGCCAAGGCCTCGCCCGACGGCCGCAACGTGGTCGTCACCGTGGTCAACCTCGATCCGCACAACCCGCAGGAAGGCTGGGTCGGCCTCACGCCGGAGTCGATCGGCGTGGAGGCGGGCCACAGCTTCCAGATGCACGATCTGCTGAGCGACGAACGCTTCCTCTGGCAGGGCGAATCCCACTTCGTGCGGCTCGACCCGCAGCAGGCGCCGGCCCACATCCTGCTTGTCCGGCGCCGTGTGCGCGACGAGAACGACTTCGAACAATTCCTTTGAGAAACCGTTGCCCATGAACGCTCCCGTCCCCGCCCTGGTTCTTGAAACCCCCGAGATCGACCACACCGACGACGCACAGTGGTACCGCGATGCGGTGATCTACCAGCTCAACGTCAAGGCCTTTTTCGACACCAACGAGGACGGGATGGGCGACTTCAAGGGGGTGACGGCCAAGCTCGACTATGTGAAGGATTTGGGCGTCAACACGATCTGGCTGATGCCGTTCTACCCCTCGCCGTTGCGTGACGACGGCTATGACATCTCCGGCTACGAAGACGTGCATCCGCAGTACGGCACGCTGGCCGACTTCAAGGAGATGCTGGACGAAGCCCACAAGCGGGGCCTGCGCGTGATCACCGAGCTGGTGATCAACCACACCTCGAACGAACACCCCTGGTTCAAGGCCGCGCGGCAGGCGCCGCCCGGATCGCCCGAGCGCGACTTCTACGTGTGGAGCGACACCGACCAGATCTACCAGGGCACGCGGATCATCTTCACCGACACCGAAACCTCGAACTGGACGTGGGATCCGGTGGCCAAGCAGTACTACTGGCATCGCTTCTTCAGCCACCAGCCGGATCTCAACTTCGACAACCCGGCGGTGCTGGAGGCGATCTTCAAGACCATGCGCTTCTGGCTCGACCTGGGCGTGGACGGGTTCCGGCTCGATGCCATCCCCTACCTTGTGGAGCGCGACGGCACCAGCAACGAGAACCTGCCCGAGACGCACGCGGTCATCAAGAAGATCCGCACGACGATCGATGCCGAGTACAAGAACCGCTTCCTGCTGGCCGAAGCCAACATGTGGCCGGAAGACGTGCGCGAGTATTTCGGCAACGGCGACGAGTGCCACATGGCGTACCACTTCCCGCTCATGCCGCGCATGTACATGGCGATCGCGCAGGAAGACCGCGATCCGATCGTCGAGATCCTGCAGCAGACGCCCGACATTCCCGACGGTTGCCAGTGGGCGATCTTCCTGCGCAACCACGACGAGCTCACGCTCGAGATGGTGACCAGCAAGGAGCGCGACTACATGTACACGACCTATGCGTCGGACATGCGTGCGCGCATCAACCTCGGCATCCGGCGTCGCCTCTCGCCGTTGATGGACAACGACAAGGATCGCATCAAGCTCATGAACGGCATGCTGCTGTCGATGCCCGGCTCGCCGATCATCTACTACGGCGACGAGATCGGTATGGGCGACAACGTGTTCGTGGGCGACCGCAACGGCGTGCGCACGCCGATGCAATGGGCGCCCGACCGCAATGCCGGCTTCTCGCGCGCCGATCCGCAGCGGCTGTACCTGCAGCCGATCATGGATCCGATGTACGGCTACGAATCCGTCAACGTCGAATCGCAATTGCGCGACAACAGCTCGCTGCTTCACTGGACACGCCGCATGCTCGCTGTGCGCAAGACCAGCAGCGCGTTCGGCCGCGGCAAGAAGATCTTCCTGCGTCCCGGCAACCGGAAGATCCTGGCCTACCTCAGCATCTTCGACGACGACGTGATCCTCACGGTGTTCAACCTGTCCCGCGCGGCGCAGCCGGTCGAGCTCGACCTGTCGGCCTACAAGACGCGCGTGCCGGTCGAGATGCTCGGGCGCTCCTCGTTTCCGCCGATCGGTGAGCTGCCCTACCTGCTCACGCTGGCGTCCTATGGCTTCTACTGGTTCAAGCTCACCACCGATGCCCTCATGCCCACCTGGCACCAGGAGGACGTGGGGCTGCGCGAGCGCCCGACGCTGGTGCTGTTCGACGGCTGGAGCAGCTTCTTCCGCGAGCGCGTGATGCCGTGGCGCATCGGCATGGCAGAGCGGCTGCGCGAGCAGGTCGAGGCAGATGTGCTCGCGCGCCACATCGAGGTGCAGCGCTGGTACGGCGCCAAGGGCAGTGCCATCACGCGCACCACCATCGCCGAGCATGCCGTGTGGGAACACGGCCGGCTGCGCTGGATGCTGCCGATCCTCGACGTGCAGGCCACCGACGCAAAGTCGACGTACTTCATGCCGCTCGCACTGGCCTGGGAAGACCATGACGACGAGCGCATGAAGCAACTCGCGCCGGCCGCGATTGCCAAGGTGCGCCAACAGGCAGAGGTGGGCCTGATGGCCGACGCCTTCTACGACGAAGCGTTCTGCCGCGCCGTGGTGCTGGCAATCGCGCAGGGCCTGACGCTGCCAGCCGAGCGCGGCGAGATCCGCTTCACGTCGACCGGCGCGCTGGCCGACGTGACACAGGAAGACGTCGACGCACTCGACGTGAGCCGGCCGAGTGCTGCCAGCAGCAACACCGTCGTCACGCTCGGTGACCAGCTGTTCCTGAAGGGCTACCGGCACCTGCACCAGGGCATCAACCCCGAACTCGACGTCGGCCGCTACCTCACCCAGGTGGCCCGCTTCGCCAACTGCGTGCCGGTTGCCGGTGCCATCGAGTACCACGGCGCCGACGGCAGTGTGATGACGCTGGCGCTGCTGCAGGCCTTCGTGCCGAACCAGGGCGACGCGTGGGAGTACACGCTGGCCTACCTCGACCGGTTCCTGTCGGAGCAGCGTGCCGCCCCGGAAGGCGACGCGGTGGTCGACCATGGTGCCTTTCTCACGTTGGTGCGGATATTGGGCCAGCGCACCGCCGAGCTGCACCTCGCCTTTGCGCGATCGAGCGGCGACCCGGCATTCGATCCCGAGCCGCTGACGGCGGCCGACCGGGTCGCGCTACGCGACAACGCGGTCACAGAAGCGCGCCACAGCTTCGCCATGCTGCGCGAGCGACTCGCCGGCCTCTCGCCCGAATC
>JBDUCH010000234.1:0-6702 GCA_040003555.1 Variovorax sp. | reverse complement strand
CCGAGCGGCGCCATCTCCCAGAACTGGATGTCGCGCGCCGACCAGTCGTTGAGCAGGCAGATGCCAAAGATGTGCTGCTCCGCCTGCGCGAGCGGAATCGGCTCGCCGGCCGGGTTGCCCTGGCCGATCCAGATGCCGAGTTCCAGCTCGTAGTCGAGCCGCGCACAGGCGTGGAAGGTGGGCGCCGCGGCGCCGGGCGCCAGGGTCTGGCCCATCGGCCGGCGGAACTGTTGGCCGCTCACGCCGATGGTCGACACGCGGCCGTGGTACGCGATCGGAATCCAGCGGAAGTTGGGCGTCACGTCGCCGTCGGGGTTGAAGATGCGCGTGATGTTCAGCGCATGGTCGACCGAGGTGTAGAAGTCGGTGTAGTCGCCGATGCGTGCAGGCACGGTGTATTCCACATCGGCTTGCGCCATCAGGCAATGGCGCACGCTGTCGGTGTTGTGGCGCGCGTCGGATTTCAGCAATGCGAACAGGGCATGGCGCAAGGCCTGCCATGCGGCCGGGCCTTGCGCGAAGAAGTCGTTTAGCGCCGGCTGCGCAGCGGCACGCGCGGCGTCGAGCGCGAGGCCGTCGAGCGGCCCGCCGGCGGCCAGCGCCGCCAGGTCGAGCACCTGGTCGCCGATCGCCACGCCGCCGCGAAAGGCTTCGCTGCTGCCCGCGCGGCGAAACACCGCATGCGGCAGGTTCTGGATCGGAAAGTCGCAGCCCTCGGCGTTGGCCGAGGCGAGCCAGCTGCGCGCTGCGGGGTCGTGGGTGTGATTGAGCGCCACGTCAAACCGAGGCCATCAAGGCGTCATCGAAGATCGCGACGGCACGCGTCCAGCCGGCCGAGGCGCCACGGATCTTGTGCGGGAAGCAGCTGATGAAAAAGCCCGAGGGCGGCAGCGCCTCCAGGTTGTGCAGCTTCTCGAGGTGGCAGTAGCCGATGTCGCGGCCGGCCTTGTGGCCTTCCCAGATGAGGGACGCGTCATGCGTCTCGCCATACTTCTTGGCGGTGTGCACGAAGGGCGCGTCCCAACTCCAGGCGTCGGTGCCGGTCAGGCGCACGCCGCGTTCCAGCAGATACATCGTCGCCTCGTAGCCCATGCCCGCGCCGGCCGACACGAAATCGGCATGGCCGTAGCGCGAACCGGCGCGGGTGTTGACCACCACGATCTCCAGTGGTTTGAGCGTATGGCCGATGCGCTTGAGCTCGGCCTCGACGTCCTCTGCCGTCACGACGTAGCCGTCGGCGAAGTGGCGAAAGTCCAGCTTCACGCCGGGCTGGAAACACCATTCAAGCGGCACCTCGTGGATCGCGATCGCGGGCTTCTTGTCGCCCAGCGCCTTGTCCATGGTCGAGTGGAAGTGGTAGGGCGCATCGAGGTGCGTGCCGTTGTGGGTGGAGAGCTGCACCATCTCCACTGCCCAGCCTTCGCCGTCGGGCAGGTCTTCCTTTTTCAGGCCGGGGAAGAAGGGCTCTATCTGCTCGTAGGTCTGCTCGTGCGTGAAGTACTGGATCTTCGGCGCGAAGGCGGGCGGATCGGACAGCACATCGTTTTCGAGAAAGATCGAGAGATCGACAAACTTGCGTGGCATGGGGACTCCTTTGGAATGTGTTGTGAGTTCAGGGGTGCTGCCAGCGCAGCAGCTTCTTTTCGGCGAGAGCCAGCAGCGCATTGCTGGCAAAGCCGATCAGGCCCAGCAGCACGATGCCGGCGAACAGGTCGCTCGCACGGAAGGCACGGGTTGCGAGCAGGATGGCCTGGCCCAGGCCGCTTTGAGAGGCGATCATTTCGCCTACCACCGCGACGATCAGCGAGATCGTCATCGACAGGCGCATGCCGGCCAGGATGTCGGGCAGGGCGTTCGGCAGGCCGACCTTCCAGATGAAGGCCGCACGCGACATCTGCAGGCAGCGCGCCACCTCCGACAGGCGCGGCTCTACCGTCGCAAAGCCATGCACAGTGGCCAGCAGCACCGGCCACATGGCTCCAAAGGCGACCACGAACAGCACCATGCCCGGGTTCAGGCCGAAGATCGAAATCGCCAGCGGCAGCAGTGCCGAGGCCGGCAGCGGACGGACGAACTCCAGCGTTGGTTGCACCCAGGCACGCACCGCCGGCGAGACACCGATCGCCGCGCCCAACAGCACGCCAAACAGCGACGCCAGCAGCCAGCCCTGCAGCATGCGCAGCACCGTGGCCTGCGTGAAAGCCAGCAACTCGCCATTGCCGTTGCCGGAGAGATTGAGGCCGTCGGCCAGGCTCGCCAGCGTGGCCTGCGGCGTCGGCAGGAACACGCGGCTGACCCAGCCGGCATTGCTGGCGCCCCACCAGAGCGCCATGAGCGCGGCGAGCACGCCGACCGAGCCGAGCCAGCTCAACACCAGGTTCTTGCGCCCGTTCATCCCGGCACTCCCATGCGGCGTGCCACGAAGTGTTGCAGGCCCAGCATGCCGACGTTGACCGCGAAGCCGACCACGCCGATCCAGCCCAGCCAGGCCAGCATCAGCGCCGGGTCGAGGCTCTGCTGCGCGATCATCATCGCGTAGCCCATGCCATTCGGGTTGGCCGCGATCTCGACGGTCACGGCCACCACCAGCGCGACGGCGACGCCAAGGCGCAATGCCACGAACAGCCGCGGCACGATCGCGGGCAGCACGATCTTCCAGGCCCGCCCGCGTGCCGAGAGGCCGAGCACGCGGCTCACTTCGAGCAGGCGCGGCTCGACCTGCTGCACCGCCGACTGCACCAGCACCAGCATCGGCCAGAAGGTGGCAAAGGCGACGATCGACAACTCCATGCGCACCCCAAAACCGAACATCAGCATCGCCAGCGGAATCAGTGCCACCGAGGGCACCGGGCGGAACACTTCGATCGACAGAAAGCCCAGGCGCGCCGCGCGGCGCGAGAGCCCGAGCGCAATGCCCAGCCCGACACCGAGCCCCGCGCCGATCAGCAGACCGAGCGCGGCGGTGCCGAGCGTGAAGCCGGTGGCCTGCCAGAGCGAACCATCCATGGCGGCCCCGACGAAGGCCTTGGCCGCCGCGCTCGGCGGTGCGAGCGCATCGCTGCCCAGCGCTGCCGCGCGCCGTGCGTACCACTCGAACAGTGCCAGCAGCGCCAGCGGCAGTACAAAGGGCCGGACGATGCCAGGAACACCGCGGAACCGGCTTTGCCGGACCGCTGGTGTTGCCCCCTGCAAGGGGGTTGGCGCAGCGACACGAAGTGCGCGAAGCCTGGGGGTGAGCCTAGTCATGGCCCTGCTCGATGAAGGCGAAGAGCTCCCGGCGCAGCTTGAGGAACTCCGGGTGCTCCTTGGTGGTGAGCTGGTCGCGCGGGCGCGGGATCTGCACGTCGATCATTCGCGCCAGGCTCGGCCGGCCCGGGCCGGGGTTGGCCTGCAGCGCGATCACGCGGTCGCCGAGGTAGATCGCTTCCTCGAGGTCGTGCGTGACGAACAGCACCGTGAGTCCGTCGTCGCGCACCAGCCGCGCAAGCTCGTCCTGCAGGCTCTGGCGCGTGAGCGCATCGAGCGCGCCGAAGGGCTCGTCCATCATCATCAGCTCGGGCTTTTGCGCGAGGCACCGCGCGATCTGGGCGCGCTGCTGCATGCCGCCCGACAGCTGCACCGGGAACTTCTGTCCGTGCTTCGCGAGGCCGACCTTGGCCAGCACCTCGGCAATGCGCGACGGGCGCTCGGCGCCCGGGATGCCGGCGGCTTCGAGCGCCAGGCTCACATTGCCTTCGACGGTGCGCCAGGGCAGCAACGCGCGGCCGTAGTCCTGGAACACGAAGGCCACTTCGCGCGAAGGCCCGGTCATGGGCACGCCATTGCGCCGCACTTCGCCGGCGCTGGCCGTGGCCAGGCCACTGGCCGCGCGCAGCAGCGTGGTCTTGCCGCAGCCGCTCGGGCCCACGATGCAGACGAACTCGCCGCGCCCCACGTCGAAGGAGGTGGGCGAAAGGATCTCCTGGTTGCCGAAGCAGATGGTCACGCCATCGAAACGCAGGAACGGCATCACTTGGCGATCAGCCTGGCGGCCTCGAGCGGGGTCTTCAGCATTTCCTGGTCTTTCATCAGATCGATCCAGTAGCCGACCTGCTTTTCGCTCACGATCGCGCCGGGCGGGGAGATCTGGGCCTTGGCCAACACCTCCGGCGGCAGCTTGATGTACTTGCCGATCGCGCTGCGCATCCGGGCGTCGTTTTTTGGCTGCTGCATGAAGGCCGCGGCCTCGACCACCGCCTCGCGGAAGCCGCGCGCAGCGGCCGGGTTTTTTGCCACCCACTCGCGTTTGGCGGCATGCACGATGGTCTGGTTGCCTTCGGGCAGAAAGGTGGCGTAGTACGACGCCACATAGCCCGCGCCGCTTTCGGTGATGCGGCTCATGAACGGGTCGGCCGTCACCACCGCATCGACCGAGCCGCCGCGCAGCAGGTCGGCATGCTGCGGGAACGAGGCCTCGACGAAGCTCACCTTGCGGTAGTCCACGCCGCTGCCCTTGAGCCAGGCACGGAAGGTCACGTGCAGGAAGGCACCCAGGCCGGGCACGCCGATCTTCTTGCCCACGCAGTCCTGCGGCTTGCGGATGCCCGAGCCTGCGCGCGCCACCAGGCCGAAACCGGTGAAGGTCTTGGAGGTGACGCCGCCGCCGGAAACCAGCACCAGGTCGAGCCCACCATCCACCGCCTGCAGGAACACCGAGGGCGTCGGCCCGCCGATCTGGAGCGAGTCGGACTGCAGCGCGGCCGGAATGGTCGAGTTGAGCGGGATGAACTTGAGCTCGACATCGAGGTCGCGCTTCTTGAAGTAGCCCTCTTCGGCCGCCACGAAGACCGAGGCGAAGTCGGTCACCGCCGTGTAGCCGAACACGATCTTCGAAGGGGGCTGCTGTGCGCGCGAGGGCAGCGCGGCGGTGGCCGATGCGGCTGCGAACGCGGACAGCAGGGTGCGTCTTTTCATCATGGCTTGGGTCTCCTGGGGATGGTCTTTTGTGTGCGCGGGGTCTTGGGTTTCGGCAGCGCGGCACGCAGGCCGCCGACGATGAAGTTCACGAGCATCGGCGCCACGGCCGGGTCGCTCGGCTGGTTCTCGCCGCGCGAGAGGCGCTCGATGCGGGTGCTGTTCAGATGGCTCAGCAGCGTTCCCAGGGCGAACTGGTAGCCCCAGGCGACCTGGCCGCGCGTGGCATGCGGCAGCGCGATGAGCAGGGCGTCGATGAATGCCTCGGCCAGCGGGTCGAAGTAGCCGCGCAGCACGCGGTCCGCCTCTTCGTTGGTGTGAAAGAGTTCGCGCGCCACCAGCAGCGCGTAGTACTCGCCCTCGGTGCTGGCGCGCAGTGCCAGCACCGGGGCGGTGAAGGCTTCGATGATGCGTGGCAGCGTGTGCGGGTCTTCGGGGTTGTTCTGCACCGCAGCGAGGCCCGCGAGCCGCGCCTTGATGGTGTGGCTCCAGTGTTCGAAGATGGCGTGAAAAAGCTCGTGCTTCTGGCCGTAGTAGTAGCCCACCAGGGCCAGCGGAACGCCGGCCTCCTCCGCGATCTGGCGGATCGTCACGGCGTGGTAGCCGTGCTGGGCGAACAGCTTCTCGGCCGCCAGCAGGATGGCTTGCCGGCGGTCGGGCCGGGTGGCCTCGGCGCTGATGGCGGCGGCCCGATGGGTGCTGCGCCTGGCGGGCGGGGTGCGAGCGTTCATGGCGCGTATTGAACGCCTGTACAAAAATGTTGTACACACGTACAAACCCTGAGGTCAACCCCGATTGAGCACGGTCGTTCGCAGGGCTACGCTCGGTTCATGTCCGTTCCCAACATTCCCCAGATTCGCCTCTATCAAAACTGGCTGCGCGAGACGCGCGGCCTGTCCTTCGACAGCTACGACGCGCTGTGGCGCTGGTCCGTCACCGATCTCGATGCCTTCTGGCAAAGCATCTGGGACTACGCCGGCCTGCAGTCGCCTACGCCGCACAGCGCGGTGCTGGCCGAGCGCAAGATGCCGGGTGCCGTGTGGTTCCCCGGCGCCCAGGTCAATTACGCGCGCGAGATCCTCCGCCACGCCGATGCAGCCCATCGCGCCGGCATGCTCGCCATCGTCAGCGACAACGAACTCGGCGAGGTGCGCGAGATGTCGTGGCCCGAGCTGCGCCGGCAGGTCGCCGCGGTGGCGCTGGCGCTGAAGGCGCTCGGCGTGCAGCGCGGCGACCGCGTCGCGGCCTACATGCCCAACGTGCCGGAGACCATGGTCGCTTTTCTCGCGTGCTCCAGCATCGGCGCGATCTGGAGCGTGTGCGCGCCCGACATGGGCACGGCCGCCGTGGCCGACCGCTTCCGCCAGATCGAGCCGAAGGTGCTGATTGCCGTCGACGGCGTGCACTACGGCGGCAAGCCGCTCGACCGCAGTGCGGTGCTGCAGGAACTGCGCGGCCAGCTGCCGAGCGTGCAGAAGCTGCTGCTCGTGAAGACACCCTTCGCCGCGAGCCCTGTTGAACACGACATCGACTGGGCGCAGGCCATCGCCCGCAACGATGCAGAAGTCGCCGCCTTCGAACCCGAGTGGCTGCCCTTCGACCATCCGATCTGGATCGTCTATTCGAGTGGCACCACCGGCCTGCCAAAGCCCATCGTGCACGGGCAGGGCGGCATCCTGCTCACCATGCACGCCTGCGGCCTGCACAACGACGTGGGCGCGAGCTACGGCGCCAACAACTTCGGCGAGC
>JBDUCH010000233.1:0-6704 GCA_040003555.1 Variovorax sp. | reverse complement strand
GCCGACTTCGCCGTAGACGCTGGTCGTCTGGTTCAGCGCCAAGGTAAGGCCACCGCCCAGTTCGCTGACGGTAGAGCCGATGCGGCTCGTGATATCAGTCGTGGCGGCGGCTCCGATGAAGCGAACCACGTCGACACCACCGCTCGCCTTGTAGACGTTGAAGCGGCCGTTGGGCTGTAACGTGCCCATGCCCGTGGCGATCTCGCCCTTCAGGCGCACGCCGACACGCGCCATCCAGCCGTCGTCGCTGTCCTGCCGCACGCCTGCGCTACGTCGCCTTTTGATCGTGCGTCATTGCCGGATGTTGCGGGGAGCCTCGCGTGTCGTGAGGCGTTCACGAGAATTCATCAGATTCGAGAGCGATAGCGCGTCCAAATGCGGCACAAATGCACGCCATGTGCTCCTTGCGCCATGCCTCAACGGCGCGTTCAGAATTCGTCAGATTTCCATGCTCGAGGCAGCAGCACAATCGCGCAGTCCGTGGTCTTGACCCTCCTCATGCGCATTGCCATCCTGGAAAACGAACCCGCCCAGATGAGCCATTTCATCTACACCATCGAGCGCCAGTTGCTGGCGGGCGATGAGCCGGTATTGTGCGTGCCCTTCGAGCGCGGTGAGGATCTGCGTCGGGCGCTGCGTCGAGAAACTTTCGACTTGCTGTGCTCGACTGGAACGTGCCCGACCTGGATGGCGTCGAGTTGCTCCGATGGCTGCGCCAGAGGCAGGAAGGCTCGGTGCCGGTGATCATGCTCAGCTCGCGCGCCTCGGAGCGCGACGTGGCAGGTGCACTCGGCGCAGGCGCCGACGACTACGTGGTCAAACCCTTTCGTCCTTTCGTCCTCTCGAACTCGTGGCGCGCATCCACCGCCTGCTGGCGCGGCAACAGCCGGCTGTGGCAGCACCGATAGAGCGTTTCGGCCCCTGGGTGTTCGACCGGGCTTCGTCCAGCGTGCAATTGCGAGGCGGCGAATCGGCACTGGGGCAGCAACTGGTGCTGACCGACAGCGAATTCCGGCTCGCAGCGCGGGCACCCCTGGCGCGCAATCCTGCTCGGCGCGTTGATCGGCGTCCTGATCGCGCAGGTGCTGGCGATGATGTGGCTCGCCGAGTCACAGGTTGAAGCGGGCCGCGAGCGCCAATCGCGCGAGGCGGCCGCACGCGCGGCGCAAGCGCGCTGCTTCGAATCGGCGACTCACCGTACCAGGGATCTTTGCAGCCTCGGCCTCGCAACCGCTGGCGCCGGGCGCTGATCTCGATTGCCAACAGGGAGACCGAACAAGGCCGTACGCAGCTACGGCCTCTTGGCCCGCGGTCTGCGCTCTTTTCGCGAATCGCCCGTTGACTTGGGAGACACGACTCCAAAGATGGTCTTGAAGTCCAGCTCCTCTTGAGTCGCCGGTTGCTGGATACCACGTTCAACATGGTCCAGATGCTCCAGCATCAAGCGCTCTGCGCGGCGCACATCACCGGATTCAATTGCTTCGACCAGCTTGGCATGCTCCTCCGGAGGGCAGGCACTTGTGGCGAGGGAGTCGTACTGCGAAATCGCAAGGCTGGTGAGTGTGGCGAGGCGGCGAAGGTTATCTCCGAACATCTTGTTCTCTGTGATGAGCGCCATCCTGACGTGGAAATCACCCGTAAGACGTGCCAGCGTAGCCCGATCACCGGCCGCACGGGCGCGATCTTCCTCGTCGATGTGACTTCGCAACGCCACCACGGGCTGCCCCCCGAACTGCGTAGTCAATTGGGCAATGATGGCCCGTTCCAACGCTCGACGCATCTCGAATACATCCCTCAAGTCCCGGGGCGAAGGAGAGGCGACAAACGCGCCACGGTTTGCATGCAATTCCACCAGCATTTCCTGGCTCAGTCGCGCCAGCACCTCGCGGATGCGAGCGCGGCCAGATTGAAACGCCTCGGCCAACCGTTCCTCGTTTAGTTTCGTCCCCGGAAGCAAGCGCCGCTCGCTGATTGCCGAGTAGATGCGTTCGTAGATTTCCTGGTTGCTGAGCGACGTCGTCATGAAGGTTTGCTGATGCGCATGGTTGGTTCGATTATCTGTTGGCGCAAATCGATCGCAGCGCGGATCGCACCAGTTTTGCGCCTCGACCGCCCCATGGACATGCGTTCTGCTTAGTTTTGGTACCCAGATGGTTGAAGTTTGCCGTCAAATACACCATGGTTTGCCGACAAAGAAGCAATCTAATTGCATTCAATCTGGCCTGATTATTGCAAGCGCATTGGTTGCGACACCCGGCCAGAAGGGGTCGCCCCTCAATCCTTCAAGGAATCACCATGTCATCCAGTGCCAATGAAGTTCCGGTGATCGTCGTTACCGGTGCCCATCCCCAGCTCTACAACCACGACCTTGCGCCTGTCGCGCCCGAGGGCCGAACGTGGGGCACCTTCAGTCTGTTTGCAATGTGGATGTCCGACGTCCACTCCGTCGGCGGCTACACCTTCGCGGCGAGCTTGTTCTTCCTCGGGCTCGCGGGCTGGCAAGTGCTGCTGTCGATGGTCGTGGGCATCACCATCGTGTACTACCTCATGAACTTGGTGGGCCGGCCGTCGCAGAAATACGGTGTGCCATTTCCGGTGTTCGCCCGGATGGCCTTTGGTGTCATGGGCGCGAACCTGGCGGCCGTCGTGCGCGGCATCGTCGGCATCGTCTGGTACGGCGTGCAAACGTACTTCGCGTCCAAGGCAGTCGAGGTGCTGGTCATCACGCTCTTTCCGTCGGCGACCGACCTCACGCACAACAACATGTTCGGTCTCTCGACCCTCGGGTGGGCCAGCTTCCTTTTCATGTGGTTTTTCCAGCTCGTCATCTTCCTGTCGGGCATGGAGTCGATCCGCAAGTTCATCGACTTTTGCGGGCCAATCGTCTACCTTGTGATGTTCGTGCTGGCCGGGTGGATGATCTCCAAGACAGGCATGGACAGCTTCTCGATGCAGCTCTCGGACAAGAAGTACACGGGCATCGAGTCTATCGGCCTCATGGCCAATGCTGCGATGCTCATCGTTGCCTACTTCGCTGCGCTGCTGCTCAACTTCGGCGACTTCTCTCGCTTCGCCAAGAGCGACTCGGCCATGAAGCGCGGCAACTTCTGGGGATTGCCCGTCAACTTCATCCTGTTCGCGATCATCACGGTGATCGTCACCGGCGGATCGATGAAGGTGTTCGGCGAAGCCATCATGGATCCGGTGCTAATCGTCGAGAAGATCAACAATCCCGTAGCCACCATCATCGGCTCCATCACCTTCATCGTCGCGACGATGGGCATCAATATTGTGGCCAACTTCGTCTCGCCGGCCTACGACATTGCCAATCTCGCGCCACAGAAAATCAACTTCAAGATGGGCGGCCTGATCACGTCCATCCTGTCGGTTCTGGTCTGCCCTTGGCTCTTCGTGTCCAGTGCCCATGCCATCACGGTTTTCGTGAGCATCTTCGGCGCCGTGCTCGGCCCGATGTTCGGGATCATGGTGGCCGACTACTACCTGGTGAAGAAGCAGACCATTGTGCTGGAAGACCTCTACACGCTGTCGCCCAAGGGCACCCTGCACTTCGACGGCGGCTGGAACAAGAAAGCGCTGATCGCGCTGGCGTTCTCGGGAGCACTTTCGATCGGGCTGGCACTGGCCGGCGCGTTTGGATTGATGTTCAACGTGGGAGACTGGGGATGGCTGATCGGCTCAGGCGCTGGCGCGATCCTTTATGTTTTGGTCAACCGCGCTGGCGCGGCCGTGACGACAAGGCCTGAATCAATCGCCACCTCGTAGTGCAAAGACGCAGGCTTCGAAGGACGTTCGCCGCATCGGCCTTGCAGGCGCCGCCTTCGAGATCATGAACAAGTACATCCTGCCGCGGGTCCAGGTTCCCTAGCGCTTCTTGGGCCGGCCGACGGGTCTAATTAAACCAGCGCCGCGACCTCCGCTGCGCTCAGCGCCCCGCTGTAGAGCCGGAAATCGTCCACGCGCCCCGGGAGCGTCGGATCTGCGGTGAACTGGGAGCGTCCGAGCCAGTTCTGCGTGGTGTCTCCGAGATGGAAGGGCGCCAGCGTCATCTGCGGGTTGGTGCCGACCGCGATGCCGTCGACGTACAGCGTGCCGAGGGTGTCCGACAGGGTCACCGCCACGTGCACCCAGCGGCCGGTCGGCAGTGCCGCGGTGCCATCGATCACCTGCTCGTTGTAGCCATGAACCGTGGAGATCGCAAAGCGGGCCGTGCCGGCGTTGCTGCGCGGCGTCAGCATCATGTAGCGGCGCGGGCCGGAGCCAAAGTCGAACACGCGCGACCATGTGGCCGCGCTGTCCAGGAACACCCGCGCTGCCATCGTGAAGTCGGCGAGATCCTTCGCCAGGCCCGCGGCGAGCGTGGCGTGGCCGTTGCCGCCGTCGTCGATCTTCTTCTGCAGCAGCAGCTCGGATTTGATCGCCACCCGCGCCTCGGTCGAGGGCGCGCTGTCGCCCGCTGCATTCACGCCGACGACCGCGTAGTAGTAAACGGCGCCGGCGACGGCTGTGCTGTCCGTGAAAGTCAGCGTGTCGGTGATGCCGGTGGCGAGCGTGGCGTAGGGGCCGCCTGCGTTGTCGCCGCGCTTGACCGTGTAGCTCAGGGCGTCGGTGCAGCCCCACCACGACAACAGCACCTGCGGCCCGCGCAGCCGCGCCGTGAGGCCGCTCGGGCGCCCGCGCGTCGCAATGGGGTCGCGTGTGAAGGTCAGCGTGCCGAAACCGAGCTGGTCGCCGTTGCCGCTATCCCCCTCGGGACGCATCTGCGCGGCTTGCAGGGCGGTGTAGGGCGTCGCGATGCCAAGGCGGTTCGCGTAGTGGTTGTGCACGCTCTCCCAGATTCCGCGGCGGCTCGGCTGGCCTCCCGTCGACAACACGGACTGCGTGCCCTGCCTGTTGATGTTGGTGAAGAAGGGCACTTCGTAGAAAGAAGTGCCGGAGCCATCGAGAAGATTGGATTTCGCGACGTATTCCGAGCCGGCCAGAAAGCGGTTGTTCTCGTAGCCGTACGTGTCGTCGCCCTGGTTCCACGCCATCTCATGGAACGAGCCCGCCAGGCCGATGCCGAGCGTGCAGTGCCCCTGGTCGCGGCCGCTTTCCTGCCATTGGCCGAGGTAGCCCGGATGCACGTGATAGACCGCTTGCAGGCCCGCCCCGTTGCCTTGGCCTGCCTTGTAGTAGTTCATCGCCTCGTCATAGATGTCGAGCCTGTCGCACAGCACGCCGATGGCCAGCATCGAGGCCAGCGCGCACTGATCCCAGTTGGCCCAGTAGTTGGTGATGACTGCGCCGTTGTGGTTGACCAGGAAGCTGTGGTTGAGCGGGTAGAACACGGTGAGCATCATGTTCTGGAAGCGCGCCAGGTCGCTCGCTGCCCAGCCCTCGTAGGTCCGCATGATCTCGGCCGCATTGGCAAACTGGTAACCATAGATGCCTGCCGCCAGGAAGCGGTCGGCATTGCCCTCGATCGAAGTTAGCGTGGAAGACCAGGCGTTCAGGAATGCCACCGCCAGGTCGGCATAGCGCGTGTCCTGCGAGACCTTCCAGCGCAGCGCGAGTTGATAGGCGCGCGCGATGTCGATGTACATCTGGGCGAAGTTCTGCCCCGGGACGTCGCCACGAATCACCGTGGCCAGCGGACGCGGGCTGGCGCCAAGCTGCGAACGGCCGTTCGAGGTCAACGCGTTCCAGCCGCTCTGCCAGGGCTGCGCGCCGGCCGTCACCTTCGCACGCATGCGCTCGAAATCAGCCTCGGTGTGCAACAGGCCCGGATGTGTGAACTTGCGCAGTGGCGTCGTCGTGTTCGCGTTGGGCTCGACGACTGTGGACCCACCGGACCCAACGGGTTCGTTGGCAGCGCCTGTCGTGCCTGCCGTGCCGGTCGAAGCCGCCGCACCCTCTTGCGTGGCGCCGAGCGCGCCGGGGCTCCCGAAGCCGCCAAAGCCGCCGCTATCGCCCCCGCAGCCTGCGGTGCCCAAGGCTGCAAAGCTCACTGCGCTCAGGCAGAAGGTTCGGCGGGCCAGGCGGGTGCTGTTTTGGTTGTCGTTTGAATGCATGGGCCGGGAGAATATGTGATTTTTTGTTACAGCAAAATGCGTGCCGGAAAAAGCCTCGCCGCCGCGAACGCGCCTGCTTGCCCAACAGACCGCGGCCCGGTATGTCCCGCGTGGCGGGCGAGTTCCTGCGCGCGCACAGGCAAAAATGCACGTATCCGCCTTCTCAATGTTCAACAACTGTTAAGTCGGATCGACTGAAGACGCATCTGCTTTTATCTTCCGCATGTCAGCGCCGACAGGGAGGAAAAAATGAATGAAGAAAAGCGCCGCGAAGGGCGCATTGCGATCGTCGATCCGAAGGAGGACTCGCGCGAAAACACCGCGCGAGTGGTTCGACAACTCGGGCACGACCGTTCGCAAACGGGTGAGTTCGATCTGTTGCTCGTGAACTGCCCAATCGACTTCGATTCGCCGATGGAGGCAGTGCAACAGGTGCGCTCGCTGGGCGGGCTTCATGTCCCGATGGGGTTGATCGCCGCACGCGAGGATCTGTTGCGGATCTTCGTTGTGCTGCATGCGCGCCACAACGACCTGGCGACCCGCACACCGCCTTCTACGAAGGAGCTTCGTAACTTCCTTAGCAGGTTGCTGAAATACCTCTGCCACCGGTCGACCCTTGACAGCCCTCAAACG
>JBDUCH010000021.1:0-22412 GCA_040003555.1 Variovorax sp. | reverse complement strand
CTGCAGGGGCCACCCGCCGCCCTGAGCCCACCCCGAAACCGCAGCGCCCAGATCAGCGTCGGACGAATGCAGACCGCATCAGCCGCGCAAGCCCTTCCAGAGCATGTAGGCCGCCAGCACATACAGGATGCTTGCGAACACCCGCTTGAGCTTCTTCACCGGCAGGCTGTGTGCGGCCTTTGCGCCCAGCGGCGCGGTGAACACGCTGCAGATCGCAATGACCACCAGCGCCGGCAGCCAGATGTAGCCGAACGAGCCGGACGGTAGCCCCTGCACCGACTGGCCACTCGCGATGTAGCCGACCACATTGGCCACCGCGATCGGGAAGCCGAGCGCCGCGCTCGTGGCCACTGCGTTGTGGATCGCGACGTTGCACCAGGTCATGAACGGCACGCTGATGAAGCCGCCGCCGGCGCCGACCAGGCCCGAGAGAAAGCCGATCGCGCCGCCCGCGGCGAGCTGGCCGCCGGTGCCGGGCATCTGCCGCGTGGGCTTGGGCTTCTTGTCGAGGAACATCTGGGTGGCCGAGAAGCTCACGAACAGCGCAAAGAAGATCGCCAGCGCAGTGCCCTTGAGCAGCGCGAAAACGCCGAGGCTGCCGGCCAGGCTGCCGATCACGATGCCCGGCGACAGCCGCTGCACGATGTCCCAGCGCACCGCGCCGCGCTTGTGGTGGGCGCGCACGCTCGAGATGGAGGTGAAGATGATGGTGGCCATCGACGTGGCGATCGCGATCTTCACCGCGAGGTCGGCCGGCACGCCGCGCTGGCCCATGATGATCGTGATGAACGGCACCATCAGCATGCCGCCGCCGATGCCCAGCAGGCCCGCGAGAAATCCGGTGCCGAGGCCGAGCGCAACGAGTTCGGCGATCAGCAGGGGTTCGAGCATCATGGTGACAACGCGCCTCCGAAAAAAAGACGGCCCCGGGTAAGGGGGCCGTCGTTTCATGAATAGGTGTCTGCAGGTGGGTGCCGAACCCGCATCCTGAACCAGGGTTCAGGTGGGCGAGGGCAGCAAGACTTCGGGTTCATCTGACGCGAGATGATCACGCCCGTCAAGCAATGTACCAAGCCCGGCTCCGGAGAGCATTGGAACAAGGAAATATAAAGCCCGACACGCACTGCAGACAGTTTGGATTTTACGCCGGCAACGTGCCGCCGATGCCGGTGATCAGAGCAAATGTCCATCGCCGGCGAGGGCGCCGTCGAGTCGATGCAGCAATTGCGACAAACGAGGGTCGTTCGCATCGGAATCGCTTGACACGGCCACCGCCGCGGGTGCTGCAACCGGCGCCGCCGCGGCAACCGGTGCCGCTTCCGCCTGCACCAGATCGAACGCGAGATTCAGCGAAGCCAGCACCGCGATGCGGTCGCGTGCCTTCACCTTGCCGGCGTCGCGGATCTTGCACATGGCGGCATCGACTCGCTCGACTGCGCTGCGCAATTGCGTTTCCCCGCCTTCGGGGCAGCCGAGCAGGTAGCTCTGGCCCATGATCTGAACTTCGATCTGCTTCATCGTCTGGATTTATTCGGTGGCGGGTGGTTCGGCCGGCAGCCGCTCGAGCATCGCGTCGATGCGGGTGCGCGCCGTTGCGAGCCGCGACTTCAGCGCGTCACGCTCGCGCGTGAGCGCATCGACCTGTTCCTGCAACAGCGCATTGGTGCGTTGCACCTCTTCGTGGCGCACGAGCAGACGTTCCACTCGCTCGGCGATCTGATCGATGGGGCTGGGGGCGGACATGGTGGGCGATTGTAGGTTCCCCTGCTTTCAAACACTTTCAAATTAGAATCGAACCTGTTGGTGCTCGCGCCGCGGTTCACGCGGCACAGTTCAACGGGAAGCAGGAGTCGAGGCCCCTTTCAAGGCCGAAGCCACCTGCGCTGCCCCCGCAACGGTCAAGCAGACGGCGCCCGAGGCTCACGCTTTCGGCGCCACTTTCATCTCATCAAGCCACTGGGCACCCTGAAACAGGTGCCTGGGAAGGCAGATGAAAGCAGGACTGCCAGCCCGGATACCGGCCAACGAGGCGGCTTTCGTGCGCATGCACGGCAGCCATACGTCCAAGCGCCGGCGGGGAAGCCGGCGAAGGACATCTGTCTTGTGAGTTTTTCCGATGATTTCCTGCGATTCCTCCGCCCGCGCGCCCGTGCGCGTTTCCGCGCTCGCGCTTGCCGTATCGGCAGCACTCGGCGCCCTCGGCACGGTGTCGGCTCACGCCCAGACCGCAACGCCCGTGGCAGCGAGTTCGTTGCCCGAAACGGTGGTCACCGCCAGCCGAACGCCGACCCGTGTCGACGATCTGGTGGCCGACGTCGTTGTGATCGACCACGCGCAGATCGAGCAGATGGGCAATCGCACCCTGCCCGAGATCCTAGCGCGCACGGCCGGCGTGCAGGTCGCGGCCAACGGCGGTGCTGGCAAGACGAGCAGCGTGTTCATCCGCGGCACCGAAGCACGCCATACGATCTTGCTGATCGACGGTGTGCGCTATGGCTCGGCCTCCGCCGGCACGCCCTCATGGGACAACATTCCGGTCGACATGATCGACCGCATCGAGGTGGTCAAGGGCCCGGCCTCGGCGCTCTACGGCAGCGACGGCGTCGGCGGCGTGGTGCAGATCTTCATGCGCAAAGGCCAACCCGGCGAGACCTCGTTCCGCCCGCGGGCGTCGACCACCATCGGCAGCGAAGGCTACAAGCAGACCACAGCCGGCTTTACCGGCGCGAACGATGCATTCACCTATTCGCTGGACGTTCAGCGCACGCGCGACAAGGGCTTTTCGGCCACCAACGCCAAGGTGGCCTTCAACAACTACAACCCCGACCGCGACCCGTTCAACCAGGACGCGGCCAACTTCTCGCTCGGCTACCAGATCAACCCCGACTGGAAGATCAATGCCGGCATGCTCTACGCCAACGGAACCAACTATTACGACGACGGCAAGTACCGCAACACCTACGGCAAGGTGCGCACCGAAACGCAGTACCTCGGCGTGCAGGGCAAGCTGCTGTCGAACTGGACGACGCAGTTTCGCGTGTCGCGCGGCACCGACATGACGCGCGCCATCGTGGCCGCGCCGTCGAGCCTGCCGGGCCTGTTCGAGACCTCGCAGGAGCAATACACCTGGCAGAACGATATCGTCACGCCGATCGGCACCGTGGTGGCCGGGCTCGAACGCCGCGTGCAGACGCTCGACAGCAACACGAAGTACACCGTCACCGGCCGCACCATCGACTCGGCCTTTGTCGGCCTGAGCGGCAGCGCCGGCGCGCACAGCTGGCAGGTCAACGCGCGGCGCGACGACAACTCGCAGTTCGGCGATAGCAACACCTGGTTTGCCGGCTACGGTTATCGCATCTCGCCGAACTGGCGCGTCAACGTGTCGCACGGCACCAGCTTCGTGGCGCCGTCGTTCAACCAGCTCTACTTCCCGAACTTCGGCAACCCCGACCTGAAGCCCGAGGAAGGCAGGAACACCGATGTCGGCATCACCTGGACTGAAGGCGCGCACACCGTCAAACTGGTCGCATTCGACAACAAGATCCGTGGCTTCATCACCAACACCACCAAGCCCGAAAACGTACCCCGCGCACGGATCACGGGCTGGACGCTGGCGTATGACGGCGCCTTCGATGCCGTCGGTGTCCACGCAAGCTACGACAACCTCGACCCGCGCAACGAGCTCACCGGCAAGATGCTGCCGCGCCGCGCACGCGACCAGGTCAGCCTGGCGATCGACTACACGGCCGGCGACTGGAAGTTCGGCGGCTCGGCGCTCTACGTGAGCCGCCGCTACGACGATGCCGCCAACACCATCGCCACGCGCCTGGGCAACTACGCGACCATCGATGTGTATGCCGAATACCGCGTAACGCCCGACTGGACGGTGCAAGGCCGCATCGCCAACCTCAACAATGCCACCTACGAAACCGTCTACGGCTACAACCAGCGCGGCATGAGTGCCTACCTGACGGCAAAGTGGGCGCCACG
Organism: Variovorax sp.; assembly: GCA_040003555.1. Classification (GTDB taxonomy): domain Bacteria; phylum Pseudomonadota; class Gammaproteobacteria; order Burkholderiales; family Burkholderiaceae_C; genus Variovorax. Next base: position 18,419 of record JBDUCH010000021.1, on the reverse strand, counting down.
CTGATGACGGCTCGCTGCGAACTGATCCTCGGCGGTCAGAAGAGCGGCAAATCGCGCCGCGGCGAACAGCTCGCCGCGGCCTGGCTTGCGGCGTCGCCCGCGCATCGCGCGGTTCTGGTCGCCACGGCGCAGGCGCACGACGACGAGATGCGCGAGCGCATCGCGCGGCACCGCGCCGAGCGACGCGTGCGCGTGCCACGGCTTGAAACCGTGGAAGAGCCGTGCTACCTGGCCGAGGCGCTGCTTGCGCTGAATGCGCCGGACACGCTGGTGGTGGTCGACTGCCTGACGCTGTGGCTCACCAACCTGCTGATGCCGCACGGTGCCCAAAACCATGAGCCGGATCAGGCCCCGCCGCCCACTGCGCCTGCGGAGATCGCGACACTCCTGCTCGCGCTTCGGGAGGCACAGGGGCCGGTCGTGGTGGTCGGCAACGAGATCGGCCTCGGCGTGATTCCGATGGGCCGCGAAGTGCGTGCCTTTGTCGATACGCTCGGCATGCTGAACCAGCAGGTGGCCGCTGCGTGCGATCGCGTGACACTGATGGCCGCCGGGCTACCGCTCACCTTGAAAGACGAATCGCGATGATGTTCCGGCTGCTTTGTTCTGCCGTGCTCGCCTGCCTGGCCGGCCCGGCCGTGGCGTTGAGCCTGGTGGACGACCGCGGCATCGAGGTCAGCCTGCCGCAGCCGCCGCAGCGCATCGTGTCGCTGCTGCCGTCGTTGACCGAAACGGTTTGTGCACTGCAGGCTTGCGACCGGCTGGTCGGCGTCGACAACTATTCGAACTGGCCCGCATCCGTGCAGACGCTGCCGCACGTGGGCGGGCTGGAGGATGCGAACGTCGAACGCATCGTCGCGCTCAAGCCCGACCTGGTGCTGCTCGCCAAGTCGGCGCGCGTGACCGACCGGCTCGAAGCACTTGGCCTCAAGGTGCTGGCGCTCGAACCCAAATCGATGAAAGACGTGGAGCGCGTGCTCGGCAAAGTCGGCCGCGTGCTCGGCCGCGAGGCCGAGGCCGCCGTGCTGTGGCAGCAACTCGATGCCGGCGTGAGCCGCGTTGCCGCTTCGCTGCCACCCGGCGCGCGCGGCAAGCGCGTGTACTTCGAAATCAACAGCGCACCCTATGCGGCGGGCGAGGCATCGTTCATCGGCGACACCTTGTCCCGGCTCGGCGTCACCAACATCGTGCCGGCCGCGCTGGGCCCGTTCCCCAAGCTCAACCCCGAGTACGTGGTGCGTGCCGACCCGCAGCTCATCATGGTCGGCGACCGCAATGCGGTGGCGCTGCCCGGGCGGCCGGGGTGGGGCGTGATCGATGCGGTGAAGACCGGGCGCATCTGCGTCTTCAGCGCGGCGCAAGGCGATGTGCTGGTGCGCCCCGGCCCGCGCATGGCCGAGGCCGCGGCCATCATGGGCGACTGCCTGAAAGACAGGTTCAAGTGACCAAGCTCGGACTGGCCCTTGCAATCCTCGTCGTCAGCGCGGTGCTGGGGCTGCTGGGCGTGAGCATCGGCAGCACCGGCTTCGAGAGCGTGCTGAACGCGACGAGCGACGCGACGGCGCTGCAGATCGTGCGCGACATCCGCCTGCCGCGCACGCTCGGCGCGTGGCTGGCCGGCACGCTGCTGGGGCTCGGCGGCGCGCTCGCACAGGGCCTGTTCCGAAATCCGCTGGCCGACCCGTACCTGCTTGGCAGCGCGTCGGGTGCGAACCTCGGCGTGGCGCTGCTGCTGGTGGCGCTGGGCGTGTCGCCGGCGGCGGGCGGCTGGGCCGCGCGCATCGGCATGACGGGCGCGGCCTTCATCGGCGCCGTGCTGGCCGTGCTGATCACGCTGAGCCTGGCGCGCGGCGTGCAGCAGACCTTGCGCCTGCTGTTGGCCGGCGTGGTGGTTGGCATGGTGCTCGGTGCGGCGGGCGCGCTGGTGGTGCTGTGGGTGCCCGACATCATGCGGGCGATGCAGGCCTTCATGCTTGGCACCACCGGGTTCCTGGGCTGGCCGAGCGTGACGCTGTTGGCCGGCGCGCTGGCGCTGAGCTTGCTGCCATCGATCGGCTTCGCGCGGGCGCTCGATGCGCTGACGCTGGGCGAAGCCAGTGCCGTCAGCCTGGGCATCGCGTTGCCATGGGTGCGCGTGGTGCTGGTGGCGGCGCTTGCACTGGCAACAGGCACCGCGGTGGCGCAGGTCGGGCTGGTGGCCTTCGTCGGGCTCGTGGCACCGCACCTGGTGCGCGCAGTGGTCAAGCCAACACATGGCTGGCTGGTGCTGCTCGCGTCGCTGATGGGTGGTGCGCTGCTGCTTGCGGCCGACGTGCTGGCGCGCTGGCTGATGGCTCCGCAGGAATTGCCGGTGGGCGTGGTGACCGCGCTGCTCGGCGGCGGCTATCTGCTGTGGCTCATGCATCGGAGAACGCTTTGAGCGCGGCCGTTGCGCTCACGGCGCGCGCACTCAAGGTGTCGCTGGGCGGCCACCTGATCGTCGACGTGCCCGCACTCGACCTGCCGGCCGGCCGCTGGACGGCCGTGGTCGGCCCCAACGGGGCCGGCAAGACCACGCTGCTGAAAGCGCTGGCACATCTGCTGCCGGTGCATGGCCGGGTGCAATTGCTGGGCCGCGATGTCGGCGACTGGCCCGGCAAGGCGCGCGCCCGTGCGCTGGCCTGGCTCGGCCAGACCGAGTCGGGCGCCGACGACCTGCTGGCGCACGACGTTGCGATGCTGGGTCGCCTGCCGCACCAGCCCTGGCTCGGCGCGCCGAGTGCCGCCGACCTGGCCGCGGTCGAGCGCGCGATGCGCCAGACCCAGTGCTGGGAATGGCGCGCGCGCCCGCTCGGCCAGTTGTCGGGCGGCGAGCGGCAGCGCGTGCTGCTGGCGCGCGCGCTAGCTGTGGAGGCGCAGGTTCTGTTAATGGACGAGCCGTTGGCCAACCTCGACGCGCCGCACCAGGCCGACTGGCTGCTGAGCGTGCGTGCGCTGGTCGAGGCCGGCCGCACCGTGGTGAGCGTGCTGCACGAGCTCGGCATGGCGCTGCAGGCCGACGAACTGCTGGTGCTCAAAGGCGGTCGAATCGCGCACCAGGGTCCGAGCACCGATCCCGCGAGCCACGCCGCACTGCGCACCGTGTTCGATCAGCGCATCGAACTTCATCATGTGGCCGGCCAATGGGTCGTCTTGCCACGTTAACCAGGATCACCGTCCATGCAAATCGAAACACCTCCCGCCGCCAAACCCTACGAGAAGCCCGAGGGCGAACGTCGCGGCATCGTCATCGTCAACACCGGCGACGGCAAGGGCAAGAGCACCGCGGCCTTCGGCCTGGCGCTGCGCGCGCACGGCCGCGGCAAGGCGGTCAAGATCTATCAGTTCATGAAGGTGCCGAGCGCGCGCTTCGGCGAACACCGCATGTTCGAGCAGATCGGCATTCCGATCGAAGGCCTGGGCGACGGCTTCAGCTGGAAGAGCCAGGATCTCGAACATTCGGCGCAGCTCGCGCGCGACGGCTGGCAGAAGGCGAGGGCGGCGATTCTGTCGGGTGAGTTCTTCCTGGTGGTGCTCGACGAGATCACCTACCCGCTGATCTACGGCTGGCTGCCACTCGACGACGTGCTCGACACGCTGCGCAACAGGCCGAAGGAGGTGCACGTTGCACTGACCGGCCGCCGCTGCCCGCCCGAGATCATTGAGCTGGCCGATACCGTCACCGAGATGCAGATGGTCAAGCACGCGTTCAAGGCCGGCATCCCGGCCCAGCGCGGGATCGAAGACTGATGAGCGGGCCGCTCCTGCCGCTTCCGTGGGACGGTTGGGGCGGTGGCGCGGCCCTCTGCCTCGCGCTCGTGATCGACGCGTTGTTCGGCGAGCCACCCGCGCGCCTGCACCCCGTGGTGTGGATGGGTCGCTACCTCGGCTGGGCCGGGCGTCAGGTCGCGCCACCGGTCGGCACCGTTCCTGCTGAAAGATTCAAGCCCTTCATGACGGCAACGCTGGCCTGGTGGGCGGGCGCAGCCATCGTCGTGGCAGGCGCGTGGGCCATCGCGACGTTCGCGGCGCATCTTCACGCGGTCGTTGCCGTACTGCTCGTTGCGGTCGCCCTCAAGCCCCTGCTGGCCTGGCGCATGCTGCGCGACGAGGTGCTGGCCGTCGAAGCGGCACTGGCTGTGTCGCTCGACGCCGGCCGCGCGCAACTCGCGCGCCTGGTGAGCCGCGACGTGAGCGCGTTGACCAAATCCGAAGTGCGCGAAAGCGCGATCGAATCGCTGGCCGAAAACCTCAATGACTCCGTCGTCGCCCCGGTGTTCTGGTTCGTGCTGCTCGGCCTGCCCGGTGCAGCCCTCTACCGCTACGCCAACACCGCCGATGCCATGTGGGGCTACCCGGGCGAGCGCAACGGGCGCGACTGGCAATGGGCCGGCAAGTGGGCAGCGCGGGTGGACGATGGGCTGTCGTGGGTGCCGGCGCGCATCACGGCGCTGCTGCTCGCGCTGGTGGCCTGGCGCTGGCCGCGCGGGCTGCAGCGCGAAGCGCGTCGCACCCCATCGCCCAACAGCGGATGGCCGATGGCGGCCATGGCACTGCTGCTCGATGTGCGGCTCGGCAAGCCGGGGACGTATGTGCTCAACCCGGCCGGGAGAGCGCCTGTGGCCGGGGACGCGCAGCGGGCGGCGACCAGCGCGGCGCGCGTGGTCGGTGTGCTGGCCATCGCTGCCGCGCTCGTACTTGCTTTCTGATGCCATGACCCTTCTACCGAATTCATCCGACACAGACCTACGCGACAGCCACGGTGGCCCCGACGCGCACGGGGTGCCGCTGCACGACTTCTCGACCAACAGCAACGCGTGCGGCCCGTGCCCGGCAGTACTTGAAGCGGTGCAGCAGGCCGATGCCACGCGCTACCCCGATCCGCGCTACGGCGAGCTGCGGGCGCGGCTGGCCGGATTCCATGGCGTGGCGGCGGAGCGCATCGTCTTTGCAGCCAGCGCGAGCGAATTCATCTTCCGGCTCACGGTGGCCGCGGCGCGGCGCGGCGCGAGATCGGTGTGCCTGCCCGCGCATGGCTATGGCGACTACGCGCGGGCGGCACGCGCCTGGGGTCTGCAGCCCGCGCCGCAGGCCGAAGCGAGACTGGTCTGGTGCTGCGATCCGTCCAGCCCGCTGGGCCAGGCGCAATCCGGCTTGCCGGCTTCGATCGACGCACTCGCGGCCGACGCCGTCTGCGTGCTCGACCTGGCCTACGAGCCGTTGCGCCTTGATGGCGCGCTGGGGTTGTGGCCGGGCAGCGCGCAGCGCGACCGTGTCTGGCAGCTCTGGACGCCGAACAAGGCGCTCGGCCTCACGGGCGTGCGCGCCGCGTACGCAATAGCACCTGTGGATGCGCGGGACTGGATCGAGACGGTGGACGCGATGGCGCCGTCATGGCCGGTCGGCGCGCATGGCGTGGCGCTGCTCGATGGCTGGACTTCGGCCGCCACGCAGCAATGGCTCGCCACCAGCCTGGTCACGCTGCGGGAATGGAAGGCGCGCCAGATTGCACGCTGCGAACAGGAGTTCGGCTGGCACTGCCTGCCCGGCGTGGCCAATTTCTTCTGCGCCCGCCCGCCGATGGACGACGTCGCCGGTCTGTGCGCCGGCCTGCGAGCGCAAGGCATCAAGCTGCGCGACACCGCCTCGTTCGGCCTGCCGGGCCATGTGCGGCTGGCCGTGTTGCCGCCCGCCAGCGTCCAGGCGCTCGCGGACGGACTGCGCCGGATTCGCAGCGCGCCAACGACAATCTCCGCATGACGGCGAAATGTGTGATGGTGCTGGGCACGACCAGCGGCGCGGGCAAGAGCTGGCTCACCACCGCCCTGTGCCGCTGGCATGCACGCCAGGGCCTGAAGGTGGCGCCATTCAAGGCGCAGAACATGAGCAACAACGCGCGCGTGGTCACCGGCGGCGAGATCGGTAGCGCCCAGTATTTCCAGGCACTGGCAGCCCGCGCCATGCCCGACGTGCGCATGAATCCGTTGCTGCTCAAGCCCGAGCGCGACACGCACAGCCAGGTGGTGCTGATGGGGCAGGTGAGCGAGTCGCTCTCGGCGCTGCCGTGGCGTGGCCGCAGCGAGCGCGTCTGGCCGCTGATCGCGCAGGCGCTGGACGAGCTGCGCGCGGAGAACGACGTCGTTGTGATCGAAGGCGCCGGCTCGCCGGCCGAGATCAACCTGATGGCCAGCGACATCGTCAACCTGCGCGTGGCACGGCATGTCGCGGCCCGCTGCCTGCTGGTGACCGACATTGACCGCGGCGGGGCGTTCGCGCATCTCTATGGCACCTGGGCACTGCTGTCCGAAGAAGACCGAGCGCTGCTTGCAGGCTTCGTGCTGAACAAGTTTCGCGGCGACGCGGCGCTGCTCGCGCCGGCGCCGCAGATGCTGCAGCAGATGACGGGTGTGCCGACCGTGGCGACCCTGCCGATTTGGTGGCAGCACGGATTGCCTGAGGAAGACGGCGTGTTCGACGACCGCTCGCTCCCATCCCAGCCTTCCCCCGACGGGGGAAGGTGCCAGACCATTGCCGTCGTGGTGTACCCGCGCATCAGCAACCTCGACGAGTTCCAGCCGCTCAAGAACGTGCCCGGCGTGCGACTGCGCTGGGTGCGCGCTGCGGCCGATCTGGCCGATGCCGATACGCTGATCCTGCCCGGCTCCAAGCACACCAGCGGCGACCTGGCCTGGCTGCGCCAGCAGGGGCTGGATCGCGCCATCGCAGCGCATGCGGCCCGCGGCGGCCGGGTGCTCGGCGTCTGCGGCGGCCTGCAGATGCTCGGCGAGGCGCTGATCGACCCGCACGGCATCGACGGCAACGGACCCGGGCTCGGATTGCTGCCGCTGGTCACCCGCTTCGAGCGCGACAAGACGGTGCAGCACCGCGCGGCGCGCTTCGGTGCGCTGACCGGGGCCTGGGCCGAACTGTCCGGCATTGCCGTGCAGGGCTACGAAATCCACCACGGCCAGACGCTGGAACACAGCGCCATGGCCGCAGCCGGCGAGCACGCCCACGCCGCCATGCCCGACGGCCTGGCCTGGCAGAACGACGCGGGCAACGTGCTCGGCATCTACCTGCACGGCCTGTTCGAGGATCCGGCCGTGCTGCATGCGCTGTTCGGCGCCCGGGCACCCACGCTCGACGTCGTGTTCGACGGCCTGGCCGACTACATTGATCAACACTTTGAACCGGGCGTACTGCGCTCGCTGACCGAATGACTTTTTCCGAACTTTCTCCCGCTGTTCCCGAGATTCCCGACTTGAGCGACGCCGCGCTGACGCAGCGCCTGCAGCACATCCTGGACAACAAGACCAAGCCTGTCGGCGCGCTGGGCCAGCTCGAAGCACTGGGGCTGCGCATCGGCACCATCCTCGGCAGCGAGGCGCCCGCAATGGCCGCGCCGCAGATGCTGGTTTGCGCGGCTGACCACGGGCTGGCGGCGCGCGGCGTTTCGGCCTACCCGAGCGACGTGACCTGGCAGATGGTGCAGAACTTTCTGGCCGGCGGCGCGGCGGTGAGCGTGCTGGCACGTCAGCATGGGCTGGCGCTCACGGTGGCGGATTGCGGCGTGCGGCACGAGTTTGCGCCGCAGGCCGGCCTGGTCATTCGCAAGATCGGCCCGGGCACGGCGGATGCTTCGGCCGGGGCTGCCATGACCACCGACCAATGCACCCAAGCGATCGCCAATGGCCGCGAGCTGGTGCGGGCGTTGCCCGGCAACGCGCTGTTGCTCGGCGAGATGGGCATCGGCAACACCTCGGCCGCATCGATGCTGCTGGCACGGCTGGCGGGGCTCGAGCTGGAAACCTGTGTCGGCGTCGGCACCGGGCTGGATGCGGCCGGCCTCGCGCGCAAGCGCACCGTGCTGGCCGGCGTGCTGGAACTGCACCGCGGCGCCACTTCGGCGCTCGACGCGCTCGCGGCCTTCGGTGGCTTCGAGATTGCGACGATGGTCGGCGCCGTGCTGCAGGCTGCCCAGGAGCGGCGTGTGATCGTGGTCGATGGCTTCATCACCGGCGCGGCCGTGCTGGTGGCGCACATGCTGCGGCCCAACGTGGTGCAGCGCTGCATCGCATCGCACGAGTCGGCCGAGCCGGGCCATGCCTTGCTGCTCGCGCACCTGGGCTTGCGGCCCCTGCTGCGGCTCGACTTGCGCCTGGGCGAAGGCTCGGGCGCGGCGCTGGCCTGGCCGCTGCTCGAATCGGCCTGCCGCATCCTGCGCGAGATGGCCAGCTTCGAGGCGGCCGGCGTTTCCCGTTCGGACGGGTGAGATGCTGACCAGCGGCCTGCGTCACTTCCTGCTCGCGCTGCAGTTCTTCACGCGCGTGCCCGTGACCGGGCGGCTCGCGCAATGGGTCGGCTTCAGTCCGCAAATGCTGCGCTCCAGCGCAGCGCATTTTCCGGGCGTGGGCTGGTTGGTCGGAGGGGTCGCGGCAGCCGTTTTCGTCATCGCGCAGACCGGCTTGCCCAGCGTCGCAGGCGCAGTGGTCGCGGCGCTGCTGAGCACCATTGCCACGGTGCTGCTCACCGGCGCCTTTCACGAAGACGGGCTGGCCGACGTGGCCGACGGGCTGGGCGGTTCGGCCGACCGCGCACGGGCGCTGGAGATCATGAAGGACTCGCGCATCGGTGCGTTCGGCGCGATCGCGTTGGTGCTGGCGCTGGGATTGAAGATCGCACTGCTCGCCATGCTGGCGGGGCAGGGCGCCGAAGTGGCGGCCTGCGCCATCGTCAGCGCACATGTGCTGTCGCGGCTGGCGCCGCTGTTCCTGATCCGCTGGCTGCCTTATGTGGGCGACAGCGGTGCAAGCAAGACCAAGCCGCTGGCCGACGCGATCGGCGCGGGCGCCCTGTGGGTCGGTGTCTCGTGGTCGATTCCTGCTGCAGCACCCGTGCTGCTTGCGCAAGGCGTGGTAAGGACGGCGGCCATGGTGCTGGCCTGCGCGCTCGCCGCCGCTTTCATGGCGCGCCTGTTGCGGCGCCGGTTGCAGGGTTTTACCGGCGACGGACTCGGCGCCACGCAGCAGGTGTGCGAGCTGTCGATCTATCTCGCACTGGTGTGGCAGGCATGAAGCTCTGGCTGGTGCGCCATGCGCAGACCGACGCCGCCCCCGGCGTCTGCTATGGCGTGACCGACGTGGGTGTGCCCGCCGACGCCACGCTGGCATTGGCGCAGCGCATCGCGCCACTCATTCCGGCCGGCACCACGCTGAGCAGCTCGCCTTTGCGGCGGTGTGCCGAGCTGGCGCAGGCCATCGAGGTGCTGCGGCCCGAACTGCTCGTGCGCGCCGACACGCGGCTGGCCGAGATGGACTTCGGCGCCTGGGAGGGTTGCGAGTGGGAGTCCATTGCACGCACCGAATTCGATGGCTGGATCGGCAACTTTGCCGATGGCCGCCCGGGTGGCACCGGTGAGAGCACGCGCCATCTGATGCAGCGCGTGCGGGATGCCTTCGACGAATGGCAGCTCTCCGGGCGCGATGCGGTCTGGGTCACGCATGCCGGCGTGATGCGTTCGGTGCAACTGCTGCAGCGCGGGGTGCTCAGCGTCGAGCGCGCCGATCAGTGGCCGGCCGCGCCGATCGCCTTCGGTGAAATCATCACGATCGAGCAGGTTTAGTGCCCGGCGCCGGCGTCTTGGGCTTGTAGTCGCAATACGGCGCCACGGCGCACTGCCAGCACTGCGGCTTGCGCGCAATGCACACGTAGCGGCCATGCAGGATCAGCCAGTGGTGCGCGTGCAGGCGGAATTCGGGTGGCACGCGCTTTTCGAGCTTGAGCTCGACCTCCAGCGGCGTCTTGCCCGGCGCCAACCCGGTGCGGTTGCCCACACGGAAGATGTGCGTGTCGACCGCCATCGTCGGCTCGCCGAAGGCCACGTTGAGCACCACGTTGGCGGTCTTGCGGCCGACGCCGGGCAGGGCCTCCAGCTCGGCCCGCGTGCGCGGCACCTCGCCGCCGTGCTGCTCGATCAACATGCGGCAGGCCTCGATCAGGTGCTTCGCCTTGCTGCGGTAGAGGCCGATGGTCTTGATGTAGCCCTCCAGCCCTTCAACGCCCAGTTCAAAGATGGCCTGGGGCGTGTTCGCGACCGGGTAGAGCTTGCGCGTGGCCTTGTTCACGCCCACGTCGGTGGCCTGCGCAGAGAGCAGCACCGCGGCCAGCAGTTCGAACGGCGTGCTGTATTCGAGCTCGGTCTCGGGCGTCGGGTTGGCCGCCTGCAAGGTCGCGAAGAAGGGCGTGATGTCGGCTTTTTTCATGGGCTCAGTGCGCTTGTTCCAGGTGACGGGCAGTGGTCTTGATGCCGTCGAAGATCGTGCCGGCAAGGCGCTCCGGAAAGCCGGCCGGCAGCTGTGCCTGCACGCTCTGCAGCACGCCCGGCAGTTGCGCGATCAACTCGTCGCACAGCGCCTGCGCATCGCCCAGGCCGGCCAGTTTGGCGACGCCTTCCCAATGCCGGGCCTGGATGTCCGTCAGGCTCCAGTGCGCGCTCTTGCTGCGCAAGGCCATCGCGAGCCTGGCCTTTTGCGGCGCGATCAGGTGGGCGCCCTGGCCGATCACCGGCCAGGCCGACAGCACGTCGTAGAACGGCGTGAGCCGCAAGGCACCGCCGCGCTCCAGAAAGATCGAGAAGTTTTTTGCGTGGCCGTCCGTCGCGGCGAGCAGCCAGAACACCATCTGCGCCTTGACGAAGGCGCGCTTGTCGGCTGCGGGGTTGTTGCTGGCGTCCAGCACCCGCAGGATGTCGCGCATGCCGGGCCCGCCATCGGCTTCGTACTTTTGTGAACTCGGCACGCCGAGCGCCTGGCAGAAGTCTTCCTGCGGCAGCCGGGCGATCCATTCGGCGTCGCTGCCCTTGGCCTGCGGCGCCCGGTCGAAGCGCTGCACCACCAGCGCCTTGTGCGCGCCGAAGGTCGCGATCTCGCAATGCGCCGCGGGCAGGCCGAAGGCGCTCATCACGCGCGAGCAGAGCCATTCGTTCTCGATCGGGTCAGGCATGTCGGCCCGCATGTTGCCGACCCGGCCGAGGGGCAGCTTGAGGATGTGGGTGGTCGGCGTGGCGTGCAGTGGGCGAAACCAGCGGCCCTCGCGCTGCAGCAGCGCGGTTTTCTCCTGCGCGCCGGCGATGGCCACGCGGGGTGCCTGGCCGTCACGGTCGGCGGTCAGCGAGGCATCGATGACGCGCTCGACCCCAGCGTCGTCCAGTGGTTCGGCGTCGATGCGGTCAAAGCCAGCGGGTTGCAGCCCGAGGGGGAACAACTGCACTGCGCCGACACATTCGCGGCCCAGCGTGCTCAGCAAGTCGAAGGAATCGGCGCCCGTGACGGCGATCTGGCCCTGCAGCCTGCGCCGCATGCCTTCGCTGTCCGGCAGCAGGTTGTCGAAGTAGCTCTGCACGACAGGGCCGGTGTGGGCAGCGTTGCCTTGCGTCAGCGGCAACGAGAGCGACAACGGCGTCGCTTCGGCTGAGCTGGCCCAGGCGTCCGCGTACTGGAAGCGGTGCACGCCTTCGCGCACAGACCATTCGCCGACAGCATTGCCGTTGCTCCAGGCGACCAGTGGGTGAGGATGTCGCGCGCCGCGGCGTTTTTTGGGGGAGCTCATGGGCCCGTATTCTGCTTTGCCGCTTCATTGGACAATACGGCTTCAGAAAGTGAGATGTCCATGCAATTCGCCTCCCGCCTCGACAACGTCGAAACCTCCGCCATCCGCGAACTCTTCAAGCTGCTGGGCACGCCCGGCATCATCAGCTTTGCCGGGGGCTTCCCGGACAGCGCGATGTTCGACGTCGAGGGCTTGAAAGAAGCCAGCCACAAGGCGTTGACCGAGGAGCCGGGCGGCGCGCTGCAGTACGGCGCCACCGAAGGCTACGAGCCGCTGCGCACGCAGCTCAGCGCCTTCATGAAGAGCAAGGGCGTCGAGGTCGAGCCGAGCGGCCTGATCGTCACCACCGGCAGCCAGCAGGCGCTCGACCTGCTTGGCAAGACGCTGATCTCGCCCGGCGACAAGGTCATTGTGGAAGGCCCGACCTTCCTTGCGACCATCCAGTGCTTTCGTCTGTACGGCGCGCAGCTGATCAGCGCGCCGATCGACGCCCACGGCGTGAAGACCGACGAGCTTGAAAAACTCGTTGCCGAACACAAGCCGAAGTTCGTCTACCTGATCCCGACCTTCGGCAACCCGAGCGGTGCGATGTTGAGCCTGGAACGCCGCAAGAAGGTGCTCGAGCTGGCCGTCAAGTACCAGACACTGGTGGTGGAGGACGATCCGTACGGCGACCTGTATTTCGGCGAGGCTCCGCCGCCGTCGATCATGGCGTTGGCCAAGGACGTGCCGGGCGCGCGCGAGTTGGTCGCGCACTGCGGCTCGCTCAGCAAGGTGCTGAGCCCGGGCCTGCGCATCGGCTGGATGATCGCGCCGCCCGAGCTGCTGGCCAAGGCCACCATGTGCAAGCAGTTCAGCGATGCGCACACCAGCACCTTCGCACAGGCGACCGCCGCGCAGTACCTCAAAAGCGGCCGCATGCCGGCCACGCTGGCCAACGTGCGCAAGGTTTACGGCGAACGCGCGAAAGCGATGGGCGCGGCGCTGAAGCGCGAGCTGGGCGATGCGATTTCGTTCGAGCAACCCGGTGGCGGCCTGTTCTTCTGGGCGCGGCTCACGGGTGCGAACGGCAAGCTGGCCGATGCGAACGTGTTCGCCAAGAAGGCGATCGAACAGCTCGTGGCCTTCGTGCCTGGCGCGCCGTTCTTCGCCGAAAAGCCCGATGTGTCGACGCTGCGCCTGAGCTTTGCGACCGCCAACGTCGAGAAGATCGAAGAGGGCATCGCCCGGCTGGGCAAGGCGCTTTAAGGGGAGCGGTGCAAGCGAGGGGCCGCCAGCAGCGCCAGGTTGTCGGCAATCGCCGTATCCACGTTGCGGTATTTCCCGGTGAGGCGCGACAAGGTCATGATAGTTTGAAGGGCCTTCAGGTCTTTCACGCTGGGCGCGACCTTGATCTGCGCGATCGCGGCCGTGGCATTGCCGCCGTTGATGAGCGCCATCACCTTGCCTGCCCAGTCATTTGCGCGTGCCATGTGTTCACCTGCTTTCCGTTGAAGCATCGACTGTACACACGGCGTTAGGATCGACCATGCGCAAAACCTTTCAACTCCGCCCCGAAGGCAAGAACCCAGACCGCGTGCTCGAAGCGGTCAAGCACGAGATCCGCAAGTACATCAAGCGCGAGCGCCGGCGCGTGCTGCCCGAAGGCGTCGACTACTGGGACTTCGACTGCAGGTTCGGCACCACCGAGGAGGCCGCCGCTCCGGTGCACCTGAACGAACTCACCGGCCTGATGGACGCGGTGGCGAAGGCCGCCGGACCGCAGTTCTATGTCGAGATCCTGGCCAGGCAGGGGCAACGCAAGCCTCGGCCCCCGGAGGCCGCTGCCGACCCGCTGCAGACGGATCCGGGCGCCACTGCCTAAAGCGGATTTCGCGCGCTGGCCAGCGCCAGGCCGTGCCGTGCTTCCAACGGCTGCAGCGCGGCCGCAATCGAGGGGTGCAGGCGCACCCCGTTCTTTTTCTGCGCCTCGCGCCGGGCGAGGCCGGCCTGGCCGGGCAGGCGCACCGGCTTCGCGCCATCGACCGGCGTGTTGTCGCGGCACTGCTGCGCCACGTGATCCATCTGCCGCAGGAAGGCGGCCTTGCCCCCGAACGCGTTCAGGTCGTGCAGCGTGATGTAGACGGTGGCGCCCCAGCCCTCGCGCGGGTCGGCGCGGCCGTGCCCGGCGAGGCCACCGGTCAGTGTGTCGACCAGCAGCGCCATGCCGTAGCCCTTGTGGCCGTGGCTCAGGCCACCGGCCGGCAGCAGCGTGCCGGGCGGCTGGTCGAACAGCACCTGGGGGTTGTTGCTTGGCCGGCCCTTCGCATCGATGAGCCACTCTTCGGCAAAAGTTTCGCCGGCCGCGCGCTTGCGGTTGCTCATGCCGTTGGTAGTGATGGAAGCCGAGATGTCGACCAGCACGCCGCCGTCGGTGAGCGGAAAGCCCATGGCCAGCGGGTTCGGCGTGAACACCGCCTGCGTGCCGCCGAACGGCGCGACGCTGGCGGTGTTGGGATCCGAGCAGGCCAGCAGCATCAGCATGTCTTCCTGCAGTGCGCGCAGCATGTAGACCGCCAGGCAAGCGATGTGGTGGCTGCGGCGGATGACGAGCGACGCGGTGCCGAGTTCGCGCGCACGCGGAATTAGCATGTCCAGGCCCTGCTCGATGAGCCAGGGCCCGGGCAGGCGCATGCCGTCCCAGAGCACGGCCGCAGGCCGATCGGACAGCACCGTGGGCGCACCGTCGTGCGTCATGCCGCCCGATTCGAGTTCTTTCACATAGCCGGCCAGCAGCGCCAGGCCATGGGTATCGTGGCCCAGCAGGTCGCCTTCGACCAGCGTGCGCGCGACGGCACCGGCCATCGATGCGGCGAGGCCGGCCTTCTGCAGCAGCGCCTCGGCATAGTCGATCAGCGCATCGGCGCGGTAGAGCACAGCGGATTCTTCGGTCACCGCACGATCTCCAGCAGGCGGTCGAGGCCGCCTTCGTTGATGGCCACCATGGCCTGTTCGCGCACCTTCGGCTTGGCGTGATAGGCGACCGAGAGGCCGGCCTCGGCCATCATCGGCAGGTCGTTGGCGCCATCGCCCACGGCAATGGTCTCGGCCGGCGAGATGCCGAGCAGCGAAGCCACTTCGAGCAGGGTGCGGCGCTTTTCGGCGCCGTCGCAAATGTCGCCCCACGACTGCACGACCACGCGGCCGGTGAGTTTTCCATCGGCCTCGTCCAGCAGGTTGGAGCGTGCGAAGTCGATGCCCAGGCGTTCCTTCACGCGGTTGGCAAAGAAGGTGAAGCCGCCGGACACCAGTAGCACCTTGAGCCCGGCCGCCTTGCAGGCTGCGACCAGTTCGGCTGCGCCGGGGTTCAGGCGCAGGCGTTCGTCGTACACCTGCTGCAGCGACGCGACCGGCACGCCTTCGAGCAGCGCGACACGGCGGCGCAGGCTTTCCTTGAAGTCCTTGATCTCGCCGCGCATCGTGGCCTCGGTGATCGCCGCCACCTCGGCCTTCTTGCCGACCGCATCGGCGATCTCGTCGATGCACTCGATGTTGATCAGCGTCGAGTCCATGTCGAACGCGATCAGCTTGAAGTCGGCGAGTTGCAGCGGCGGGGTGAAGCGCTGGACGACCAGCCCGGGTGCGAATTCAGAGGGGCTCATGCGGGCATCGGTTCCTGTACTTTGGGTTGGCCCAGGCTGCGCAGCACGTCGCGCACCAACTGTGCCCGGTCTCTGGGTTCTTTCAGTTCGCGCTCGATGCGCAGCTTCTCGTTGCCGGCCAGCTTGATGTGCTTGTTCTTCTGGATCAGGCTAATGATGTTCATCGCGTCGATCGGCGGATCTTTCTTGAAGGTGATGTGGATCACGCCCGGTGCCGCATCGACCTTGACCACGCCATAGGGTCGTGCCAGCACGCGCAGGCGGTGCACGTCGATCAGCGTTTGCGCTTGCGGGGGCAGCTTGCCGAAGCGGTCGACGATCTCTTCGAGCAGGATGTCGATCTGGTCGGGCGTCTTCGCGGTCGCGAGTTTCTTGTAGAACGACAAGCGCAGGTGCACGTCGCCGCAGTAGTCGTCGGGCAGCAGGGCGGGCGCGTGCAGATTGATCTCGGTCGTCGCGCTGAGCGGGGAGAGCAGGTCGGGCTCCTGCCCGGCCTTGAGCGCGCGCACTGCCTCACTCAACATCTCGTTGTAGAGTTGGAAGCCGATCTCCATCATGTTGCCGCTCTGGCTTTCGCCGAGCACTTCGCCGGTGCCGCGGATCTCGAGGTCGTGCATTGCAAGGTAGAAGCCCGAGCCGAGTTCTTCCATCTGCTGGATCGCTTCGAGCCGCTGCGAGGCGTGCTTGGTCAGGCCCTCGATGTCGGGCACCATCAGGTAGGCATAGGCTTGGTGGTGGCTCCGGCCGACCCGGCCACGCAGCTGGTGCAGTTGCGCCAGGCCGAACTTGTCGGCGCGGCTCATCACGATGGTGTTGGCGGTCGGCACGTCGATGCCGGTCTCGATGATGGTCGAGCACAAAAGGATGTTGTAGCGCTGCGCCACGAAATCGCGCATCACGCGCTCCAGCTCGCGCTCGGGCATCTGGCCGTGCGCCACCGCGATGCGCGCCTCGGGCAGGATCTCTTCGAGCTTCTGGCGCCGGTTCTGGATGGTCTCGACCTCGTTGTGCAGAAAGTAGACCTGGCCGCCGCGCTTCAGCTCGCGCAGCACGGCTTCGCGGATCACGCCGTTGCCTTCGGTGCGCACGAAGGTCTTGATGGCGAGGCGACGCTGCGGCGCGGTCGCGATCACGCTCAGGTCGCGCAGGCCTTCGAGCGCCATGCCCAGCGTGCGCGGAATCGGCGTGGCGGTGAGCGTGAGCACGTCGACCTCGGCGCGCATCGCCTTCATCGCCTCCTTGTGGCGCACACCGAAGCGATGCTCCTCGTCGATGATCAGCAAGCCGAGATTCTTGAAGTGGATAGATGGCGACAGCAGTTTGTGCGTGCCGACCACGATGTCGATCGTTCCGTCGTCCAGCCCCCTGGCCGCCGCGGTGATTTCCTTGGCCGAGCGGAAGCGGCTCATCTCGGCGATCTTCACCGGCCACTTGCCGAAGCGGTCGACCAGCGTCTGGTAGTGCTGCTCGGCCAGCAGCGTGGTCGGCGCAAGAAACGCAACCTGCTTGCCGCCGGTCACGGCGATGAAGGCGGCTCGCAGTGCGACCTCGGTCTTGCCGAAGCCCACGTCGCCGCACACCAGCCGATCCATCGGCCGTGGCGAGATCATGTCCTGGATCACGGCGTGGATGGCGGCCTTCTGGTCGGCCGTCTCCTCGAAGCCGAAGTCGTTGGCGAAGGTCTCGTAGTCGAGCGGCGAGTAGCGGAAAGCGTGGCCTTCGCGCGCCGCGCGGCGCGCGTAGATGTTGAGCAGCTCGGCGGCCGAATCGCGCACCTGCTCGGCGGCCTTGCGCTTGGCCTTTTCCCACTGGCCGGAGCCGAGCTTGTGCAGTGGCGCCTCGTCTGCGCTCACGCCGGTGTAGCGGCTCACCAGGTGGAGCTGGCTGACCGGCACGTAGAGCGTGGCCTTGTCCGCATATTCGAGGTGCAGCATCTCCTGCAGCACGGGCGTGCCATCGGGGTTCTTGCCCTGGCCCAGATCCATGTTGATCAGACCGCGGTAGCGGCCGATGCCGTGCGCGGAGTGCACGACGGGGTCGCCGATGTTGAGCTCGCTCAGATCCTTGATCAGCGCCTCGACGTCGCTGACCTGTTCCTGCTTCTTGTTGCGGCGCCGCGTGGTGGGCGCGCTCGCGAACAGCTCGGTTTCGGTGACCAGGTCGATGCCGCCTTCGAGCCAGGCGAAGCCTGAGGCCAGCGCCGCGGTGGCGATGCCGATGCGTTCGCCGCTCTCGGCTTCGAACTCGGCCAGCGAATCGAAGGCCGGCGGGCTGACACCGCTCGCGCGCAGGAAGTCGAGCAGGCTCTCGCGCCGCCCGGCGCTTTCGGCCAGAAGCAGCACGCGCTGCTGCGTGTTGCGCAGGTGATCCTTCAGCCGGGTCAGCGGGTCTTCGGCGCCGCGCACGACAGCCAACGGCGGCAGCACGTCGAATTCGGCAAAGGGTGCAGCTTCGGCATTGGCGCCGCGCAGCGCGAGCTGGGCATGCGGCTTGGCGCAGGCGTAGAACTGCTCGGCATTGAGGAACAGCGCCTCCGGCGGCAGCGCCGGCCGTTCGGGGTCGCCCTGCACCAGTCGGTAGCGCTCGCGCGTGTCCTGCCAGAAATGCCGGAACGCGGGTTCCAGATCGCCGTGCAGCACCACCGTGGCGTCGGTGCCGAGGTAGTCGAACACGGTGGCCGTTTCTTCGAAGAACAGCGGCAGGTAGTACTCGATGCCGGCGGTGGCGACACCGTTGCCCATGTCCTTATAAATGCGGCTTTTGGTCGGGTCGCCCTCGAGCAGTTCGCGCCAGCGGCCGCGGAAACGGGCGCGCGCGTCGTCGTCCATCGGAAACTCGCGGCCCGGCAGCAGGCGCACTTCGGGCACCGGGTACAGGCTGCGCTGGGTGTCGGGGTCGAAGGTGCGGATCGAATCGATCTCGTCGTCGAACAGGTCGACGCGAAATGGCTGGGTCGAACCCATCGGGAACAGGTCGATCAGGCCGCCGCGCACCGCGTACTCGCCCGGGCTCACCACCTGCGTGACGTGGCTGTAGCCGGCCAGCGTGAGCTGGGCCTTGAGCTTCGATTCCTGCAGCTTCTGCCGGGTCTTGAAGTGGAAGGTGTAGCCGGCCAGGAAGGCGGGCGGCGCCAGCCGGTAGAGCGCGGTGGTG
>JBDUCH010000232.1:0-6759 GCA_040003555.1 Variovorax sp. | reverse complement strand
GCCACGCCTTCGATCACTTCGCCGTCGAGCGGGATCACGTCGCCGGTTTCAACCAGAACGACATCGCCCTTTCGCAGGTTCGGCGCCTGCTCCGGCAGGAAACCGGCATTGCGTTGCGGGCCGTTGAGCTTCTTGGCCCAGGTGTCCTTACGCAGGCCGCGCAGCGACGCTGCCTGCGCTTTGCTGCGGCCTTCGGCCAGCGCCTCTGCGAAGTTGGCGAACAGCACGGTGAACCAGAGCCACACCGACACGGCGAGCACGAAGGCGGCGGACATGCCGGTGCCCCCCTCGAAGCTGATGGCGTGCAGCCACAGAAGCGTCGTGAGGATGCTGCCGATGTAGACGACGAACATCACGGGGTTGCGCCATTGCACGCGCGGGCTCAGTTTGGCGAAGGCGCTCCACAGCGCCGGTTTGAGGAGGGTCGCATCAAGCAGCGACAGGGAAGCGGTTTTGGCTTTCATGGCGATCACTTCCAGAGCATCAGTTGCTCGACCACCGGGCCCAGCGCGAGCGCCGGCACGTAGTTGAGCAGGCCGACCAGCAGCACGGTGCCGATCAGCAGGGAGACGAACAGCGGGCCGTGCGTCGGCATGGTGCCGGCGGTTTCAGGCAGGCGCTTCTTGGCGGCGAGCGCACCGGCGATGGCCAGCACCGGCACGATCACGCCGAAGCGGCCGAGCCACATCACGAGGCCGAGCAGCGCGTTGTAGAACGGCGTGTTGGCCGAGAGCCCTGCGAAGGCACTGCCGTTGTTGTTGCCGGCCGAGGTCAGCGCATAGAGGATTTCGGAGAAGCCATGCGCACCAGGGTTGGCGATGCCGGTTTTGCCGTCCACCATGCTGACCGCGAGCGCGGTGCCCGCCAGCACCAGGATCGGCGTGACCAGGATCGCGATCGAGGTCAGCTTCATCTCGTGCACCTCGATCTTCTTGCCGAGGTACTCGGGCGTGCGGCCGATCATCAGGCCGGCGATGAACACCGCGAGGATCGCGAAGATCAGCATGCCGTACAGGCCGCTGCCGACGCCGCCGAACACCACCTCGCCGAGCTGCATCAGCACCAGCGGCACCAGCCCGCCGATCGGCGTGAGCGAGTCGTGCATCGTGTTCACCGCACCGCACGAAGCGGCCGTGGTCACGGCGGCGAACAACGCGGAGGCATTGATGCCGAAGCGGACTTCCTTGCCTTCCATGTTGCCGCCTGCCTGCAACGCGCTCGTGGCCTGGTCGACGCCGAGCGCGCCGAGCAACGGGTTGCCGGCCTGCTCGGCCGGCAGCAGCACGAGGACGGCAATGACGAACATCACCGTCATCGCCGCCAGCACCGCCCAGCCCTGCCGCAGGTCGCCGACCACGCGGCCGAAGGCAAAGCACAGGGCGGCCGGAATCAGAAAGATCGCCAGCATCTGCACAAAGCTGGTGAGCGCCGTCGGGTTCTCGTACGGGTGCGCCGAGTTGGCGTTGAAGAAGCCGCCGCCGTTGGTGCCGACCATCTTGATGGCCTCTTGCGAGGCGACCGGGCCCATCGCGAGCGTCTGGGTCGTGGTGTTCGCGCCTTCCATGACCGGATTGCCGGCCGCGTCTTTCAGGGGCTGTCCGTCCGGGCCGCTCTTCGGCTGTTGATAGGCCTGCGTCTCGACCGTGGTCACCGTCCTGTAGCTGTCGAAGTTCTGGATCACGCCCTGGCCGGCGAAGAACACGGCCACGACAAACGAGAGCGGCAGCAACAGCCACACGGTGATACGCGTGGTGTCGACCCAGAAGTTGCCGACAAAGCCTCGGCCATCGGTGCGCCGCGCCGCGAAGCCGCGCGCCAGTGCGAAGGCGACCGCGATGCCGGTGGCGGCCGACAGAAAGTTCTGCACCGTGAGCCCGAGCATCTGCGTGAGATAGCTCATGGTCGACTCGCCCCCGTAGCCCTGCCAGTTGGTATTGGTGACGAAGGCCACTGCGGTATTGAACGAAGAATCGGGCGAGACCGCAGCCATGCCGGCCGGGTTGAGCGGCAGCACGGCCTGCAGCCGTTGCAAGCCGTAGACGACCAGCCCACCCAGCGCATTGAAGGCCAGCAGCGCCAACGCATAGCTGCGCCAGTGCATCGATTCGCCGGCCGACACCCCGGCCAGGCGGTACAGCGGCGCTTCCACGCGCTGCATCCAGCGCGGCAGGCGGCCGTCACACAGTGCCGCAAGGAAGCGGCCAATCGGCCAGGCCAGCAGGCCCAGCACGACCAGAAAGAGCAGCAGCAAAGTCCAGGCGGAGGCGTTCATGGCTCAGAACTCCTCCGCACGGATCAGCGCGTAGACCAGATAGGCGAACAGCGCGATCGCAATGAAAGCGCCGAAGCCATAGAGCGCTTCGAGGCTGATCACGGCCGCTCCCCTTTGGCGGCCTGCAGCCTGTGCAGCCCCGCCACCATGCCGACCAGCGCCAGCCACAGCGCCGCAAGGGCGGCGATCCATACCAAGTCCATTCACTCACTCCTGTTGCGAGACATGGCAATCAGTCTCGACAGGCGTGCGTAAAAACGGGGAATGGACTCGGGGATGGGCTGTAAAGAAGCCGTAAAAACGGCGAGCGGGTTGGCTCAGGCGCGCGGGAAGCTGGCCTGCTGCATCTCGCGGTTGAGCTCTTGCAGCTTTCTGGACAGCTTCAGAACTTCGGCACGCACGGATTCATCCCCGCTGTGAAGCTGAAGGAACAGCTTGGCGAGAGTGTCTGTCAGGTGAGCCCATTGCGCGAATGAACTGCCCATGGTGTCCGACGGTTTGCGCAAAGCTTCGCTCCACAACCGAAGAGTTGTAATAGCACGATAGTACTCACTTCGGTGGCGTCCGTGTTGTCAATTCAGCGTTGGAGCTTGTCTTTTGCGTTCTGCGCCTCGATGCGCTCGCGGGCGGCCACCCAGTCGGCATCGCTCCACTGCCGCAGTTCGTAGAAATTGCCGCCGGTGGCGAGCGCCTGGCCGCCGTCCATCATGATGGCCTGCCCGGTGAGCCAGTCGCACTGGCCGGGCGCCATGAGGAAGGCGGCGAGGTTCTGCAACTCGCTCATCTCGCCGGTGCGCGCCATCGGATTGCTCTTCTTGCTGCGTTCGCCGGGCTCTTCGCCGGGATTCAGGCGCTTGCTCATGCCTTCGGTCGGAATCTCGCCGGGGCCGACCGCATTGAGGCGGATGCCGTAGCGCGCCCACTCCACCGCCAGCGACTTGGTCATGACCTCGATGCCGGCCTTGCTCATGGCCGAGGGCACCACGTAGGGGCCGCCGTTGTCGACCCAGGTCACGATGATGCTCATCACGCTGCGGTAAGGACTGCCGGGCTTCCACTCGCCGGCCTTGGCCTGCGCGATCCAGCGCTTGCCGACCGCCTGCGTCACGTAGAAGCTGCCGTGGAACACGATGTTGGCCACCGCGTCGAAGGCGCGCGGCGACAACGCCTCGGTCGGCGAGACGAAGTTGCCGGCCGCGTTGTTGATCAGGCCGGTGAGGCCGCCGCTCGCGAACAGCGACTCGACCATTTCGTCGACCGCCTGCGCGTTGCGGATGTCGACGCCGAACGCATCGACGCGGCGCCCCGGAAACTGCTTGCGCCACTCGGCCGCCGTGTCTTCGACCACCGACTGGCGCCGGCCGCAGATCGCGACGTCGGCGCCGAGGCCCAGAAAGCGCTCGGCCATCGACTTGCCGAGGCCGGTGCCGCCGCCGGTGACCAGGATGCGCTGGCCGGTCATGAGGGTGGGTTGGAACATGGTCGTGTCTCCTTCTTCGGTGGTGAGTGGACGAATCAGTCGGGTACGAACTTCGCCTTGAACTTCGCCTCGTCGGCATCGAGCTCGAGCGTGACGAGCTGGCCCATCTTGTTGTCGGCGAGGCGGCAGGCGGCGAACAGGCTGTAGCGGCCCTTGAAGTAGTAGCTCTCGAGGTCGATCAGCATGTAGGGGTGCGGCACGAAGACCTGGTGCTCGAACACCACGCGGTGCACGTTGCGCGGCGACGGAAAGAGCTTGTACTCACCCGTGTCGATCGATTTGGCGGTGGCCATGGCGGGGTTCCGGAAAAGGTGGGTGGCTAGGGTTGGCGGAACTGCTTGCGCAGAACCGCACGGTGCCGGTCGATGTGCGCCATCTGCGCTTCGGCGATGGTGCCGCCAAGGTCGACGTCATCGCCGTTCAGCACCTCGTTGGCAAGCGCCAGCGCGCGCGCGACGACTTCTTCTTCGCTCACGCCCTGGCCGGCCGCAAGGTCGAGCGCCACGCGCTTCATGGCGCGCTGCGACAGCATCCACATGGCGCCGAAGGCGTCCCAGGCAGCGGCGGCGTCCTTGAACCTGTCGCGCTCGGCCAGGATTTCATTGAGCGGCTTGGCGAGCAGTTCGTTGAGGGCGTCGAGCTGCTCCGCCATGGCCTCGTGCTGCGCGTTGGCGGCGAGCAGGGCATCGGCTGCGGCATCGGCCTGAACGTCGGGCGTGGTGGACATGATGGATTCAGCTCCCGATCAGTGCGCGATAGGCGTTGCGCGTGCCGGGCGCGACAGAGTCGAGCGCCAGCTGGTATGAGGTTTGGTGCCGCGCCATCATGCGCGCAGAGGCTACGGCTTTCGACTTGCAATACCAGTGGCAGGTGTGCTGCATCAAGAACAGTTCGGCCGACATCGTGAACGCCTTGGCCTTGGGCGTTTGCTGCTGGCGGTTGGCGGCCGCATCGGCGATGCCCTGGGCATGGATCGCAAAGGCCTGGCGCACGTCGAAGAACATCGATGCGGGCAACAGCTTGTCGGCAAACGGCAAGGCCAGCGGCAACTTGCTGACGCGCGTCTGGGATTCGTCGACGCGCGAGAAACCGGCGGCGAAGCGGCTGAACTGCGCGGACAAGTCCTGCTCGCTGCTGTCGAGCAGGCTCCAGATCTGGGCTCGCCGCTCCGCATCGTCTTCGCCCAGGCAGCGAAGGTACCCGTCGGTGAGCTTTTCCATGAGCTTCTCGATCTGGTGGTTGCCGAGATGGCTGGCCAGCAAGGCAATGCGCCGCTTCTGGTCTCTTGATTTGAGAGCGTACGCGCCGAAGGCGATCAGGATCGCCAGAACAAAGATTTCCATGGGCAGGAGTGTAGGGAGGCGCTACGGACCATTCTTGCCCGCAACCCCGCCACCGCGCAGCGCCGCCATGTCGAGCACGCGCAGCCCGCCGTATTCCACCCGCAGCGCGCCTTGCGCTTCCAGCGTGCGCAGCGCCTGGTTCACGCGCTGGCGCGACAGGCCGATCAGGTAGGCCAGTTCCTGCTGCGTGATGCGCAGCAATTCGCCCACGCCCGGAAACAGCACGGGGTTGAACAACGCAGCCAGGTTGCGCGCCACGCGCACGTCGGGGTTGTTGAGCCGGTCGGCCTCGCGCGCGGCGATGAACTGGGCCAGCCGCTCGTTGAGCTGGTTCATCACGAAGCGGTTGAAGCCGATGGAGTGATCCAGCAGCCAGTGAAAGTCGTCGACCGGCAACCCCGCCACGAGGCTGCGGCGCAGCGCCTGGATGTTGTAGCGGTACGGCTCGCGCTTGAGCGCAGTGCCTTCGCCGAACCAGCCGCCGGGCGGCAGGCCGCTGTAGGTCATCGAGGTGCCGTCGGCGTTGTCGTTGCTCATCTTGAGCAGGCCCTCGATCACGCCGAACCAGTAGGTCGGGGCGCGGCCGATGCGGCAGACCAGGTCGCCGGGTTCGGCCTCGCCCACCACCAGTGCGGCCTCGGCGCGGCGCCGCTCCGTGCCCCCGAGTGCGCGCAACCAGGGGATGTTGGCAAGCTCGCCAGCATCGGCCGGACGGACGCGGTCGCGGATCGAATTGCCGCTGCTGGAACTGCCGATGTTCATCGGGAAACTCCGGGGAGTAGTGTCCCTAGGATTGTCGTTGGAACGACAACTCGGCGTCAAAGTGCGGCCTACGATCCGCCCCACTGTGAACCTTCCTCCCCTCCCCGCCGACACCTTCCCCCGCCTGCTGGCCGCCCACGCGGCACGCCAGCCCGCGGCGCCCGCCGTGCGCGAAAAAGACCTCGGCATCTGGCAGGCCTGGACGTGGGCCGACGTGGCCACCGAAGTGCGCGAGATCGCCTGCGGTCTCGCGAGCCTGGGCTTCAGGCCCTTCGACAATCTCGCGATCGTCGGCGCCAACCGGCCACACCTCTACATGGCCGTGGTGGCCGCGCAAAGCCTGCGCGGCGTGCCGGTGCCGCTCTACCAGGACGCGGTGGCGGGCGAGATGGTGTTCATGCTGGAAGACGCGGCGATCGAGTTCGTGATCGCCGAAGACCAGGAACAGGTCGACAAGCTGCTGGAGTGCCGTGAGCTGCAGGAAGGCAAGCAGCCCAACCTGCGCCACATCATCTACGACGACCCCAAGGGCCTGCGCCACTACGAGCAGCCGGGCCTGCTCGGCTACGAACAATTGCGCGTGCTGGGCCGTGCCTTCGATGCCGCCAACAAGGGTTACTTCGATGCCGCCGTGGCGAGCGGCGAGTCGACGGACGTGGGCGTGATCCTCTACACCTCAGGCACCACCGGCCGGCCCAAGGGCGTCTGCCAGACCCATGCGAGCTTCATCTCGGCCGGCCACGGCGGCGTGGTGACCGACAAGCTCGGCCCGGGCGACAACATCATGAGCTACCTGCCGATGGCCTGGGTCGGCGACCATCTGTTCTCAGTGGCGCAATGGCTGGTGGGCGGCTTCACGCTCAACTGCCCCGAGTCGGCCGAGACGGTGATGAACGACATGC
>JBDUCH010000231.1:0-6761 GCA_040003555.1 Variovorax sp. | reverse complement strand
GTGACCTCGAGCGTCGATTCCTTGATGTAGCGGCAGTTGTCGATGCGGGAAAGGCGCGCCACCAGCTCCGGCTTCAGGTCGACGTTGGCGGTGGCCGGGTTGTTGTAGACCATGATCGGGATGCCGATGGCCTCGCCCACCTTGCGGTAGTGCGCAAAGAGTTCGTCGTCGGTGGGCGAGCTGTAGAACGGCGGAATGATCATCACGCCGTCGGCGCCCATGGTCTCGGCCTCGCGGCTCAGGCGCACGCATTCGTCGGTCCATTCGGCGCCAGTGCCGATCAGCACGGGCACGCGTTTTGCTGCAGTGCTGATGCAGGTTTCGATGACCAGTTGCCGCTCTTGCGGCGTCAGCGACAGGAACTCCCCGGTGCTGCCCAGCGGGATCAGGCCGTGAATCCCCTCCTCGATCTGCCAGTCGACCAGCTTCCTGAGCGCCGGCACATCGACGTTTTTGCCGTCTGCCGTCATGGGGGTGATGAGCACCGTGTAGGTGCCGCGAAACGCTGCCATATCCCGTCCTTGGTTCAAAAATCGAATGACGATATGAATGTATACGTGTAGTATACGTATACCGCATGCGAAGTCAACGACTTACCCACCCTTCCATCACAGCCGCCGGCCAGCCGATCCTCTTCTGGTTTGACGGCCGCCCGATCGACTCTGTCGACGGTGAGACCATTGCGGCCGCACTGTCTGCCGCCGGCATTGCCGAACTGCGCCACACGCGCGGCGGAGCACGGCGTGGCCTGTATTGCGGCATGGGCGCCTGCTTCGACTGTCTGGTCACTGTCGACGGCCAGGCCAGCCAGCGCGCCTGCCTGACCAAGGCGGTGGATGGCCAGCAGGTGCGCTCGACCCTGCCGGCCGGCACGCCGGCCGACCCGCTGCGCCCTCTTGCCCCCGAGCCCGGTGAACAGCCGGTGGAACGGGCGGTCGACGTGCTAGTTGTCGGCGCCGGCCCGGCCGGCCTCTCGGCCGCGCTGGCGGCCCGCCGGGCGGGTGCGCAGGTCACGCTGCTTGACGAACGGCTGCAAAGCGGCGGCCAGTATTTCAAGCCGCTCGCGCCCTCGCAGCAGGCGGCGACACCGGCCGACCGGCAGTTCGCGCAGGGGCTGGCGCTACAGCGTGCCGTCCGCGCAGCCGGCGTGGTCGTGCACCAGGGCGCGCAGGTCTGGGCCGCGTTCTCGGCCACCGAAGTCGGCGCACTGGTCGATGGCCGCGCCACGGTGCTGCGCTGCCGCCAGCTCGTGCTCGCGCCCGGTGCCTACGAGCGGCCGGTGCCCTTCCCCGGCTGGACGCTGCCGGGCGTGATGACCACCGGCGCCGCGCAGACGCTGGCGCGCGCCTACCGCGTGGCGCCGGGCCAGCGCATCGTGGTCGCGGGCAACGGCCCGCTCAATCTGCAACTCGCGGCCGAGTTGGTGGCCGGCGGCGCGCAGGTGCTGGCCGTGCTCGAATCGGCGCCGCGGCCGTCGCTGCGCCAGGCGCGCCAGCTGCTGCAGGCGGCGCGCACCGGCCCTGACCTGCTGTTGCAGGGCTGGCGATACCTGCGCGAACTGCGTGCGCACGGGGTGCCGGTGCTGTGGCAGCACGGCGTGACAGCGGTCGAGGGCAAGGAACGGGTCGAACGCGTGCACGTCGCGCCGCTCGACGCGCAGGGCCACGCCGCCGGCGCGCCGCGCCACGTCGACGCCGACACGCTCTGCGTCGGCTACGGCTTCATTCCGTCGACCGAACTCGCGCGCATGCTCGGCTGCGAACACCGCGTGAGCGATCGGCATCTGGGCTACCTCGCCACAGTCACGCAGGACGACGGTGCCACCAGCCTGCCCGGCGTCTACGTCGTCGGCGACGGCGCCGACCTGGGCGGCTCGCGCGTGGCTTTGGCGCGCGGCACGCTGGCCGGCGCGGCGGCGGCGCGCCGGCTCGGCCTGCAGGCGCCGGCATCGGGCGCGGTGAAGTCGCGGCTCGACCGGGCGCTGTCCTTCCAGCAGGCGCTGTGGGCGATCTACGCGCCGCCGCCCGTCGCGTTGAGCCAGGTGCCCGACGACACCGTGCTGTGCCGCTGCGAAGAGATCACGTTCGGCTCGGTGCGCGAACAGATCCGGGCCGGCCGCGACACGCTAGCCGCGCTCAAGCGCAACACGCGCCTGGGCATGGGCCGCTGCCAGGGGCGCTATTGCGCGGTGACGGCTGCGCGGCTCGTCAGCGAGATGACCGGCCGCGTGCCCGACGCCGAACAGTACTTCGCGCCGCGTCCGCCGGCCAGGCCGGTGCCGGCCGGTGCGCTCGGCTTCGAGAAGCCCGAATGGGGTGGCCACAAGCCGGCCATCACGCCGAACCTGGCGCGGCCGGTGGAACACGGCACGCTGGCGCCGATGCAGGCCGATGTGCTGGTGATCGGTGCCGGCGTGCTCGGTGCCTGCCTCGGCTACTACCTCTCGCAGGCCGGGCAGAGCGTGATGGTGGTCGACCGCGACGACATCAACCTGCAGGCCTCCGGTGCCAACGCGGGCAGCCTGCATGTGCAACTGCTGTCCTTCGACTTCGGCGAAAAGGCCCAGCAAGGCGGCGGCCCTGCTGCGGCCGCGCTGCCACTCGGGCCGATGTCGGTGCGGCTGTGGCAGGCAATCGAGCGCGACTGCGGCGAAGACCTCGAGATCAAGATCACCGGCGGCCTGATGGTGGCCGACAGCGAAGCGGGCATGCGTTTCATCGAGGCCAAGGCGGCGCTCGAACGCCGGCACGGTATCGATGCCCAGGTGATCGACGGCGCAGAACTGCGTCGCCTCTCGCCGGCGCTGTCGCCCGCGCTGCTCGGCGCCGAGCTGTGCCCGATGGAGGGCAAGATCAACCCGCTGCGCGCCACCTACGCCGTAGCCTCACGCGCGCAGCAGCAGGGCGCGCACTTCCTGCGCGGCTGCGACGTGCACGCGATCGAGCGGCTGCCGGGTGACGGCGCGGGCTTCCTCGTGCAGACCTCGCGCGGGCCGATCCGCGCCGGCCGCGTCGTCAATGCCAGTGGTGCCTGGTCGAGCACGGTCGGCGACATGCTCGGCGTGCGCATCCCGGTGAAAGGCGCGCCGCTGCAAATGATCGTGACCGAGCCGGCGCCGCCGCTGGTTGACCATCTGATCGCGCACGCCGACCGGCACCTGAGCCTGAAGCAGGCCGCCAGCGGCGGCCTGATCATCGGCGGCGGCTGGACGGCTGCCTTCCACGAGGGCATGCGCCTGAACCGCGCCGAGCGCGCCAGCATCGAGGGCAGCCTGTGGGTCGCGCGCAAGGTACTGCCGGCCGTGAGCGGGCTGCACATGGTGCGCTGCTGGGCCGGCATGAACGTCAACATCGACGGCGCGCCGATCCTGGGCGATGTGCCCGGCGTGCCCGGCTTCTACAACGCCGTCACCTCCAATGGCTACACGCTGGCGCCGATCGCGGCGCGGCTGGTGACCGACCTGATCGTGCACGGCCGCACCGATATCGACCTGGCGCCATTCCGCATCGACCGCTTCCTTTGAAGGAAAAACCGCAATGATCGAGATCGAACAACTGAGCAAGTGGTACGGCACCTTCCAGGTGCTGAGCGACTGCACGACGCAAATCCGGAAGGGCGAAGTCGTGGTCGTCTGCGGCCCGTCGGGTTCTGGCAAGTCGACGCTCATCAAGTGCGTGAATGCACTGGAGCCATTCCAGAAAGGCCGCATCGCGATCGACGGCGTGTCGGTCACCGATCCCAAGGTCAACATCAACACGCTGCGCGCGCGGGTCGGCATGGTGTTCCAGCATTTCGAGCTGTTTCCGCACCTGTCGATCGAACAGAACCTCTCGATCGCGCAGCGCAAGGTGCTCAAGCGTTCGGCCGGCGAGGCCCACGACAAGTCGCTCGCGCTGCTGGAGCGCGTCGGCCTGAAGGCCCATGCGCACAAGTATCCGATCCAGCTCTCGGGCGGTCAGCAGCAGCGCGTGGCGATCGCCCGGGCGCTGGCGATGGATCCGGTGGCGATGCTGTTCGACGAGCCGACCTCGGCGCTCGACCCCGAGATGGTCAACGAGGTGCTCGACGTGATGGTGGAGCTCGCGCGCGACGGCATGACGATGATGTGCGTGACGCACGAGATGGGCTTTGCGCGCAAGGTCGCGCACCGGGTGATCTTCATGGACCGCGGCGCGATCGTGGAGGACTGCGCGAAGGAAGAATTCTTCGGCAATCCTTCAGCGCGCTCAGAGCGGGCGCAGCAGTTTCTCTCGAAGATCCTGCAGCACTAGCAGCACTAGCCAGCGCAAGCCGTGGCCGGCATCCGCCGCGCCTCGGCCCGCGCACTCGCGATCGACCAGCCGAACACGCCGAGCCCTGCCACCGCCAGCAGCGCACCGACCCAGCCAGTCGAGGCCCAGCCCAGACCGGCCGTGATGGCCGCGCCGCCCAGCCATGCACCGAGCGCATTGGCCGTGTTGAAGGCCGAGTGGTTGAGCGCCGCCGCCAGCGTCTGGGCGTCGCCGGCCACGTCCATCAGGCGGATCTGCAACGCCGGGCCGACGGCGACGATGGTGCCGATCAGGAACACGTTGATCGCCGCCGTCACCACATGCTGCGCCGCGAAGGTGAACAGGGTCAGCACCAGCGCCGAATATGCGAGCAGGCCACCGATGGTGCGCATCAGCGACTTGTCGGCCAGGCGCGAGCCGACCAGGTTGCCCGTCACCATGCCGAGCCCGAACAGCGCGAGCACGAACGGCACACCGCCCAGCGGCAGGCCGGCCACTTCGGTCAGCGTCGGCTTGATGTAGCTGAACACCGAGAACATGCCGCCGAAGCCGATCGCGCCGATGCCGAGCGTGAACCAGACCTGCTTGCGTTTGAGCGCGCCGAGCTCGCGCCACGGACTGGCGCCGGCAGCCGGTGCAATGTCGGGGATATCGCGACGCAGCAACACCACCGCGGCCAGCGCGATGACGCCGACGAACACGAACGCGGCGCGCCATCCGAACAGCTGGCCGAGCCATGCCGCGATCGGCACTCCGACCAGCGTGGCGCCGGTGAGCCCCAGCATCACCAGTCCGACGGCACGCGCGCGCCGGTTCGGCGGCGCGAGTGCGGCCGCGACGAGCGCCGCCACGCCGAAGTAGGTGCCGTGCGGCAAGCCGGTAGCAAAGCGCAGCAGGTTGAGCGAGAGGTATCCCG
The DNA here is from genome assembly GCA_040003555.1 of Variovorax sp. Lineage (GTDB taxonomy): Bacteria > Pseudomonadota > Gammaproteobacteria > Burkholderiales > Burkholderiaceae_C > Variovorax. The sequence continues at coordinate 1,574 of JBDUCH010000231.1, read as the reverse complement.
GTGCCAGTGCGCTGGCGAAATTGCCGGCTGCGAACACGGCCATCAATGCGATCAGCAAGGCGCGGCGATGCCAGCCCGCAGCGAGCACGGCCAGCACCGGTGCGCCGATCACCACGCCCAACGCATACGCGCTGATCACATGGCCGGCGGTCGGAATGCTCACGCCGATGTCCCTGGCGACCTCGGGCAGCAGGCCCATGATGACGAACTCGCCGGTGCCGATGGCGAAGCCGCCCACGCCGAGCGCCAGCATTGCGCGGCCGAAGTTGACTTGGGGCAGCGCGGCGGCTTCCGCGCCGGTCGGCGCGGTGGAGGTGATGTTCAAACCGGGTTCCTTGGAGCAGCCCGGCGGGTCGGGCAAGGCCCGAGTCTAGGGTAAACCCCATATCTTTGCAGTGCTTGTCCGATATCAAGCGCTGCAGGCGGCGACAGCGGACACTCGCCAAGCGACGCGCCATGCCCAACGCCTTCAACTTCCAGGTTTCGCCCTTCGACTGCCTGACGCCCGACGAGCAGCAGCGGGTGCGCGCGGGCGTCGACATCGCCTACTTTCGCGAGGGCGAGATCGTGCTCGATGCCGCCATCGCCCCGACCCATCTGTTCGTGGTGATCAAGGGTTTCGTGCAGCAGTTCGAGCCCGATGGCGGGGAGCCGGTCGCCGGCTTCGGGCCCGACGACACCTTCGATGGCCGCAGCCTGGTGGCGGGCAAGGTCAGCGGCCGTTTCGTCGCAGCCGAGGAACTGGTGGCCTACCAGCTCTCGCGCGAAGTGGTGAACGAACTGATCGCGCGCAATGCGGCATTCGGCGCGCTGCTGTTCTCCGACCTCTCGAAGAAGCTCGGTGCCATTGCCGGGCGCAGCAGCCAGCATGAACTGCAGTCGCTGGCGCTGGCGCGCGTCGACGCGATATCGGTGCGGGTGCCGCACTTCGTCGATGCCGACTGCGACGTGCTCTCGGTGGTGCGCCTGTTCCAGGCCGAGCGCACCTCCAACGTGCTGGTGCGCGACACCGATGCCGAAGGCGCGCCGCGGCTCGGCATCTTCACGGTGACGGCGCTGCAGCGCGCCGTGCTGCATGGCACGCCGCTGGAGCGCCTTGCGGTGCGCGAGGTGACCAGTTTCGGCCTGATCACGGTGAACGCCGGCGACCCGGTCGGCGACGCCCTGACGGTGATGGTGCGGCACAAGGTGCACCGCGTGGCCGTGCTGGCCGACGACCACAGTGGCCGCGTGGTGGGCGTGCTGGAGGCGCTCGACCTTTTCAGCTTCCTGTCGAACCATTCCTACCTGATCAACCGCGAGATCGCCGAGGCGCAGGATCTGGCGGCACTGGGCCAGGCCTGCGGGCACGTCACGCGGCTGATCGCCCTGCTGCATCGCGGCGGCACGCGGGTCGGCCAGATCGCGACGCTGGTGCAGGCGCTCAACGCCAAGTTGTTCGAACGCACCTGGCAGTTGATCGCACCGCCGGAGCTGGTCGCCAACAGCTGCCTGTTCGTGATGGGCAGCGAAGGCCGCGGCGAGCAGTTGCTCAAGACCGACCAGGACAACGGCCTGCTGCTGCGCGACGGCTA
>JBDUCH010000230.1:0-6786 GCA_040003555.1 Variovorax sp. | reverse complement strand
CCACCAATTTCCTTCGCATTTACGCACGCATGTCGGCCCTGGCCGACGCATGGTTGCGCGTGTTCACCGTGGCGGGCGATGCGCATCAGCGGTAGAAGCGAAGCGAAAGGAGGCCCGGCATGGCCACATTCCCCGATTTGCCCACCCCGATCACGCCCAACCCGGTCGACCCAGCGGATTTGCCGGTCGAACCCGACGAGGGCCCCGGCACACCGCCGATCGAACCCAGCGAACCCGCCAGCCCGATTCGACTGGCACTCCGCTGAGCCGGCGCTTGAGCGCATTCCCCGTGCGCGGCTAAGCTCGCGTGATGGATGAATTTGATTGCGCCGTTATCGGTGCCGGCGTGGTGGGTTTGGCCGTGGCGCGCGAACTGGCGCTCGCCGGGCGCGAGGTGATCGTGCTGGAGAGCGAAGGCGCGATCGGCACCGGCACCAGCTCGCGCAACAGCGAAGTAATTCACGCCGGCATCTACTACGCCAAGGGCTCGCTGAAGGCACAGCTGTGTGTCGAGGGCAAACACCTTCTCTACGACTACCTCGTCGCGCGCGGGCTGCCCCATCGCCGTTGCGGCAAGCTCATCGTGGCCACCTCGCAGGCGCAGGTGCCGCAACTCGAAGCGGTCCGGGCCAGGGCCGCCGACAACGATGTCGATGACCTCGAATGGCTCACAGCCGACCAGGCCCGCGAGATGGAACCGCAACTGCGTTGCTTGGCGGCGCTGCATTCGCCGAGCACCGGCATCGTCGACAGTCATGCGTTGATGCTGAGCTTGCAAGGCGAACTCGAAAACGCCGGTGGCGTAGTGGCGCTCAGATCGCCGGTTGCGAGTGCCGAATGCGAGCCCGGGTCGATTGTTCTGACCGCAGTGGACGGCACGCAACTGCGTTGCCGCAGCGTGGTCAACGCGGCAGGGCTGGGCGCGCCGGCGTTGGCGAAACGGTTTGACGGGCTGCGTGCCGATACGGTGCCGACCGCGTACTTCGCCAAGGGCAACTACTTCACCCTGGCCGGCCGCGCGCCTTTCACGCGCTTGATTTACCCGGTGCCTGAAGCGGCGGGCCTCGGCGTTCATCTCACGCTCGATCTGGGCGGGCAGGCCAAATTCGGGCCCGATGTGCAGTGGGTGGATTCCCCGCAGGATCTGGTCGTCGATCCGGCGCGAGGCGACGGCTTCTATGCCGAGGTGCGCCGCTATTGGCCGGCGCTGGCCGACGGCGCGCTCGTCCCCGGCTACGCCGGCATCCGGCCGAAGATCTCCGGGCCGGGCGAGCCGGCGGCTGACTTCATGATCCAGGGGCCGTCGCAACATGGCGTGGCGGGGCTTGTCAACCTGTTCGGTATTGAATCCCCGGGGCTGACCAGCAGCCTGGCGATTGCGCGCCGCGTTGCGCAATTGCTGGCAAAAGTCTGAATGCAGGTGCGAAAAAGACCCGCGCAACCCATGTACGATGGAACGGCACGCCGCTTGCAGGCGTGCAGTGGCCGGCGCGGTGCCGGCGCAACTCACGAGGGAAGATTTCAATGACTGCATCCACCCAAAACCTCGAAGCGGCCGCCAACGCGGTGGCTGAAGATCTGGCCAATGACGTGCGCGGCGTTCTGGCCAGCAAGGAACTCGACTCGGTTCCCCACATCAAGGCGCTGCGCCAGCGAGTGGATGCCAAGTTGGCGATCGCCCGTGAGCTCGCCGCCGAAAAGGGCAAGCTCGCCGCCAAGAAGGCGCGCGATGCGGCCGACACCGCCAACGCCTACGCGCACGATGAACCGTGGCAGATCGCCGGCGCCGCCCTCGCGGTTGGCGTGCTGGTGGGTTTGCTGCTTGGCCGCCGCAGCTGAGCGCGCGGCTCCACACGCGCAAGGCCCGCTACCTGAACGCCTGAATCGCAGGCCGGAGGCCTGTCGATGAAGCTCATGTCGCTGTTCGGGCTGGACGCCCGGCTGCGTCGGCTGCGCATTGCGGCCGGCGAGGGCGCGCTGGCGGCAGAAGACCGCGTTCAGTTGGTGCGCATGGCGTGGGAGGACGAGAAGCAGCGTCTCAAGCGGATGCTCGTTCTGGTGATCGCCGTGCTCGGCCTCACCACGGTCACGGTGGCTTTGCTGTCGGTCGCCGTGGTGGTGCATTTCTGGGACACGCCGAGCCGCACCACCGCGGCCTGGTCGGTGGCCGGGGTGTGGATCGGGCTTTGGCTGTGCGCTGTGCTGGCGCTCATGTCGACCCTGCAAAGCGCAAAGAGTGCCTTTGCACCGGCCCGTCGCGAGTTCGAGCGCGACTGGGAATGGGCGCAACAGCGCTTTGGCCTGGCAGGGGGTCGCGACGAGGAGGACGACGCTGCCGCGTCGCCCCCGCGTCCGTCCACGCAGGCGGAACTGCTCGCACGCATCGAACGCCAGCGCGAGCGCATTGCAGTGCTCGAAACACCAGCGCCGGCGCCGGCGCCGGGTGTCCCCCCGCCGGACGAATCGCCAGCCGCTGCAGCGTTGCGCATTGCGCGGCAGCATCCGGTTGCGGCCGGCGTGGCTGCCGCTGCTGTGGTGGCCGCGCTCGGGCCGCGCCGATTGCTGCGGTGGGCCGCGTTGATTGCGCCCGTGCTCTGGCGCATGCGCTGAACAGGATGAGCGCTCACGCGCTCTTCAGCGCCTTCGCGGCCTCGCGCACCAGCGCGGGGCCGCGGTAGATCAGCCCGGTGTAGATCTGCACCACGTCGGCCCCGGCCGCGATCTTGGCCCTGGCATCGGCAGCATTCAGGATGCCGCCCACGCCGACGATCGGGAACCCCTTCCCCAGTGCTGCACGCAGTTGCGCAACCACACGGTTGCTGGCCTCGCGCACCGGCGCACCCGAGAGGCCGCCACTTTCGTTGCCGTGCGGCAGGCCCGCCACCGCATCGCGCGCCAGCGTGGTGTTGGTCGCGATCACGCCGTCCATGCCGTGGCGCTTCAAAGTCGCCGCGATCACGGCAACCTGTGCTTCTTCTAGATCCGGCGCGATCTTCACGAACAGCGGCACGCGCTTGCCGTGCGCTGCGGCCAGTGCCTCCCGCCGCTGCGCCAGCGCGCCCAGCAGCGCATCGAGCGCCTCATCGCTTTGCAGCGTGCGAAGGTTGGCGGTGTTGGGGCTCGAGATGTTGATCGTTACGTAGTCGGCATGCGGATACACGCCTTCGAGGCAAAGCAGGTAGTCGTCGGTTGCGCGCTCGATCGGGGTGGCCGCGTTCTTGCCGATGTTGAGGCCGAGCAGCATCGGTGCCGAACGGCCGGCGCGCTTGCGAAACCGTGCGCGCTGAACGTTCGAGAGGAAGGCATCGAGGCCTTCGTTGTTGAAGCCGAGGCGGTTGATCAGCGCTTCGCGCTGCGGCAGCCGGAACATGCGCGGCTTGGCATTGCCAGGCTGCGCTTTCGGCGTGACCGTGCCGACCTCGACGAAGCCGAAGCCCATGGCCGCGAAGGCGTCGATGCAGCGTGCGTTCTTGTCGAGTCCAGCGGCAAGGCCGACCTTGTTGGGAAAGCTCAACCCTGCCAGCGTGACCGGGTCTTCCACGCGCGTGGCCGTATAGACGCAGGCCAGCGGCGTGTTCTGGGTGCGGGCCAGCCCGTCGAGCGTGAGTTCGTGCGCATGCTCCGCGTCGAGGCCGAACAGGAAAGGGCGGGCGAGGGCGTAAGGCAGCAACAGCGACATCGGATAATCCAGGGCTTCAGACAGACAACGACAACCGAGGATTCTCCCCGATGACCGCCAGCCCGCTCACCCAAGACGAACTCAAGACCCAGGTCGGCCGCGCCGCGCTCGACTACGTTGTGGCCGGCGAGATCGTCGGCGTCGGCACCGGCTCGACGGTCAACAAGTTCATCGAGGCGCTGGCGGCGATCAAGCACACGATCCGCGGCGCGGTGTCGAGCTCGGTGGCTTCGACCGAACGCCTGCGTGCACTGGGCATCGAGGTGTTCGACAGCAACGAGGTAGAAGAACTGGCCGTGTACATCGACGGCGCCGACGAGATCGACGGCCATGGCTTCATGATCAAGGGCGGCGGCGCGGCGCTTACGCGCGAGAAGATCGTCGCTGCGCAGTCCCGGCGCTTTGTCTGCATCGCCGATCTGTCGAAGCGGGTCGAGGTGCTCGGCGCGTTTCCGTTGCCGGTGGAAGTGATTCCGATGGCGGCGCGCCGCGTGATGCGCCAGTTCGAGCGGCTGGGCGGACTGCCCCAGGTGCGCGAGCGAGATGGCCTGCCGCTGGTCACCGACAACGGCCAGCACATCGTCGACGTGACGGGCCTGAAGATCACCGACCCGCTCGCGTTCGAGAGTGAGGTGAGCCAGTGGCCCGGCGTAGTGACGGTGGGTGTGTTCGCACACCAGAAGGCCGACGTCTGCCTGCTCGGCACGCCGGACGGCGTTCAGACGCTCGTCTTCGGCGGTGCGCCGTCGCTCAGAACTTGATGCCGGCGGGGTTGCTAGGGGTCGGGCCGGTTGCGGCCGGCGGGGGAGCCGGCGCTGCCGCCGGTGCGGGCGCTGCCGCAGGACGCGGGGTGGCTGCCTGCTGGGCCGCCACCAGCGGTTGGGCGGCTGGACGGTTGTAGCCTGCCGGCAGCTGGTTGCTCTTGGGGTAGCCGGCCGCGTCGAGGTACTGCGACCACTCGCCGTCCGAATAGCCCTTGAGTTGCTGCGCGCCGATGGTCAGCAGCGGCAGCGAGTTCTGCCCGCTCAGGCGCTGGAGTGCGTCGATGTCTTCATTGGTCTTGACGACACGTTCGTCGAACGGTATGCCACGCGTGGTCAGCATCGAGCGCGCGGTGCCGCAGGGCACGCAGTCTTCGCCGGTGTAGATCGTGACCGGGTAGCGCTGAACCACCTGGCGCAATTCGTAGGGCAGGCCCGCGCCGGTGGCGCCGGCCGATGCGCCGCCGCCGCGCGTCGCGGTCGGCTGCACATTGGCGGCCGGCGGCTGGTCCGAGAAGGTGACCTTGCCGTTCTTGTCGATGTTGCGGTACACGGGCTGCGCGATGGCGCCAGTGGCGATCAGCAAGAAGGCGAGGGCAGTGAGACGGGTGGAAAGGGTCATCGGAAACTCCGGGTCAACGAATGACCCGAGTATCCATCAGGCCGCCTCGACTTCGGCCATGCCCTGGTGGCGTAACAGTGCATCGAGCTGTGGTTCGCGGCCGCGGAAGGCCTTGAACGACTCCATCGCGCTGCGGCTGCCACCGGCTTCGAGAATCGCCTGCCGGTACCTGCGGCCGGTCTCGATGCTCGGCTCGCCGTTGCTGCCCACGGTTTCCTCGAAGGCCGCATATGCGTCGGCGCTCAACACCTCGGCCCACTTGTAGCTGTAGTAGCCGGCTGCGTAGCCGCCCGAGAAGATGTGGCTGAAGGTGTTGGGCGTGCGGCTGAACTCGGGCGAAGGCATCACGGCGACCTCGCTGCGCACCTCGGCCAGCAGTGCCATCACCGCGCCGGGAGCCGCCGTTGCGGCGTCGTAGCGCGTGTGCAGCAGCATGTCGAACAGCGAGAACTCGATCTGGCGCAGCGTCTGCAGGCCGCTCTGGAAGTTCTTGGCCGCGGTCATCTTGTCGAACAGCGCGCGCGGCAGCGGCGCGCCGGTGTCGACGTGCGAAGTCATGTGCGAAAGAACGTCCCACTCCCAGCAGAAGTTCTCCATGAACTGGCTCGGCAGCTCGACCGCATCCCATTCGACGCCGCTGATGCCCGAGACATCGCGCTCGTTGATCTGCGTGAGCATGTGGTGCAGGCCGTGGCCGAACTCATGGAACAGCGTGGTCACGTCGTCGTGCGTGAGCAGCGGTGGTTTGCCGTCGACGCCTTCGGCGAAGTTGCAGACCAGTTGCGCGACGGGCGTTTGCAGCGTGCCGTTGTCGGGCCGCAGCCAGCGTGCTCGCACGTCGTCCATCCAGGCGCCGCCGCGCTTGCCGGCGCGCGCCGACGGGTCAAGGTAGAACTGGCCGATCTTCTGCCCCGCACGCTCGATGCGGTAGAACTCGACGGCCGGGTGCCACACCGGTGCGCCGTCGCGCTGGATGTTCACTTCGAACAGCGTCTCGACGATCTTGAACAGGCCGGCCATCACTTTCGGCGCGGTGAAGTACTGCTTGACTTCCTGCTCGCTGAAGGAATAGCGCGCTTCCTTGAGCTTTTCGCCAACGTAGCTCCAGTCCCAGGGCTGCGGGTCGCTCATGCCAAGCTGCTCGCCCGCGAACACCCGCAGGTCGGCCAGGTCGCGCTCCCCGTACGGCCTGGCCTTGGCGGCGAGATCGCGCAGGAACTTGATCACCTGATCAGGCGAATCCGCCATCTTCGGTACCACCGAGAGTTCGCCGAAGTTCTTGTAGCCGAGCAATTGCGCTTCTTCCTGCCGCAGCGCAAGGATCTCGCGGATCAGCGCCGTGTTGTCGAGCGCCGGATCGCCGAACTCGCTGGCGCGCGTGACATACGCGCGGTAGAGGGTCTGGCGCAGTGCACTGCTCTTGGCGAACTGCATCACGGGCAGGTAGCAAGGCATCTTGAGCGTGAGCTTGTAGCCTTCCTTGCCTTCCGATTCGGCCGCCGCGCGCGCGGTGCTGATCACGTCTTCGGGCACGCCTTCGAGTTCGCCCAGAGCCGCGTAGTACGCGAAGGCGTCGGTGGCGTCGAGCGCGTTCTCGCTGAACTTCTGGCTCAGTTCGGCCTGGCGTTCCTGGATCGCGGCGAAGCGCTCCTTGGCTGCGTCTTGCAACTCGGCGCCGCCGAGCACGAAGTTGCGCACCGCGTACTTGTGGGCCTGGCGCTGCT
>JBDUCH010000229.1:0-6793 GCA_040003555.1 Variovorax sp. | reverse complement strand
CTCAGGTGGATCAGCGAAAACCTGAAGGTCTTGCGCGCCAGCGTGTCGGAGTAGTGGCGCCAGAGCGCGAACGCATAGCCGGTGAAGCCGATGCTCACCGCCACCGCCACCGCCAGGTAGAGCCAGCCACTCATGCCGTAGATGAACGGCATCAGACAGGCTGCGAACAGGATGAAGGTGTAGAGCAACACCTGCAGCCGCGTGAATTCGTTGCCGTGGGTCACGGGCAGCATCGGCAGGCCGGCCTTGCGGTAGTCCTCGACGCGGTACAGCGCGAGCGCCCAGAAATGCGGCGGCGTCCACAGGAAGATGATCAGAAACAGGATCAGGGCTTCGGGCCCGACGTTGTCGGTCATCGCGGCCCAGCCCAGCACCGGCGGCATCGCGCCCGAGGCACCACCGATTACGATGTTCTGCGGCGTCAGTGGTTTCAGGATGACGGTGTAGACGACCGCGTAGCCAACGAAGGTGGCGAAGGTGAGCCACATCGTGAGCGGATTCACCGTGAACCACAGCAGCGCCGAGCCGGCCGCGCAAAGCACCGCCGAGAAAATCAGCGCCTGCCTGTCGCTCAGCTGGCCCCGCGCGGTGGGGCGCCATGCCGTGCGCTTCATCTTCGCGTCGATGCCCTTTTCGACCAGGCAGTTGAATGCCGCGGCCGCGCCGGCCACGAGCCAGATGCCGATGCAGGCGACCAGGCCGCGCTGCAGGTCGGCCCAGCTCGGCAGCCCCGGCACCGCCAGCACCATGCCGATCAGCGCGCAGAACACGATGAGTTGCACCACACGCGGCTTGGTCAGCGCATAGAACTGGCGCAGCACGTTGGCGGTGCTGGTGGCTTCGGTAACGGGCAAGGGCGTGCTCATGCAGGATCCATATTGCCTGAGCTGGAAAGGCGGCCCGGGGCCTGCGTCGCCACGACATGCTCGCGCCGGCTTTCGCACAGCGTCCAGACCAGCACCACGGCGAGCGCCGCGGCACCACCGGTGTGCAGCACGGCCGCCAGCAGCGGCCAACCGAGCAACACGTTGCCGAGACCGGTGGCGAGCTGCAGCAGCGCCAAGCCGGCTAGCCATTTCGCCTGCGCGCGCAGGGGTGCGAGGCGGCGCAACCGCCAGGCCAGGACACCGATCGCCACGAACACGACATAGGCCATCAGCCGGTGCACGTAGTGGATCGCGGTCAGCGCCGAGAAGTCGACCGGGTTGCCGGCCGAAGTGACGCCGAGGGCGCGCCAGATCTCGAAGCCCTGCGCAAAGTTCATTGGCGGCCACCAGCTGTCCTGGCAGGTCGGGAACTGTGCGCAGGCCAGCACGGCGTAGTTGGTGCTGACCCAGCCGCCGAGCGCAATCTGCAGCCCGAGCAGCAGGCTCGTGGCCACCAGCAGGCTGCGCAGCCCGCCGGGCAAGGCGGTCGGCGGCCGCTCGCTCGCGGCTTGCTGGTAGCGCACCGCCTGCATGCAGAGCAGCGCGAGCAGCACGACGGCGCCGAGCAGGTGCAGCGTGACGATCGCGGGGTAGAGCTTCATGGTCACGGTCAGCGCACCGAAGGCGCCCTGCACGCAGACCCAGACCAGCGTGACCAGCGGCCACCAGGGCTTGAGCGCGACCTGCGGCGCCGCAATGGCCGGTGACCGCCGTTGCCGCCGCCAGGCGACGAAGGTGGCGATCGCCAACACGACGATCAGCACGCCGACGCCGGTGGCCAGGTAGCGGTGCACCATCTCTATCCAGGCCTTGCCGTGCGTCACCGGGCCGGTCGGCTGTGCGGCTTGCGCCATCGCGATGTCATGCCGCGCGCCAAGCGGGCTCGCGTTGCCGTAGCAGCCGGGCCAGTCGGGGCAGCCGAGCCCCGAATCGGTCAGGCGCGTGAAGGCGCCGAACAGCGTGAGGTCGAAAGTCAGGAACAGCACGAGCACGGTCAGCGCATGCAGGCGCCGCGCAACACCATGGCCCGCATTGCGGCGCCAGACCCACGCCAGCGGCCCGAGCGCGATCAGCACACCCATGCCCATCAGCCAGGCGATCGGCGCGAGGTCGTAGGGCGCGGGGGTGTTCATCTTCCGGGTTCGTCCCAGGATGCGGAGGCGCGCAGCAGCCGGTTGATGTCGTTCTTGGCCCTGGCCGCGCCCGCGGCGTCCATGCGCGCCGGAAAACGCATCATCCAGTTGCCCATCGGGTCGACCACATAGAGATGCTCGGCCAGCGTGTGGCCGGCTTCGGGCGCAAGCCATTGCGACAGCTGCGCCGCCGGCACGCGCAGCACCGTGGCGCCATGCAGGCCGTTGTCCAGACGTGCGGGCGGCGGATTGGCATCGCTGATGAGCCAGACGCGATCCATCCGGTCTTTTTCGCGACCGAGGCTTTCGCGCAACTGGCGCTGCAGGTAGAGCTGCTGCTCGCACAGCCGGTCGCAGGCGGCGTCGCCGACCGCCACCAGCAGCCATTGCCCCTTGAGCGAGGCCAGCGGGATCGGTGCGCCGTCGCGCGTGGCGACCGTCCACGCTGGCAGCGGGCGTTGCGGCTCGATCAGTTCGCCATACACGCGGCGGCCTTCAGGTCGAATGACGTAGTAGGTGAAATAGGACGCGATGACCGGTGCCGCACACATCAGCAGCACCGCGACCATCTTCCAGCGGCCCATGACCGTGCGCCGGGCCGACGCGTCACCGAGCGCCTGCGGCGACGGCATCGAATGCACGGTGAGCCCGAGCGGCTCGTCAGCCACGGCGGGCACGCCGGAGCGGAGCAACGATTTGGAACCAGACATAGAGGATGGTGACGAGGGCCGCGAGGCCGAACCACTGAAACGCGTAGCCGTAATGCTTTTCGATGCCGAGTGCCGGCGCCGGCCAGTCACGCTGCAAGCCTTCGGAGGCCGCGTCGGTTTGCTGCAGCGACACATCGGCCCGCAATGGCAGTCCGGTTTCGGCGCGGAATGCTTCGAGGTCGAGATTTTGCCGGATGGGCGAAGACCCCACTGCGCCCTGCGCGCCGGCTGCCGGCGCAGCCGCCTTGGCCAGCTCGAGCAGATGCGACGGCGGTGGCGCGATGCGGCCCTCGATCTCGATCAGCCCGGCGGGGGTCTGAACAGCCTGCAACTGCGTGCGGTTCTCGAAGTTGCGCTGGATCCAGCCGCGCTGCACCATCACGGTTTGCTCGCTACCTTCGATCGCGAACGGCGTCAGCACGTAGAAGCCCGGCACGCCGTGCATCTGCCGGTTGTCGAGGTAAACCGTTTGCGGCGCAAGCCAGAGCCCGCGCAGCCGCACGGATCGGTGCATGGCCTCGGTCGGCCGCGTCAGCAGGAGGAAGGCCTGCTGGTCGAGCGGCGGTTGGTTTTTCTGCAGTTCGATCTCGGCCTGCAGCGCCTCTTTTTGCGCGGCGCGCGACAGCTGCCAGCGGCCCAGCGACGCGGTGGCGGCGAGCGTGAGCACGGCTGCAATCGTAACCAGCCAGAAACGGCCGCGGCGTGCGGATCGCGGGCTCGGAATGGGTGTGGGGGTCAAGGGACGGGGCGGCTGGGGCGGCCGATAATGGGCATCATGAAATACGTTGTCGCCCTCGCCTTTGTCGGCATTCTGGCGAGCCTCGGATTTGCGCTGTTCTACATGCTGAAGGATGGGCGCGACGGGCGCGCCAAAACCGGTGGCATGGCGCGCGCGCTCACGGTTCGGATCGGCCTTTCGGTGCTTTTGTTCCTGTGCATCCTGATTGCCTGGAAACTCGGCTACATCCAGCCAGGGGGCCTTCCGGTCGGCAAGTAGATCGGGCCGCGCGGCATCGCCGGCCAGCCATGAAAAAAGCGCCTTGCGGCGCTTTTTTGTTTTGCCGTCCAAATCCCTCAAAGCCAGTAAACCAGCAGGTAGAGACCGAGCCACACGACGTCGACGAAATGCCAGTACCAGGCGGCGCCTTCAAAGCCGAAATGGCGCTCGGGTGTGAAGTTGCCGTTCATGAGGCGGATGGTGATGAACAGCAGCATCAACATGCCGATGAACACGTGCAGGCCGTGAAAGCCGGTCAGCATGAAGAAAGTCGAGCCGTACGCACCCGAACTCAGCTTGAGATTCAATTCGGTGTAAAGGTGGTGGTATTCGTAGCCCTGTACACCCAGGAACAGCATGCCGAGCAGCACCGTGACCCACATGAAGCGGATGCACTGGGCACGGTGGCCAGCACGCAGTGCGTGGTGGGCGAAGGTGAGCGTGACGCCGGAACTCAGCAGCAGCGCGGTGTTGATGGTCGGCAGCCAGAACGGCCCCACGGTCTGGAACGGCTCGACGATGCCGGCCGGCGACCCGGTCACACCGGCCGCGACAGTGGGCCACACCGCCTTGAAGCCGGGCCAGAGCAATGCGTTGTCAAGACTGCCGAGCGCGGGCAGTGAATGGGTGCGCGTCCACCAGAGCGCGGTAAAGAACGCGCCGAAGAACATCACCTCCGAGAAGATGAACCAGCTCATGCTCCAACGGAACGACAGATCGACCTTGTGGCCGTACTGGCCACTTTCGCTTTCGCCGATGGCCTGCCGGAACCACACGAACAGCGTGCCGAGCCAGGCCACCATGCCGAGCAGCAGAGACCAGGCGCCCCACTCGTGGCCATTGATCCACTGGGCCGCGCCCAGGATCACGAAAAGCAATCCGGTCGCCGCCATGACCGGATAGGCCGACGGGCCGGGCACGTAGTAGTAGGGCGTGGTGCCGTGGGTGGTTGAACTCATATCAGGGTCCTGGCTTTCTTCTCTCGATTCGAATCTTGGGGGGTCAGGGCGCGACCACGTACTTGACCAGCAGTATCAGGCCACCGACGAACAACATGACCGCCACCAGCCCGACGGCAATGATGTGCAGCGGCGTGAGCTTCGCGATATCTTCCTGGTAGTCGCTGTCCTTGCGCACGCCGAAGAAGCCCCAGCCCACCGCCTTGACGGCGCGAAGCAGCGAGCCTTTGCGAGCACCGGCTTCGTCGGCGGCGCTCATGATCGTGGCTCCGTCTGCAATTGGGCCGCCGCTGCGGTCGGCGCCGCCGGTGTCTTGCCGCCGACCTCGAAGAAGGTGTACGACAGGGTGATGGTCTTCACGTCCTTCGAGATCTTCGGATCGATCACGAACGCGACCGGCCACTGCTTCTTTTCGCCGGCGTCGAGCGTGTACTGGTTGAAGCAGAAACACTCGAGTTTGTTGAAGTACGGTGCGGCCTGCTGCGGCGCATAGCTCGGAATGGCCTGCGCGGCCATGCGGCGGTTCTGCACGTTCTGGAACTCGTACATCACGGTATGCAGCTCGCCCGGGTGCACCTGCATCGAGCTCTGTGCCGGCTTGAAGTCCCAGAGGCCCCGCACATTGGCATCGAACTCGACCGTGATGGTGCGGCTCATGTCGACCTGCGTGTTGGCCGGCAGTTTCACGTCCTTGCCGCCCGCAGCGCCACCCGGCACCTGCAGTTCGGACAGCGCCAGCACGTTGATGCCTGTCATTTCGCAGATCGCGCGGTAGAGCGGCACCAGCGCGTAGCCGAACGCGAACATGCCGCAGGCCACCACGGCGAGCTTGCCCACCATCTGGACGTTGGCGCGGCGGATGCGTTGACCGATGCTCATGACGACGACCGTGCGGCGCTCAGCGCCCGATCCAGACCATGCGGACGATGAAGCCGATGAAGAACAGCACCGCGATCGAGGCCAGCGTGAGCCCCATGCGTCGGTTGTTCCTCTTCTGTTCCGGTGTCATCGTGCGCAGCCGGTCAGCCGATCACGCGGGTTGCCGTGGCATCCAGGCGCGGCGGCGTTTCGAAGGTGTGGAACGGGGCCGGCGAAGGCACTTCCCACTCGAGGCCTTCGGCAGCTTCCCACGGCTTTTGCGTTGCCTTCTCGCCCTTGCCGAGCATGGCGGGCAGCACGATGAACAGGAAGAAGTAGACCTGCGCGAAGCCGAAGAAGAACGCACCGATCGACGCCACTGCGTTGAAGTCGGCAAACTGCATCGGGTAGTCGGCATAGCGTCGCGGCATGCCGGCCAGGCCCAGGAAGTGCATCGGGAAGAAGGTGACGTTGAACGAGATCAGCGACCACCAGAAGTGCACCTTGCCACGCGTTTCGCTGTACATCACGCCGGTCCATTTGGGCGACCAGTAGTAGAAGCCCGAGAACATGGCGAACAGCGAGCCTGCGACCAGCACGTAGTGGAAGTGGGCAACGACGTAGTAGGTGTCCTGCAATTGCGTGTCGACTGGTGCAACGGCCAGGATGAGCCCGGTGAAGCCGCCCATGGTGAACACGAAGATGAAGCCGACGGCGAACAGCATCGGGGTCTCGAAGGTCATCGAGCCCTGCCACATGGTCGCGATCCAGTTGAAGATCTTCACGGCCGTGGGCACTGCGATCAGCATGGTCGCGTACATGAAGAACAGCTGGCCGGTGAGCGGCATGCCGGTCGTGAACATGTGGTGCGCCCACACGATGAACGAGAGGATCGCGATCGACGAGGTGGCGTACACCATCGAGGCGTAGCCGAACAGGCGCTTGCGCGCGAACGCGGGCACGACCTGGCTGATGATGCCGAAGGCCGGCAAGATCATGATGTAGACCTCGGGGTGGCCGAAGAACCAGAAGATGTGCTGGTACATCACCGGGTCGCCGCCGCCGGCGGGGTTGAAGAAGCTGGTGCCGAAGTGGCGATCGGTCAGCGTCATGGTGATGGCGCCGGCCAGCACCGGCATCACGGCGATCAGCAGATAGGCGGTGATGAGCCAGGTCCAGCAGAACATCGGCATCTTCATCAGCGTCATGC
>JBDUCH010000228.1:0-6808 GCA_040003555.1 Variovorax sp. | reverse complement strand
GAACAAAAACGCGTGCGATATATCGGCATCACGCACTACACCGCTTCGGCCTATGTCGAGGTCGAGGCCGTGCTGCGTGCCGAGAGGCTCGACTTTCTGCAGATCAACTATTCAATGGACGACCGCGCGGCCGAGCAGCGCCTGCTGCCGCTGGCGGCCGAGCGCGGCGTGGCGGTGATCGTCAACATGCCGTTTGGCGGTAGCGCCCTGCTGCGCAAACTGCGCGACCAGCCCCTGCCCGGCTGGGCCGCCGGGATCGGCTGCACGAGCTGGGCGCAGGTGCTGCTGAAGTTCGTGTTGAGCCATCCCGCCGTGACCTGCACGATTCCCGGCACGAGCCGGCCGGAGCACATGGCGGACAACGCAGCGGCGGGGTCGGGCCCTGTGCCCGATGCCGCGTTCTGGCGCCGGCATGCAGCCTCAGTGCCGGTCTGATCGGTTCAGGCCAGAAAGCGCAGCAGCAGCGCGTTGACCTCGTCGGCCCGCTCGTACTGCACCCAGTGCCCGGCGCCATCGATCACCGCGCCCGCACGCCCCGGGTGGCCCGAAGTCAGTTGCGCCACCAGCGACCGCGGTTCGGCCGTGACGTCGTACTCGCCCCAGACCAGCAACTGCGGCGCCGCGATCACGTCGAGCGCGGCCTGAAGCCCGCCGGCGAGCGACACGTCCTTGCTGCGAAAGCGCGTGCCGTGGCAACTGATGTCGTGAACCGTGAAAGCCAGCGGGTCCACCCCCTTGTCGTGCAGCATCAGCGCGCCGAGGTTGTGCTGCAGTGCGGCGCGTTCTTGCGCCCGGTTTGCGGCGGCGCGCCAGTTGATCATCTCGACCGTCATGCGCCGCAGCGTGCCGTGGCCGCCGCTGCCCATCAGGGCAAGTCGCCGCACCGCGCCGCGCCCGGCCGCGAACTTCGCGGCCACCAGGCCGCCGAACGAAAAGCCGCCGAGGTCGATGGGCGTGCCGGCACCGATCAACATGTCGAGCGTGCCGCCCAGCGCTTTCAGCAGCGGGCCGACCGCCGCGTCCTCTGCCCCGGGCCGCGGCGGTGTGCCGGAATCGCCGAAGCCCGGCATGTCGGGTAGCCACAGCGTGCGTTCTGCCGCAAGCGCTTCGACGTTGCGCAGCCAGTGCATCCAGCTGCCGTGGCCGCCGTGCAGCAGCACGATCGGCGGCTGCGCGGTGTCGGCCTTGCCGAAGCGGCGCCATCGCACCCGCACGCCTTCGTGCACCGGATCATGGTGGGTGGCGAGCGCATCGATGCGCTCGATGGCGGCGCGTGCGCCGACGTCGGAATCAGGCGGGAAGTTCATCGGGGCAGAATGCGTTGCAGTTCTTGTTCGCCGTCCATGAACTGGTGCTTCAGCGCGCCCAGCACATGCAGGGCGAACAGCACATACAGCACGTAGCCGGCCCATTCGTGGACGGCGCCGAAAACGGTGTGCAGCGTTTCCTTCAGGGCCGGCTCGATTCCCATGATCCAGCCAATGCGCGGCCAGGGCACCAGGCCGAACAGTTGCATCGGATGCGTGGCCGCATCCTTCCAGGCCGAATCGTGCATCCAGCCCGAGAGCGGCAGCAGAAGCATCAGCAGGTAGAGCGCGCCGTGCGCCGCATGCGCGGCCCAGCGCTCGAGCCGGCCGTAGCTGCCGGGCATCTCGGGTGGGCGGTGCGTGGCGCGCCAGAGAATGCGGACAATCACCAGGCCCAGCACCGTGATGCCGAGGGATTTGTGCGTGTCGACCACGGGCCGCACCCATTCGTCGGGGAAACGGTCGACCGTCAGGATCAGCGCGATGTTGAGGATCATCAGCGCGGCAATCAGCCAGTGCAGCAGGATGGCGGGTCGGGTGTAGCGGTCGGGAATCATGGGCATGCGGAATTTTTGCAGGGGAATCGAGTCTGTCAGCATTGTCCCGGGTCAGTTCGGGCCAGCAAAACCAAAGCCGCGCGGACTGCGTACCCCTTGATCGACCGGACATTCTCTTGAAAGATTCCCAACAGAGCGCCCTTTCCGCAGCCTTCGCGGCTGCCTCGCCGCGCCTCTCACCCCCGCCCACGCCCGCACGCAGCCTGCTGATCCACGGCGGCGTGCTGCTGCTCTGGCTCGGTCTCTTCAGCATGGCATTCATGGTTGGCGGCGTCTGGAGCTGGTCGGTGGGCGTGGCCTACATCACCTACGACACCGTGCTGCTGCTGTTCGTGACCTGGGCCACATTGCCGATCCTGCGGCCGGCCCGCCAGCCCGCGGCCGACCTGCGGCCGGCCACGCTCGGCGTGATCATCGCGTCGCACAACGAGGCCGCCGTGCTGCCCGTCACGCTGGCCGCCCTGCTCGGCCAGACCGATGTGCCCGACCAGATCGTGATTGCCGACGACGGCTCCAGCGACGGCACCGCGCAGCTGCTGACCATGCGCTACGGCTTCACGGCGCCCGCGCCGGGCGAACTCAGCGCCGCCAGCACCTTGCACCCCGCGCTGTACTGGCTGCGCCTGCCGCACGCCGGCAAGGCCCGCGCGCTCAACGCCGCGATGCTCTGCGTCCGCACGCAGACCGTGCTCACGGTCGATGGCGACACGCTGCTCGACAGCCAGGCCATCGCGGCAGTGCGCCGCGCCTTCTCGGCCGAACCCGAACTGGTGGCGGCCACGGGCGTCATCACTCCGGTGTGCAGCCGCACGCTGAGCGGCCGCTGCCTGCAGTGGTTCCAGACCTATGAATACATCCGCAACTTCCTCTCGCGCTACGCGTGGATGCGGCTGAACGGGTTGCTGCTGATCTCGGGCGCGTTCGCCGCATTCCGGCTCGACGCGGTGCGCGCCGTCGGCGGTTTCGACCCCGACTGCCTGGTGGAAGACTACGAACTCATCCACCGCCTGCACCGCCACGCCCAGGCCCACCAGCTGCCGTGGCGCGTGCGGGTGCTGGGCGACGCACAGGCCCACACCGACGCGCCCAGCAGCGTGCCGGCCTTCCTGCGCCAGCGGCGCCGATGGTTCGGCGGTTTTCTGCAGACGCAGTACTGGTACCGCGCAATGGTCGGCGACCGGCGCTATGGCTGGCTCGGCACCGCGATGCTGCCGGTCAAGGCGATCGACACGCTGCAGCCGCTCTACGGCCTGGCGGCGTTCGCGCTGCTGCCGGTCTACCTGGTGCGCGGCCAGCTCGGCATCCTGGCGCCGGTGGCCGGCGTGATCGGCGCCAAGATCGCGCTCGACCTGCTGTTTCACCTGTGGTCGGTGCACCTCTACCGGCGCTGGGTCGGCAAGGCGAGCGGCGCCAACATGGTGCAAGCCTTTCTGGCGGCGCTGATCGAGCCCTTCACTTTCCAGATCCTGCGGCACACCGGTGCGGCGCTGGGCTGGTGGATGTTTCTCACCGGGCGCGGCACCTGGGGCCGGCAGTCGCGCGCCGGGCTTTTGGCGCACGAGGGCGAATGAAACGGGCGACCCAACACAAGGAGCACTCCATGACGGCAGCAAACAGCGACCGCCGACCGCGCATCGCGCGCATCTGGCGTGGCCGCACCCCGACGGCCAGGGCGGACGAGTACGAAAAGTACAACTACGACCACGGTGTCCGGAAATTGATCGAGAAGGCGCTCGGCGTGCAGACCTTCCGTGAAGACCGCGAAGGCGAGACCGAGTTCATGACCGTGTCGTACTGGGACAGCATCGAATCGATGACCAGCTTTGCCGGCGCCGATCCGACACGCATCCACCATCTTCCGCGCGACGCGGAATTCCTGATCGAGCTGCCCACCAGCGTTCAGATCCTCCGCATCGCCAACACGCACGGCGATACGGGCGGGACCTGAACAGGTCGATGCCGCAAGCTCATGTCTTGCGGCCGTTGTGCGGATCGGGCCGCAGCACAATCGTGAGGAGCAGCGATGCGTTGTCGATGCAGCGCAAGGCATGTGGATCGTTCCTTGCCAGGTGAATCAACTGGCCGGCGATCAACTCGCACTCGCCTGCCGCGTACGTCAATACGACACGCCCCTCCACGCATTGAAGGGTGATCTCTCCAGCCACCGCGTGCGACGGCATGGTGTCGCCGGCCAGCATGACGATCCGCATCACCTCCAGATCCTCGGACTTGAAGAGCGCGTGCGTGCGCGTGCCGACAAGATCCGCACCGAGCGGCATCACGTTCGCGATTTCGCCGGCTTGCACATGGGGAATGGCCATGGTGATCTCCTTCAGGGTGTTGTCGGCGCGGCCGCGCCCAGCGACGCAGGTTGACACAGAACGTGCCATCGCTTCAACCGGGTTGCCGATGCACGAGGCTGCCGCCCCTGCCTGCTGCTGCTAGCGCGGGCTGGCTTTGTCGAGTCGATGCCAGAAGGCGAGCGCGGCTTCGTTGAAGCGTTGCGCGCATTCGACTTGCAGTGCATGCCCGCAGCGATCCCAGATTTCGACCTCGGCGTTCGGCATGCTTCGAGCCAGCACCTCGGCGTGGGCGCAGGGCACGAAGCGGTCGTCGCGGCCCCACAGCACCAGCGTGGGCGCCTGGATACCCGGCAGCGCGGCAGCGAGCTGCTCGACGAGTTCGGGACGAAATCCTCGGAAGTCGACAAAGCCGCGAAGCGTCTTGAGGAACGCAGCCTGGGCGCCCGGCTGGCGTGCCAGCGAAAGCTTCGTGGTGACGAGCGCTTCGGTGACGAACGAAGACGGTGCGGCGAATGCCTTGCGCCACAGCATCCTCGTTCCCAGCCGGTGCGGCCAGGTGAAGATCTCACCCAGGATCGGCAGCGTTGCCAGGCGGAACTCGAAGAGCGTCCCGCGCCGCGCCATGCCGGCGGGATCCACCAGCAAGAGCGACGCGACCTGCTCCGGGGCCATGGCGGCGCACTCGAGCGCGAGGCGTCCGCCCAGCGAGTTGCCGGCGATATGGGCCCGGGCGATTCCCTTCACCTTCATGAAGTCCAGGACGAACCGGGCGAGGTGGCGCAGGCTGTAGGTGCGATCGGCGGGCTTGGCCGACAGGCCGAAGCCCACCAGATCCAGCGCGAACACCCGATGCCGCATCGCAAGCGCCTCGATGTTGCTTTCCCATTCGAGCACCGAACATCCGATGCCATGCAGCAGGAGCACGGCGGAACCCGAAGTTCCTGCCTCCCGATAGCGCGTCCTGATGGAATTGACTTCGGTGAATTGATCCTGGATCATTTCAGAAGAATATCGGCCATGCGCTCGCCAATGATCACCGTGGGAGCCATCGTGTTGCCCGTCGACACCGTGGGCATCACGGAGGCGTCGGCGATCGACAATCCTTCGACGCCGCGCACGGAGAGCCTGCCGTCGACCACCGCCATGTCGTCGCGTCCCATCTTGCAGGTGCAGCTCTGGTGGAAATAGGTGCCCGCGGCGTTGCGCAGGAAGCTGGTCATGTCCTGCCGGGCCAGCGGGCCCGGCATCACCTCGCGCTTGACGAACTCCTTCATGGCTGCCGAATTGCCGATCTCGCGGCACAGCTCGATGCCACGCAGCAGCGCCTTGACGTCGTCAGGATGGGTCAGGAACGCACCGTCGATCTGCGCCATCGCCGCCGGGTTGGACGATGCCAGGCTGACGCGCCCGCGGCTTTTCGGGCGAACCAGTCCGGGGGCGATCGACCAGCAACCTGCGGGCGCATTGAACTGCGGGCCCGTCACCTCGGAGGCATACGGCACCTCGATCTGGAAGGGCTGCAGATCCGGCCCGGGCAAGGACGCATCGCTCTTCCAGAAGAACGTGGCCTCGGCCGCGCTGTTTGCCGGCGGCAGCGGGTTGTTGTACTCCCAGACGCAGCCCGCAACGAGCACGTGATCCTGGAAGTTGCGGCCCACGCCCGGCAGCTTGGCCACGGTCTTGATGCCGTGCCGCTTGAGTTCGACCTCGTCGCCGATGCCTGACAGCATCAGGATCTTCGGGGTATTGATCGCTCCTGCGCTCAGCACCACCCGGCGTGCGGCAGCAACCGTGTGCACCTGGCCGTTGCGAACGAAGGTCAGGCCCTTGACCCGGTTGCCTTGCATCTGCAGCGTCTGCACTTCTGCGCCAGTCAGCAAGGTGATGTTGCGGCGCTTCAGCGCCTGGTAGAGGTAGTCGGACGGAATATTGCGCCGGCGCCCATCGCGGATTCGCAGATTGGCGAGTGCCGCACCACCCGCGCCTTCCATCATGGCTGCGTTCTGGTCGGCGAACTTCGGGATGCCGACCGAAGCCGCCGCATCGAGCATCGCAGGCGCGATCGGGTTGGGATTCTGCGGCGGCGTGACCCACAGGCGGCCGCCTTTGCCGCGACGTGCCGGATCCGGCGTTCCCTGCCAGTCCTCGATGCGCTTGTAGATGTCCAGCACTCGCGCGTAGCTCCAGCCGGGATCGCCGGTCTCGGCCGCCCAGGCGTCGAAGTCGTTCTTGTGTCCGCGCGACCAGACCATGACGTTGACGGAGGAACCACCGCCCACGACCTTGCCCATCGGAAGGATCAGCGCACGGTTGTTCACTGCTGCGCCCGGTGCGGCGGAGTGGCCCCAGTCGCGCTCGCTGCGGATGTTGGTTGGCCACAGGCCGGGGTTGAGCACGGCCTCCACCCGATCGGAGCCACCAGCCTCCAGCACGAGCACCCGCGCGTCGCTCTCGGCAGCGAGCCGGCCGGCCACCACTGCGCCGCCGCTGCCCGAGCCGACGACGATGTAGTCGTACTCGGGCTGCAGGTTGGCCGCGTTGTAGAGCTGTGTGATGGCCGCGTCGCTACCATCCTGCGCCATGGACTGGGCCGCCGCCATTCCGGTGCCGGCTGCCACGGCCAGGCGGAGGAAGTCGCGAC
>JBDUCH010000227.1:0-6826 GCA_040003555.1 Variovorax sp. | reverse complement strand
GAGATCGCCGCCAAGGCGATGGGCATCAACACCCGCAACATGAAGCTGCTGGCCTTCGGCATGGGCGCCAGTTTCGGCGGCGTGTCGGG
Organism: Variovorax sp.; assembly: GCA_040003555.1. Classification (GTDB taxonomy): domain Bacteria; phylum Pseudomonadota; class Gammaproteobacteria; order Burkholderiales; family Burkholderiaceae_C; genus Variovorax. The sequence goes on along the minus strand of JBDUCH010000227.1, from coordinate 6,737 downwards.
CGCGATGTTCGCGGCCTTCCAGAGCTTCGTGTCGCCCGAGTCCTTCAGCCTGATGGAGTCGGTGATGATCGTCGCGATGGTGGTGCTGGGCGGCATCGGCCACCTGCCGGGCGTGATTCTGGGCGCCGTGCTGCTTTCGGCCTTGCCCGAAGTGCTGCGCTATGTGGCCGGCCCGCTGCAGTCGATGACCGACGGCCGGCTCGACGCCTCGATCCTGCGCCAGTTGTTCATCGCGCTCGCCATGATCGTGATCATGCTGGTGCGTCCGCGCGGCCTCTGGCCTTCGCCGGAGCACGGCAAGGTGCGCAAGGGTGCACCGGAGGCACCGCCGACGCATCATGCAGGGGTGGTGCTGGATTCACCCGCCGACGCAGTGCCGGGCGAAGCTTCGCGACCGATGTCGATCAACCCTTGAGCGGCACAGGAACATCACAAAATGACTGAAACCATTCTCGACGTCCGCGGCATCTCCAAGCGCTTCGGCGGGCTGCAGGCCCTGTCGGATGTCGGCATCACCATCAAGCGCGGCCAGGTGTACGGACTGATTGGCCCGAACGGCGCCGGCAAGACCACTTTCTTCAACGTGATCACCGGGCTCTACTCGCCCGACAGCGGCACCTTCGAGCTGGCCGGCAAGCCCTACAAGCCGACGGCCGTGCACGAGGTCGCCAAGGCCGGCATCGCACGCACCTTCCAGAACATCCGCCTGTTCGCCGACATGACGGCGCTTGAGAACGTGATGGTCGGGCGCCACATCCGAACCCATTCGGGCGTGTTCGGCGCGATCCTGCGCACCAGCGGGTTCAAGGCCGAAGAGGCCGCGATCAAGAAGCGCGCGCAGGAGCTGCTCGACTATGTGGGCGTTGGCAAGTACGCCGACTTCAAGGCCCGCACGCTGAGCTACGGCGACCAACGCCGGCTCGAAATTGCGCGAGCGCTGGCCACCGACCCGCAACTCATCGCGCTCGACGAGCCGGCCGCCGGCATGAATGCCACCGAGAAGATGCAGTTGCGCGAGCTGATCAGCCGCATCCGCGCCGACAACCGCACGGTGCTGATCATCGAACACGACGTGAAACTCGTCATGGGCCTGTGCGACCGCCTGACGGTGCTCGACTACGGCAAACAGATTGCCGAAGGCATCCCGGCCGATGTGCAGAAGAACGAAAAAGTGATCGAGGCATACCTCGGCACTGGAGGACATTGAGATGAGCACCGAGACATTGACCCCCCCGGCAACGACAACGACGGCCAAGGGCGCTACCGGCAAGGTGCTGCTCAAGGTCAGCGGCCTCAAGGTCGGTTACGGCGGCATCCAGGCCGTCAAGGGCGTGGACTTCGAAGTACATGAAGGCGAGTTGGTCTCGCTGATCGGCTCCAACGGTGCCGGCAAGACCACCACCATGAAAGCCGTCACCGGCACGCTGCCCTCGTCGGCGGGCGAGGTCGAGTTCATGGGCCGCAGCATCAAGGGCCGTGGCGCCTGGGATCTGGTGCAAGAGGGCCTCGTGATGGTGCCCGAGGGCCGCGGCGTGTTCACACGCATGACGATCACCGAGAACCTGCAGATCGGCGCCTACATCCGCAACGACAAGGACGCCATCGCCGAAGACATGGAGAAGGTGTTCACCATTTTCCCGCGCCTGCGCGAACGCAAGGATCAGCTCTCGGGCACGATGTCCGGCGGCGAACAGCAAATGCTCGCCATGGGCCGTGCGCTGATGGCGCGCCCCAAGGTGCTGCTGCTCGATGAGCCCACCATGGGCCTGTCGCCGATCATGTGCGACAAGATCTTCGAGGTGGTGCAGACGGTGGCGGCGCAGGGCGTCACCATCCTGCTGGTCGAGCAGAACGCCAACCGCGCGCTGCAGCTGGCCGACCGCGGCTACGTCATGGAGTCGGGACTCATCACGATGAGCGGCGACGCCAAGATCATGCTCAACGACCCGAAGGTGCGAGCAGCGTACCTTGGCGAGTAGACAGGCGGCTTCAGTCGGGGCTCTCAGGCTCGAAGCAGGGTGCCTGCCGGGTTAGTTGCCGGTATCCCTGCACCGACCAACCGGCATGCGTGAACGCCGACGCGAGCGTCCCCATCAGATGCCCAATGTCCGCAGCCGCACTGCCATGCATCGCCTCCGCCACGATCAGTGCGTTGACCGTGTTGTCGCGCACGGCTGAACAGGCGCTTTGACGGTGGCACCAGCGGCGTGCGTGGGCCTGTCCGCTGTCGTCCGCGAAGATCACCTCACCCGGCTCGGGTTGCTCCTGCTCGCCGCCGAAGCACTCGTAGATTTCGTTGCCCTGCGCCGGACGCACCACGAGGTCACCTGAAATGCGGGCCAGATCGAACACCGCGACCGGCGTGGCGCACGACAGCGACACCGCGTTGCACACATCGACCAGCGGATGCAGCGGCGGCAGCGCGCCTTCCTTGCGAAAGCGCCGCAGCAGCGATTCGGCGGCGCAGCGATATTGCGTTGGCCGCAAGCCCATGGCCGAGAACACGCGTCGCCATGCCTGGATCTCCGCGAATTCGCCTTCGGCGCCTCGCGCCAGTCGCTCGCGCGCCACGGCATGGTGGACTGCGATCGTCTCGCCCATGTCGGCGTCCGGCGTGATGCCGGTGACCCACAGCGCGCCGGCGGCCAACGGACCGTGTGCGGCCCAGATCGTGTCGTGATGAAAGAATTTCATGAAAGGATGGCTCCGGCGCGCAGTCTGGGGCCGAGCTGGCCAACCGTCTTGAACGCTATTGCGGCCGCCGCGGTGCGGCGGCGCGCTGCCAGTCCCCCGGCGTGAAGCCGAACTGGCGCGAGAACACGCGCGTCATGTGACTCTGGTCGGCGAAGCCTGCGACCGAAGCTGCGTCGGACAGGGGGTGGCCCTCACGGATCAGGCGCTGCGCATGTTCGACCCGCCGCTGCAGCAGCCAGGCATGCGGCGGCACGCCGTACACGCGCACGAAGCGTCGCAATAGCTGGTATTTGCCGAGCCCGGCCAGGGCTGCCAACTCCGCCAGCCCGGGCGCGGGCGTGGCGATGTCCGCCAGCCGCTCACACACCCGCGCGAGAGGGTGATCGACATTCGGCAGTGCCGAAGGTCGTTGGTGCAGGCGCATCCGGTGGCACACGGTGACCAGGTATTCTTCGCCGCGCAGCAGTTCCACTTCCGGCAGCAGGTAGGTCGAGGTTCGATGATCGAGCCAATCCAGCAGGCCATTCAGCGCGGCACGCAAGGGCGGATCCTGGAACGCCGCTTGCTCGAAGGTGAAGTCCGGCGAGCTATCGCCCTGACCTGTGACGCAAGACAGCGCCTGCGGCGCGAGATGAAGCATGCGCCAGCGCCGCGACGGCACACCGCCCAGCGGGCGACCATCATGCACTTCGCCGGGGTTGCACGCGAGCACGTCGCCGGCGTACGCATCGACCTCGCCGCGCCCGCTGGCGGAACGGTGCGCGCCATGCTCAAGCAGACCGATGCCGTAGCTTGCGTGAAAGTGCTTGGTGAAGCTGCGCCCGCTCTCGACCACCACGGCATGGACACCCTGCCAAGGCGAGGCGAGCACTCGGCTGTGATGGAACGGCGCGGGTGTCATTGCCGGCATGCGATTCGTCCGCGCCCGCCGCGCCTCAGTCGACTTTTGCGCCGGTCGCCTTCACGACCTTTTCGTACTTGGCGAGTTCGCTCTTCATGAAGGCGCCGAACTGCTCCGGCGTGCTCGCCACCGGTTCGGCCAGCAAGGTGCCGAAGCGCGTCTTCGTGTCCGGTGCGTTCAGTGCCGCGACGAAGGCCTGATTCAGCTTCGCCACCACATCGGGCGGCGTGCCGGCCGGGGCGACCAGACCCCACCAGGTGTCGATCGCAAAGCCCTTGAGCGTGTCGGCCACCGGAGGAACCTCGGGCAGCGCGGCGCTGCGCTGCAGCGTGGTCACGGCGATGGCCTTCAGCTTGCCCGAGCGGATGTTCGGTGCCGCGGTCGCGAGGTTGTCGAAGTTGAAATCCACCTGGCCCGACAGCAGCGCGAGCTGCGCCGGGTTGCCGCCGTTGTACGGAATGTGCAGCGCGAAGATGCCGGCTTCCTTCTTGAACATCTCGCCCGCGAGATGGCCGGCGCTGCCGTTGCCGCCGCTGCCGTAGTTGAGTTTGCCGGGGTTTTTCTTCGCGTAGGCGATCAGCTCGGCGACGTTGCGGATCTTGAGACGCTCGGCGGTTTCGGCGTTCATCACCAGCACGTTCGGCACGCGCACCATCTGTGTGATCGGCGCGAAGTCGCTCGCCGCGTTGAACGGCATCTTGCTGTACAGCCACGGGTTCACCGCGTGGGTGGCCGTGGCCGCAATGCCGATGGTCAGGCCGTCGGGCGCGGCCTTGGCCACCATGTCGGCGCCGATGTTGCCGCCAGCGCCGGGCTTGTTGTCGATGATCACCGTGCCGAGCGAATCGCGCACGCGCTCGGCCAGCGCGCGAGCGGTGACGTCGATCGGGCCACCGGCCGCGTAGGGCACGATCAAGCGGATCGGGCGCTGCTGCGCGCTGGCCTGGCCAACGGCCGCCAGCAGTGTGGCGCCGGCAGCCAGCGCGAAGAAGAGGCGTCTCGTTTTCATTGTGCGTGTCTCAGGGCTGGGCCTTGTCGGCCTCTGTGGTGAAGGCGTCTGCAAAGAACTCTTCTTCAGGCAGGCCGGCTGTGGCGACATAGTCGCGTTTGGCCGAGTCGACCACGATCGGTGCGCCGCAGGCATAGACCTGGTGGCCCGAGAGATCGGCAATGTCTTCCAGCACCGCGCGGTGCACGAAGCCGGTTCGACCCGTCCAGTTGTCCTCAGGCACGGCGTTGGAGACCACCGGCACATAGCGCAGGTTCGGCAACTCGGCCAGGTGCTCGCGCACCCAGTCGTCCATGTAGAGGTCTTCGGGCCGGCGGCCGCCCCAGTACAGCACGGCCGGCCGGGCAATGGCCTTGAATTTCATGTGCTCCAGCAGTGCCTTGATCGGTGCGAAGCCGGTACCTGACGCGAGCAATACCACCGGCTTGTCGGAATCCTCGCGCAGGAAGAAGCTGCCGTACGGCCCCTCGATGCGAAGGATCTCTTTTTCCTTCATCGCGCCGAACACATGGTCGGTGAACTTGCCGCCCGGCAGGTGCCGGATGTGCAACTCGAGCCCGGTGCCGGGCTCGCCCAGCGTGTGCGGCGCATTGGCCATCGAGTAGCTGCGGCGTGTGCCGTCGCGCAGGATGAACTCCACATACTGGCCGGCATGGAACTGCAGCGGCTCGCCGGCCGGCAATTGCAGGCGCAACCGCACCACGTCGTGCGACATCTTCTGCAGCGCCAGCACGCGCGCCGGCATCTTGCGGATCGGGTGCGCGCCGGCCTCGGTGACCTGGCGCGATTCGAGCACCACGTCACTCAGCGCATGGGCGCGGCAGGTCAGGATGAGGCCGTCGAGCTCTTCTGCGGCGCTCAGGGCCTTGCTCTGATGCGGATCGAGGGCGACCTCGCCCGACAGCTTGCGGCACTTGCAGGAGCCGCAGGCGCCGTCCTTGCACCCATAGGGCAAGCCCACGCCCTGGCGGATGCCGGCCGAGAGAATCGTCTCGTCACCGACCGCCGTGAAATGTCGCCCGCTCGGCTCGACCGTGATGTGAAAGCCCGCTTCGTGCGGGGCTGGGCTTGTCATGGGTATTCTTGGGCTCGCGAAAAGGAATCGAATTTTGCCCTCAAACCAGAGCCCCCTCGGCGCGCTGCCGGCGCGCTTCCGGCGCGAACGCCTGCTGATCGTCGGCTGCGGCGACGTCGGTCTGCGTGCGGCGCACCTGCTGCGCGGGCGTGTGCACCTGATTGCGCTGACGTCTTCGACCGGCAAACTGCAGCGCCTGCGCGATGCGGGCGTGACGCCCCTGGTCGGCGACCTCGACGCGCCGGCCACGTTGCGCCGCCTGGCCGGCATCGCGACGCGTGTGCTGCATCTGGCACCGCCCGCGCGCGATGAGGGCGTGCAATGGTGGCGCGATGCACGCACCACGGCGCTGGTGCGCGCACTGGCGCGGCGCAGCTTGCCGGCGGCACTGGTCTACGGCTCCACCAGCGGCGTGTACGGCGACTGCGGCGGCGCGCTGGTCAGCGAAACGCGCCCGGTGCGGCCCAACACTCCGCGCGCGCACCGTCGCGTGGATGCCGAGCGCGCGGTGCGCTGGTTCGGCCGCCTGGGCCCAGCCGCGCGCGTGCTGCGCATTCCCGGCATCTACGCGCCGGATCGCGAAGGCGGCACGCCGCGCGAGCGGCTCAAGAAAGGCACGCCGGTGCTGCGGCGCGAGGACGACGTCTACACCAACCACATCCATGCCGACGACCTGGCGCGCGCCTGCGTGGCCGCCCTGTGGCGCGGCGGCCCGCAGCGCGTGTTTCACGTCAGCGACGACAGCGACATCAAGATGGGCGACTACATCGACCTGGCCGCCGACCTTTACGGCATGGCGCGCCCGCCGAGGCTCGCGCGCGACGATGCGCAGCAACAGTTGCCGCTGCAGTTGTTGAGCTTCATGGGCGAATCGCGCCGGCTCGACAACCGCCGCATGAAGCGCGAGCTGCGCGTGCGGCTGCGGCATCTGACCGTGGAAAGCGGATTGCGCGGGGATTGAGGAGGAGGTCGGCAGGGCGATTCGCAGGGGCGGAATCGTCGTGGTGCCCGGGGCCGGAATCGAACCGGCACACCTTTCGGTGGGGGATTTTGAGTCC
>JBDUCH010000226.1:0-6843 GCA_040003555.1 Variovorax sp. | reverse complement strand
GGGCACGCTGCGCAGCGAAATAAAGGAGGAGCCGGCAGCCGCAGGCTGCCGGCGGAGGACATTCGCGGAGCGGCGTGCCCCGCCGCCCTGAGCCCGCCCCAGAACGCAAGACTCAAGCCTCCGCAAACAGCTTCCGGATCACCTGCCGCAACCACCGATTCGCCGGGTCGCCTTCAAAGCGCCGACTCCAGTGCAGCGACACGCTGAAGTCGCGCAACGGAAAGGCCGGTTCGACGATCGCGTAGCCCCCTTCCTGCGCAAAGCCGCGTGCGATGTTGCGCGGCATCACCACGGCAAGATCAGTGGCGCGCACGATGGCGGGCAGCACCATGAAGTGCTCGGTGGTGAGACGCAGGCGGTCCTCGAGCTTGAGCAATTGCAGGATGCGCAGGGTATCGGCATGGGTGCGCACCGCCACGAACTCGAGCTTGCGCATCGCCTCCAGCAGCGCAGCGCCGCTGCGCTTGCGCCGCGCGAACGGATGGCCCTCGCGCAGCAGCACGATGTAGCGGTCTTTCAGCAGCAGCGCGCGCTGCGTGTCCTTGACCTCCGGCAGGAAGCCGAAAGCGAAGTCGATGCGGCCGTTGTCCAGCGCAGGCGCGATCTCCGCCGGCGCGAGCGGCCAGGTTTCGATCTGCACGCCGGGCGCGAGCTCGCCGAGCCGCGCCATCAGCGCCGGCAGGAAGCGGCTCTCGCCGATGTCGCTCATGTGGATGCGAAAACGCTGGCTCGAGGCCACGGGGTCGAAGCGATCCGGCTCGTCCAGCGCGTGCTGCAGGGTGGCGAGCGCCGAGCGCACCGCGACGGCCAGCCGCTCGGCCCGCGGCGTCGGCGCCACGCCGCCCGGCGCACGCGCGAACAGCGCGTCCTTCAGCAGCAGGCGCAGCCGCGCGAGGCCATGGCTCGCGGCCGGCGGCGTGATGCCGAGCGCCTCGGCGGCGCGGCTCACGCTGCGCGTGCGGTAGACCGCATCGAACAGCCGCAGCAGGTTCAGGTCGAGCGTGTCGATATGCATGGCATTCATGTGCGATAGGCACTTGATTCTATTGAAGCCATGAGCCACTCGCCGCACACTGCGCGGCGCGACACCTCGCGGCCACAACAACGACGAGACACGATGGAAGTTTCTTTCAGCAAGGAAATCGAGGCTTTGCGCCTTGGCGCAGGCGACACCTTCCATGGCGAGGGCATCCTCGCGATCACCAAGGGGCTGCTGCAGTCGGGCGTTTCCTATGTGGGTGGCTACCAGGGCGCGCCGGTCTCGCACCTGCTCGACGTGATGGTGCAGGCCAAGCCCTACATGGACGAACTCGGCGTGCATGTAGAGGCCTGCTCCAACGAGGCCTCGGCCGCCGCGATGCTGGGCGCCTCGATCCACTACCCACTGCGCGGCGCCGTCACCTGGAAGTCGATCGTCGGCACCAATGTTGCGGCCGATGCGCTCTCCAATCTGTCGTCGCCGGGTGTCAGGGGCGGCGTGCTGATCGTGGTCGGCGAGGACTATGGCGAAGGCGCCTCGGTGATCCAGGAGCGCACGCACGCCTACGCGCTCAAGTCGAGCATGTGCTTGCTCGATCCGCGGCCGGATCTCGGCAGGATGGTCGACATGGTCGAGCATGGCTTTCGCCTGTCGGAACACTCCAACATGCCCTGCATGATGGAACTGCGCATCCGCACCTGCCATGTGCGCGGCAGCTTCGAATGCAAGGACAACCTGGCGCCGGCGATCTCTACGCGGGCGCTGATGGCCGAGCCGGCCGGCTTCGACTACATGCGGCTGGCGCACCCACCCGTGACCTTCCGCCACGAGAAGCTCAAGGGAGAGGAGCGGATTCCGGCGGCACGCCGCTACATCGCCGAGCAGGGCTTGAACGAACTGATGCCCGGCGAACACGCCGACCTCGGCATCGTGGTGCAGGGCGGCCTCTACAACGCACTGATCCGCAGCCTGCAGCAGCTTGGCCTGGCCGACGCCTTCGGCGACAGCGCGATCCCGCTGCTGGTGCTCAACGTCACCTGGCCGCTAGTGCCCGGGCAACTGGCCGACTTCTGCACAGGCAAGCGCGCGGTGCTGGTGGTGGAAGAAGGCCAGCCCGAGTACATCGAGCAGGAGCTGGCCGCGCTGCTGCGCCGGCGCGACATCCAAACGCCACTGCACGGCAAGGACATGCTGCAGGCGGCCGGCGAATATGGCGTCGAGGTGCTCTCGACCGGCCTCGGCGCGTTCACCGCGCGCTGGCTGCCTGGCCATGCGCAGGAGGCGGCGCAGGGCTGGTTGCAGGGCAACAAGGCGCGCCGTGCCGCCGTTGCCGCACAGCTCGGCACGCCACTGCCAAACCGCCCGCCGAGCTTCTGCATCGGCTGCCCCGAGCGGCCGGTGTTCTCGGCGCTGAAACTCGCGCAGCTCGACAACGGGCCGGTGCACATCGCGGCCGATATCGGCTGCCACGCCTTCGGCACCTTCGAGCCGTTCTCGATGGGCCACTCGATCCTCGGCTACGGCATGAGCCTGGCCAGCCGGGCCGGCGTGTCGCCGATGATGAAGCGGCGCGCGCTCTCGATCATGGGCGACGGCGGCTTCTGGCACAACGGCCTGCTCACCGGCGTGCAGAGCGCGCTCTTCAACGGCGACGACGCGGTGCTGCTGATCTTCAAGAACGGCTACACCTCGGCCACCGGCACGCAGGACATCATCTCCACGCCGGACGACGCAGCCAAGGCCGAAGCCCCGGACAAGCGGCGCAGCCTGGTCGAGACCAACCAGACCATCGAGGCCACGCTCAAGGGCCTCGGCGTGCAGTGGATGCGCACGGTGCACACCTACCACGTCGACAAGATGCGGGCCACGCTCAACGAGGCGTTCACCAGCGACTTCAACGGCCTGAAAGTGATCGTGGCCGAGGGCGAATGCCAGCTCGAGCGGCAGCGCCGCATCAAGCCCTGGCTGGCCAGCCTGCTGCAGCGCGGCGAACGCGTGGTGCGCGTGAAGTACGGCGTCGACGAAGACGTGTGCAACGGCGACCACGCCTGCATCCGCCTGTCGGGCTGCCCCACCCTCACGGTGAAGGACAACCCCGATCCGCTCAAGGTGGATCCGGTGGCGGTCGTGATCGATGGCTGCGTCGGCTGCGGCCTCTGCGGCGAGAACGCGCACGCGGCCACGCTGTGCCCGAGCTTCTACCGGGCCGAGGTGGTGCAGAACCCGAAGTGGCACGAGCGGCTGCTGCATGGCCTGCGTTCCAGCGTGCTGCGCGCGCTGCAACCGGCCTGATCGCGATGACCACGATGAACCGCACGCAACCGATCAGCCTGCTGATCTGCGCGCTCGGCGGCGAGGGCGGCGGCGTGCTGACCGAGTGGCTGGTCGACATCGCGCGCCATGCGGGCTACGCGGCGCAAAGCACCTCGATCCCGGGCGTGGCGCAGCGCACCGGAGCCACCACCTACTACGTCGAAGTGTTCCCGGTGCCACTCGCGCAGCTCGGCGGCCGGCGCCCGGTGTTCAGCCTGAGCCCGGTGCCGGGCACGCTGGACGCGATCGTCTCGTCTGAGCTGCTCGAGACCGCACGCCAGATCGGCAACGGCATGAGCGGGCCGCAGCGCACGCTCATCATCACCTCGTCGTCGCGCACGCTGACGACGGCAGAGCGCATGCAGCCGGGCGATGGCCGCGCCGACGCACAGCGCCTGCTCGACACCGTGAAGAGCTTCAGCCTCGAGCACCATGTGTTCGACATGGGCGCGATGGCGCGCGAGGCCGGCACCGTAGTCAGCGCCGTGATGCTCGGCGCCATTGCCGGCAGTGGCCTGTTTCCGTTTCCGCGCGCCGCCTACGAGGCAGTAGTGCGCGGGCGCGACACCACTGCGGCCGGGAAGGTCGACAAGATCGCCGCGGCCAGCCTGCGCGGCTTTGCGAGCGCTTTCGACGCGGTGAGCACGCCGCGCAAGTCGAATCAGGAGCCCTCCGCGCCCGTTCCGCCACCGCTGCCACCCGGTCTGGCGCAGACCTTTCCGCTGCCGGTGCATGACATGCTGGCGCTCGGCCATGCGCGGCTGCTCGACTACCAGGACGCCGGCTATGCGGCCCTGTACGTCGCGCGCCTGCAGCAGTTGCTGGCAGCCGAGCGTGCCGCCGATCCGGCCGGCACCAACGGCTTCGCGGTCACGCGAGAGATGGCGCGCTGGCTGGCGTTGTGGATGGCCTTCGACGACATCGTGCGCGTGGCCGAACTCAAGAGCCGGGCCAGCCGAACGCTGCGCGTGCACGCCGAGGTGAAGGCCGGCGCGGACGACATCGTCAAGGTCTACGACCACTTCAAGCCTGGCGCGGCCGAGTTCGCGGCGCTGCTGCCGCGGGCGCTGGCGCAGCGCGTGACCGCCTGGGATCGCGCGCGGCAGGCGCGCGGCCGAGCCCCCTGGGCGCTGCCGCTCAAGGTCGGCAGCCATTCGGTGTTCGGCATGCTGTCGCTGCGCGTGCTCGCCTCGCTGCGCCGGCTGAGAAAGCACGGTAGCCGCTTCGGCGAGGAGCAGGCATTGATCGAGCGCTGGCTCGCCGCCGTGGTCGCCGGCACCCGCACCGACTGGCGGCTCGGCCACGAGATCGCACTCTGCGGCCGGTTGATCAAGGGCTACGGCGCCACCCTCGAACGCGGCAAGGCCAATCTGCTGCACGTGATCGACCACCTGGCAACGGCACCGCTGCCGTACGGCGCACCCGCCGCGCGCGCCACGGCAATCGCGGCCGCACTCAGCGCCGCCCTGGCCGACGATGCCGGCATCGCGCTCGACGCCGTTCTGCAACGCGCCGGCGCGCCCGCACGGCCCGTTGTCGCGCAGCCGATCCGCTGGATGAAACGCAATCCGGAACCACGCTGACTCAAGGTAAACGCGGATATACGCGGCGCCCGAGACCGTTAAAACTTAACATGTTCATTAAATGGGCCGCCACCCCCAGCAGGAGACATCGATGACTTCGTACCGTTTCACCACACTGGCTTTGGCCGCCGCGCTGGCCCTCGCAGCCCAGTCGCCGGCACAAGCGCAGGACAAGCCCGTCAACCTCAAGCTCTCGAGCTGGGTGCCGGCGCAGCATCCGCTCAACCCGTCGCTGCAGGCCTGGGCCGACGACATCAAGAAGGCGTCGAACGGCACCATCACGGCCACGCTTTTCCCGTCGGAACAGCTCGGCAAGGCTTTCGACCACTACGACATGGCGCGCGACGGCATCGCCGACTTCGCCTACGTCAACCCGGGCTACCAGCCGGGCCGCTTCCCGATCATGGCCGGCTCGTCGCTGCCCTTCCTTTTCTCCAACGGCAAGGAAGGCTCCGCCGCCATCGACGCCTGGTACCGGCCCTATGCCGCGAAGGAAATGAAGGACGTGAAGTACTGCTTCGCGTTCGTGCATGACCCCGGCACCTTCCACGCGCGCAAGAAGATCCTGCTGCCCACCGACATCAAGGGCATGAAGATCCGCCCGGCCACCAGCACGATCGGCCAGATGGTCACCTCGCTCGGCGGCACCAACGTGCAGGCCTCGGCGCCCGAGTCGCGCGACATGCTGGAGCGCGGCGTGGCCGACGCCATCACCTTCCCGTGGGGATCGATCAGCCTGTTCGGCATCGACAAAGTGGTGAACTTCCACATGGACGTGCCGCTCTATGTCACCAACTTCGTCTGGGCCATGAACCAAGGCAAGTACGACAGCATGTCGGCCGCGCAGAAGAAGGTGATCGACGACCACTGCACCAGCGAGTGGGCGCAGAAAGTCGCTGCGCCGTGGGCCGACTTCGAGTTTGCCGGCCGCGCCAAGATCGCCGCCCTGCCCGGCCACGAGGTCTACAAGCTCACACCCGACCAGCTCGACGCCTGGCGCAAGGCCGTGGCCCCCGGCGAGGCGCAGTGGGCCGAAGGCGTGAAGAAGGCCGGGCAGGATCCGAAGGCGGTGATGGACTCGCTCAAGGCCAGCCTCGCGAAGTACAAGTCGGCGCTGTGATGCTGAAAGGGTCTTCGCCGGTGGGCGGGCGTGGCGACACGAAGCGCGCGAAGACCGGGGGTGAGCCATGAAGATCATGGATCGGATGATCAACACGATCGAGTGGCTTGCAGCCATCTTCGTCGGGTTGGTGGCGTTGAACATCTTTGTTGCGGTGGTGCTGCGCAAGTTCTTCAACACCTCGATCCCCGACGCCTACGACTTCGGGCGCATGTTTCTCGGCATCCTGATCTTCTGGGGCATCGCGGCCACCAGCTACCGCGGCGGCCACATCACGGTCGACCTGGTGTGGACGGCGGCCGGCCCGCGCATGAAGCGCGTGATCGACGTGTTCGCCACGCTGGTGCTGCTGTTCGTGGTGGCGGTGCAGACCACCATGCTGTTCGACAAGGTGCGCGGCACCTGGGCCGACAACGTGCAGACCTACGACCTCAACATCCCGACCTGGCCGTTCTACGCGGTCGCCTGGTTCGGCGACGTCTGCGCGGTGCTGCTGATCGCGATCCGCACCTACCGTTTGGTCTTCCAGCCCGAGTTGCTTCAGGAAGCCAGGCCCGAACAGAAGGCGGATGAATGAGCACCGACGCAATTGCCGTTCTCGGCTTCGTGGTGCTGTTTGCACTGATGCTGCTGCGCGTGCCGGTCGGCATGGCGATGGGGCTGGTCGGTGTGGTGGGCTACAGCTGGATCGTCGGGCCCGGCCCGGCGCTCAAGCTGGTCGGCCAGACCTCGATGCGCACCGTCACCGACTACACCTTCGGCGTGATCCCGATGTTCATGCTGATGGGCGCGTTGGTGTCGGTGTCCGGCGTGAGCCGTGAACTGTTCAAGGCCGCCAACTCGATGAT
>JBDUCH010000225.1:0-6859 GCA_040003555.1 Variovorax sp. | reverse complement strand
CGACCACATCCTGCGCAAGGGCCGCCGCGGCATGCCCTGCGAGAAGGAGATCGGCTACTACCTGCGCGGCAACGTGCACATCACCACCAGCGGCAACTTTCGCACGCCCACGCTGCTGTCGACCATGCTCGAAGTGGGCAGCGACCGCATCATGTACTCGGTCGACTATCCGTTCGAGAAGCACGAGGACGCCGCCCGCTGGTTCGACCGCTGCGAGATCAGCGAGAACGATCGCCAGAAGATCGGGCGCGGCAACGCGCGCAAGCTGTTCGGTCTGCCATGAGCACCGTGCAGGACAAGCGTCCCGTGCTGGTCGCGGGCGGCGGCATCGGCGGCCTGGCTGCGGCGCTGGCCCTCGTGCGCGAGGGCTACAACGTCAAGGTGGTCGAGCAGTCGGCGCAGATCGGCGAGATCGGCGCCGGCATCCAGCTCAGCCCCAACGCCTTCGCCGCCTGCGATGCGCTGGGCGTTGGTGCCAACCTGCGCGCCAAGGCGGTCTACACCGAAGAGATGATCATGTTCGACGCGATCGATGCGAAGCGCGTGGCCAGCATCTCGCTCGGCGAAGGCTTTCGCGAACGCTTTGGCAACCCCTATGCGGTGATCCACCGCGCCGACATCCACGGTGCGCTGTTCGAGGGCGTGCAGGCGACCACCGAGGGCATCGAGTTCCTGACCTCGACCAAGATCGTGCACATCGAGCAGGACGACAACGGCGTGACGCTCACCGATGCCAAGGGCGGCCGCCACGAGGGCCAGGCCGTGATCGGCTGCGACGGCGTGCGTTCGGCCGTGCGCCAGCAGTACGTGGGCGACAGCATCCGCGTGTCGGGCCACGTGGTGTTCCGTGCGGTGATCGACACGGCGGAGTTCCCCGAGGCGCTGCGCTTCACCGCACCCTGCATCTGGGTCGGGCCCAACTGCCACCTGGTGCACTATCCGCTGAAGGGCGGCGACAAGTTCAACCTGGCCGTGACCTTCCACAGCGACCACGCAGAGGAGTGGGGCTCGATGGACGGCGACCCGGCCGAGGTGCAGCGCTACTTCCGCGCGACCTGCGAGCAGGTGCAGCAGATCCTTCGCATCCCCAAGGCCTGGAAGCGCTGGTCGACGGCCGACCGCGACCCGATCGAGCAATGGACGTTCGGCCGCGCCACCCTGCTCGGCGACGCTGCGCACCCGATGGTGCAGTACCTGGCGCAGGGCGCCTGCACCGCCTGCGAAGATGCCGTCACGCTGGCGCGTGCCCTGCGCCATGAAGGCGGCGACTGGCCGCGTGCCCTCGCGCTCTACGAGAAGTCGCGCGTGGCCCGCACCGCCCGCGTGGTGCTGTCGGCGCGCGAGATGGGGCGCATCTACCACGCCAAGGGCGTGGAGCGGCTGGTGCGCAACGACATGTGGAAGGGCCGCAACCAGGAGCGCTTCTACGACTCGCTCGATTGGCTCTACGGCTGGACGGCCGACAAGTGCCTGGCGCTGGATTGATCGGCGCGCCATGAAGCGATTCGTCTACGTCGCGCAGCCGGCCCGCGTCGTGTTCGGTGCGGGTTCGCTCGCGCAGCTCGGCGCCGAGATCGAGGCGCTGGGCGCAAAGCGTGCGCTGGTGCTCAGCACCCCCGGGCAGCGCGCGCTGGCCGAGCGCGTGGCCGACCTGCTCGGGGCGCGCGCGGCCGGCGTGTTCGATCAGGCCGTGATGCACGTGCCGATCGAAACCGCTCGCGAGGCGCGGGAGGTGGCGCGCCAGCTTGGCGCGGATTGCGCCGTGGCGGTGGGTGGCGGCTCGACCACCGGCCTCGGCAAGGCGATTGCGCTCGACTCGGGCCTGCCGATCGTGGCGATACCGACCACCTACGCCGGCAGCGAGATGACGCCGATCTACGGCCTCACCGAAGGCGGCCTGAAGAAAACCGGCCGCGACGCGCGTGTGCTGCCGAAGACAGTGCTGTACGACCCGGAGCTCACGCTCGGCCTGCCGCTGCACGCGAGTGTCACCAGCGGCATCAATGCCATCGCGCACGCCGCCGAGGGACTCTATGCGGTGGACGCTAATCCGGTCATGAGCCTCATGGCGCAGGAGGGCATACGCGCCATCGCCCGCTCGCTGCCGGCCCTCCAATCGAGGGCGGACGACATCGAAGCGCGCAGCGACGCGCTCTACGGCGCATGGCTCTGCGGCACGGTGCTCGGCAACGTCGGCATGGCGCTGCACCACAAGCTGTGCCACACGCTGGGCGGCAGCTTCAACCTGCCGCATGCCGAAACCCACACCATCGTGCTGCCGCATGCACTGGCCTACAACGCGTCGGCCGCACCCGAGGCGATGCGCGCAATAGCGCAGGCACTGGGTTCACCGCCCGGCACGAGCGCCGCGCAGGCTGCATTCGACCTGGCCCGCGACCATGGCGCCCCCACCGCGCTGCGCGACGTCGGCCTGCAGGCGGCGGACATCGAGCGCGCACTCGCCATCGCGCTGCAAACGCCGTACCCGAACCCGCGGCCCCTCGAGCGCGATGCACTGCACGCCCTGCTGCACGACGCCTTCGAAGGCGTGCGCCCGCAATGACCCACGAGAGCAAGAACCCATGCGCAACCTGAACCAGCACACCATCACGCCCGAGGCGATCGAACGCTTCGCCAACACGCCCGACCCACGCCTGAAGCAGATCATGACCAGCTTGGTCACGCACCTGCACGACTTCGCACGCGAGGTGAAGCTCACCGAGCCCGAGTGGGCGCAGGGCATCGCCTTCCTTACGGCCACCGGCCAGAAGTGCGACGACAAGCGGCAGGAGTTCATCCTGCTGAGCGACGTGCTGGGCCTGTCGATGCTGACCGTGGCCATGAACAACGACAAGCCCGCCGGCTGTACCGAGGCCACCGTGTTCGGCCCGTTCTTCGTGGAAGGCGCGCCGCACTACGAGCACGGCGACGACGTGGCCAACGGTGCGAGCGGCGAACCCTGCACGGTGCGCGGCACGGTGCGCGGCATCGGCGGCGAGCCGATCGCCGGCGCAGTGATCGATGTGTGGCAAGCCGACTCGGGCGGCCACTACGACGTGCAGCATGCGGGGCTCGACCATGCGCAGGGCCGCGGCGTGCTGCACTCTGGCGCGGACGGCGGCTTCCACTTCAAGACCGTCGTGGCCGAGGCGTACCCGATCCCGACCGACGGGCCGGTGGGCGCGCTGCTCGAAGCCACTGCCCGCCATCCCTGGCGGCCGGCGCACCTGCACTTCAAGATCGAGGCCGCCGGCTACGAGCCGCTGATCACCCACGTGTTCCGTGACGGCGACCCGTGGCTCGACTCCGACGCCGTGTTCGGCGTGCGCCAGTCGCTGGTGGCGGACTGGGTGGTGCAGCCCGACGGCACGCACCGGCTGGACTACGACTTCGTGCTGAATCGATCCAGGCCCTGAGGGCGCTGCCGCCTGGCGCCCTGCAGCAGCCGGAGGCCCAGACCGCAGCGCGCACCAAATCGGGCGTCCGCACGCCCCGACCGCGTACCACGCAATCGCGCGCCCAGCGGCGCGCGATCGGTTTCGGTGCGAAGCCATCCCAATGCCGCCTCGCAGGCCGCGTTACGGCCGGCACGGATATTGCTGCACCTGATCGAGTGATCCGTCGGCATCGTTGCCGCGGATTCCACAGAGCCTCCGCTAATGACGGCGGGATCCGAGCGAACTGGAAGCGATGAAGCTGCCAGTTCGTCTGCTCCAACCCGATTCACATCCGTTTCCATGCGGGGGCCTACTGCTGCTGTCTGTCCAGACGGCGGTTTCAGTGGCTTGCACCCTCAGGGGATCGGTTGTGTGCAGGAATCCAACATGAAAATCGCAGTAATTGGCCACGGCATGGTGGGCCACAAATTTCTCGAGCAACTCCACGAGCTCGGCGTCGCGCATGCAGAGGTCACGGTACTGTGCGAGGAGCCTCGCCCGGCCTACGACCGGGTGCACCTGTCCGAATTCTTCGCCGGCAAGACGGCCGAAGACCTGTCGCTGGTCGAGCCAGGTTTCTTCGAGCGCACCGGTTTCACGTTGCGCCTGGCCGCCAGGGCGGTCGCCATCGAGCGGCGCAACAACACCGTCACCACAGCCGACGGCGAAGTGGTGCCCTACGACAAGCTGGTGCTGGCCACCGGTTCCGTGCCTTTCGTGCCGCCGCTGCCGGGCCGCGACCGCCCGAACTGCTTCGTCTACCGCACCATCGAAGACCTGGAGGCCATGAAGGAATGCGGCGCCCGCTCCAAAAGCGGGGTGGTCGTCGGCGGTGGCCTGCTGGGGCTGGAGTGCGCTAAAGCCCTGCGCGACATGGGCCTGGAAACCCATGTGGTCGAGTTTGCGCCGCGGCTGATGGCCGTGCAGGTCGACGAAGGCGGCGGGCGGGCGCTGCGCAACAGCATCGAGGCGCTGGGCCTGCATGTGCACACCGGCCGCAACACGGTGGAGATCACCGATGGCGCGACCGCGCGGCACCGCATGGTCTTTGCCGACGGCACACACCTGGAGACCGACATGATCGTGTTCTCCGCCGGCATCCGGCCGCGCGACGAGCTGGCGCGCCAATGCGTGCTGGCGGTCGGCGCGCGCGGTGGCGTGGCGGTGGACAGCCATTGCCGCACGAGCGACCGCAACGTCTATGCGATCGGCGAATGCGCCGCGTGGAACGACCAGACCTTCGGCCTCGTGGCGCCGGGCTACGACATGGCCCGCGTGGCCGCCAGGCACATCGCCGGGGAGGACGCCGCCGCCTTCACCGGTGCCGACATGAGCACAAAGCTCAAGCTCATGGGCGTGGATGTGGCCAGCATCGGCGACGCGCACGGCAAGACGCCGAAGGCGCGCTCCTACCAGTACGTCGACGAGCGCAAGCAGATCTACAAGAAGATCGTGGTCAGCGACGACGGCAAGCAACTGCTGGGCGCGGTGCTGGTCGGCGATGCGGCCGAATACGGCACCTTGCTGCAGCTGGCGCTCAACGGCATCACGCTGCCCGCCGACCCGGAGTTTCTGATCCTGCCCTCGAGCGACGGCAAGGCCAAGCCCGGACTCGGCGTCGATGCGCTGCCCGACAGCGCGCAGATCTGTTCGTGCAACGACGTCAGCAAGGGGCAGATCTGCGCAGCTGTCGGCGAGGGCGCGTGCACCACCGCCGAGCTGAAGGCCTGCACCAAGGCCGGCGCTACCTGCGGCGGCTGCGTGGCGCTGGTCGGTCAGGTGATGAAGGTCGAGATGGCCAAGCGCGGCATGGCTGTCAACAACCACCTCTGCGAGCATTTCGCGTACTCGCGCCAGGAGCTGTACCACCTGGTGCGCGTCGGCGAGATCCGCAGCTTCGACGACCTGCTGGCCAGGCACGGCAAGGGCCTGGGCTGCGACATCTGCAAGCCCACTGCCGCCAGCATCTTCGCGTCGTGCTGGAACGAATTCGTCCTCCAGAAAAACCTGGCCAGCCTGCAGGACAGCAACGACTACTTCCTGGGCAACATCCAGAAGGACGGCACCTACTCGGTCGTGCCGCGCATGCCCGGCGGCGAGGTCACGCCCGATGGGCTGATCGCCGTGGGCCAGGTCGCGAAGAAGTACGGCCTCTACACCAAGATCACCGGCGGCGCCCGCGTGGACATGTTCGGCGCGCGCGTCGAGCAGTTGCCCTCGATCTGGGAAGAACTGATCGCCGCCGGCTTCGAGTCCGGCCATGCGTATGGCAAGTCGCTGCGCACGGTGAAGAGCTGCGTCGGCTCGACCTGGTGCCGCTACGGCGTGGACGACAGCGTGGGCCTGGCCGTCGAACTTGAGAACCGCTACAAGGGCTTGCGCGCACCCCACAAGATTAAGTTCGGTGTCTCGGGCTGCACCCGCGAATGCGCGGAAGCGCAAGGCAAGGACGTCGGCATCATCGCCACCGAGCGCGGCTGGAACCTCTACGTGTGCGGCAACGGCGGCATGAGGCCGCGCCACGCCGAGCTGATCGCCACCGACCTCACCAAGGCCGCGCTGATCCAGCTGATCGACCGCTTCCTGATGTTCTACGTGCGCACGGCCGATCGCCTGCAGCGAACCAGCACCTGGCGCGAGAACCTCGAGGGCGGGCTGGACTACCTGAAGGAAGTGCTGATCAAGGACAGCCTCGGCCTTGCCGCCGAGCTCGAAACCCAGATGCAGCACGTGGTCGACACCTACCAGTGCGAATGGAAGACCGCGGTGAACGACCCGGTGACGCGCCAGCGCTTCCGCTCCTTCGTCAACAGCGAGAAGCCCGACGAGCACATCGTGTTCGTGCAGGAGCGCGGCCAGATCCGCCCCGCCCGCGCCGAAGAACGCACCGAAGCCGCCGATGACGTCGCCACTGCCTGAACACCCGAGGACATTCACCATGACCACCGAAACCCTTCACTGGACTGCCGTGTGCGCCGCCAGCGACATCCTGCCCGACACCGGCGTTTGTGCCCTGGTCGAGGGCGTGCATGTCGCGATCTTCCATGTCGCCCAGGCCCGGCAGTTCTTCGCCATCGACAACATCGACCCGAAGGCGCAAGCCAGCGTGCTGTCGCGCGGGCTGGTCGGCAGCCTGGGCGACCGGATCGTCGTCGCCTCGCCGCTCTACAAGAACCACTTCGACCTGCGCAACGGCGAATGCCTCGAATCGCCGGAGCACTCGGTGCGGGCCCATGCCGTGCGCGTCCAGGAAGGCCGCGTGCAAGTCGCCCTGGCCTGACGCGGGCGCCCCTTCCCGGTTTCCGGTTTCATTACTTCCCACAGTTTCCAAGGAATCCCATGGCCTATCTAGCCCCTGCCGAGTTCGTGACCAAGATGGTCGATGCCGGCGAATCCAAGCTGCTGATGTCCACCCGCGACAC
>JBDUCH010000224.1:0-6913 GCA_040003555.1 Variovorax sp. | reverse complement strand
TCAGTGGGCATGCGCTGAACCTAGCACGGTTCGAGGGCGCGGGGCCGGCGCCGCACGCAAGGACAAGATGCGCGCCACGCTCTGTTTCAACCGGGGTCGTCGACCTAAGCTGATGTGGCGCGATCAAGCGTGCCCCTCCAGTCCTCCACGTATGCTTTCAACTGTCCTCGGATCCAACTCTCCCACGGGCTCTCGCCCCGCCGAATCCGGCGCGGCAAACGAGCTTGACGGTCTGCCACTGCCGCGGCGCTACGCAGCCGTCGCCGCGATCCTCGGCGCGGGGGTGCTGGTGGTGCTCGACGGCTCGATCGCCAACGTCGCGCTGCCGAGCATTGCTCAGCAGTTGCAGACCGCCCCGGCCGACGCTGTCTGGATCGTCACCGCCTATCAGCTCGCCGTCGTGATGTTCTTGCTGCCGGCTTCCGCGGTTGGCGAGTGGCTGGGCTATCGCCGCGTGTTCGCAGGTGGTGTCGCGCTGTTCACCGCGGCGTCGGTGTTGTGTGCGCTGGCGCCGTCGTTGCCATGGCTGGTGGCGGCACGATGCCTTCAGGGCCTGGGCAGCGCTGCGGTGATGCCGCTGGGCCTTGCGCTGTTGCGCTTCACCTATCCGCGTCGATCGCTGGGTCAGGCCATCGCATGGAACGCGTTGGCTGTCGCAGGCGCTTCAGCGGCCGGGCCGGCCGTCGGCGCCGGCTTGCTGTCGGTCGCGAGCTGGCCGTGGCTGTTCGCGGTGAACTTGCCGGTCGGCGCGCTTGTACTGGCCGCCTGCACCAAGTTGCCGCATCCGCAACCCACCGGGCATCGCGTCGACGCCGCAAGCATCGCGCTCAACGCGAGCATGTTCGCCGCCTTTGTGCTGGGGTGCGATGGGCTGCCATCGTCTCCGTGGTACGGAAGTGCACTGCTCGGCGTGTCGGCCGGCGCCCTGGTTCTGCTGGTACGGCGCGAGATGCCGAAGGCGGCGCCGTTGATCCCGCTGGATCTTCTGCGGGTGCCATCGTTTCGGGTATCGATCGTTGCGTCGGTGTGCTGCTTCACCGGGCAGATGATCGGCTTCGTGGCGTTACCGTTCTACTTCCAGCATGAGCTGGGCCTGAGCGCGATGGCTACCGGTCTGTTGTTGACACCGTGGCCCCTGGCGGTGATGGTGGCCGCGCCATTGTCGGCGCGCCTGGCCAAGCGAGTGCCGACGGCATGGCTTTGCGCAGTCGGAGGTGGCTGCCTCTCGATCGGCCTGGCGCTGTGCGCCGCGTGGCCGCTTCACGGCGACCCTCGGCTGCCGATGGCCTTCTTCACGAGCCTGGCAGGTCTGGGCTTCGGCTTCTTCCAGACACCCAACAACCAGAACATGCTGCTCTCCGCGCCGAAAGAACGGAGCGGAGCAGCCGGAGGTGCGCAGGGGACCGCGCGACTGACCGGGTTGACGCTCGGCAGCCTGTTGATGGGACTCCTGTTCGCGCTGTCGCCGTCGCTGCGCGCTGTGCAATGGGGCTTGACGCTCGCGGCGTTGGCCGCATTGGCCGGCGGAGCGGTGAGCCTGCTAAGAAGACCGGAGAGAAACCGCACCGGGTGGCGCGCAGGAGGGAGCAGGTGACCTTCGAAAGGTCATGGCGCCGTGCAGGCGAAGCTCGCTGCCACCTCGGGATCGCCGGTGCCGCGATAGCGAGCAACTTTTGGCCAAGGACAAAGCAGTCGCGTGCGCTGTGGCGACCAGTCGGAAGGCACCTCCGCATTGGCTACCGCCGCTCCTTGGCCGCGGGCAGTCGCCACGATGGCCTCCGGGGCAGTGCCACGTTCTACCCAGTTGACCAGCGCGTCCACCATGTCGAATTGATCGGTGGCCGGCCCGCCGAATGAATGGTTCATGCCCGGAACGATGAAAAGCCGGGCGCTGTCAGCGGCGCGGGCGCCGTGTTCGCGGACGAAACCTTCATACCAGCGGATGCTGTCGAGCGCCGAGAACACCGGATCAGCGCTCCCATGCGCGACCAGGAGCTTGCCGCCACGCTCCACGAAGCCGCGCATGGCCATGGGCTCGGGCGGCGTCATGAACTCCATCGCGCTTTGCGTGTAAACCGCATCGCGAGCGAGCACTTTGGCGCCTTCCTTGGCGATATCGAAGCCCAGCGCATAGTCCGGCACCGTGGTCCCGCTGCCGTTCACGACCTCGGGGGCCATCGGCGGCGTCGTGAATACGAAGGCGAGCGCGATGGCATCGCGCGGTCCAATGCTGTTCACAAACTTCCACTCGCGCCAATTGCTGCCGCGCACACCAGCGTCCCACGGCAATCCGGCATAGAGACCGGGACCGGCGAACACCTTGGCGAGGACTCTTTTGCGAGCGTCCGACAGGCAGTCCGGCCCGGTGCCCGACGACTCCTGGCAAGTCGCGATGTCGCGCATTGGATCGAAGGCGCGTTGACACCCGGTGAGGTCGTGAACGATGCCGTCGGATATCCCGTCGAGCTTGTCGCATCGGGCAAGCACGGCACGCGACAGTGTCTGCGTCTCGGCCGGTGTGAGGCTGCTCTCCAGATCGGGGACGCCGTCGGCGCGCTTGGTCCGCGCCACGGTAGCGAACTGCTGCGCATCCCACACTTGCGCCATCGCGGCGAGCGGCAGGTTGTAGCCCGGCGTCGTGACGGTGATGCCGTCGTAGCCGCCGCTGTCGCGCGCCGCAGCGACCATGCCATGGCGACCGCCGTTGGAAGACCCGACCAAATAGGCTCTATCGACCGGTCGGCCGTAGTAGTGCGCAATGAGCAGGCGTGCCACAGGGGTGAGTTGCGCAACCGCGTTGTAGCCATAGTCCAGGCGCGCTTGTGGATCTCGGCCGAACAGCGCAGCGCCGGTCACGGGATTGGCGCGCTCAAATGCGTGGCCAGCGTCGGAACTGATGACGGCAAATCCTTTCAGCAAGCCGTTGCTCTTCGGGGCGCCGCCGAGGATGTTGCCAAAGGCCGGTGTCACGAAGCCGTCCAGGCCACCATTGGCCTGGTAGAAAAGCCGGCCGTTCCACTCGGTCGGCAACCGCATCTCGAACCCGATGGCGTAGCCCTTGCCATCCACCGGGCTCTGGCGTTCATTGATGCGACCCTTGACCACACAGTGTTCCGGCATGGGTGCCTCGATGCCGGGAAGTTTCACGGAGCCGCCGGAGACCTGTTCCGTGCTCAGGATGTGCAACGCGGGAAGAGAAAACCCGCGCGCCAGCTCGGCACAAGAGGCCGTAGCCCGCGACGGCGTTGCGTTCTTGGGCGAGCTCGTCGAGCCGCAGCCCGAGATCAGTGAGGCGAACAGGGCTGCCCCCAGGACGAGCAGGCCAGTCGGCGGCGCGCCGAACCGTTGGGACGCGGACATCAGATCAGCCTTGGTCATTTGGGTCTTGTCGAGTGCTCAGCCGTGATGGGAGTCGGCGGTGCGCGTGATTTTGGAGTGCAGCAACGTGCGAATGCTAGACCCCCCAAGGCAGATTCCAGGTCGCGGACGCGCACATCGTCGCTCTGCTCTTCGGTGCGGGTCAGGGGGAACAGACCGGGCCGGAAACTGAAGGCGGCAACTTGGTCAGCAAGACGATCAGCAATTGGACGTCAGGCGGAACGCCACTGCGCTGATTGCAACGCTTGAAAGTTGTCTGGCCGGCTTCGTTGCACTTGATCAGGGCATGTTGTCGCGCAAGAAGATGTCGAGCCGAATGCGCTCCTGGTCGTGCAGCACTCGTTCGCCGGACAGCGCGGCCAGCGCCAAGCGGCACGCCGAGCGGACTTCGTGGCCGGCGTCCTGGTTGATGACGGCGTCGGCCACGCCGGTCAGCAAGGCCTTGCGGGCGTGGGGCGTGAGTTCGTGGCAGATCCAGACGATGCTCGACGCGCGGCCGCTGCGCTCAAGGGCGGCCTGGATGCCGCGGTTTCCGGCGCCGATGCTGTACAGCCCGACCAGCCCGGCTTCACGTTGCAGCAGCTTGGTCAAGAGTGGCTCGGTGCGTCCAGACGAATCGTGACCTTCGATCGCGGGCAGCCGCCGCAGATGGCCGAACTCCGCCGCCATGACCTGCTCGAAGCCGAAGAGCCGCTCGGCGTGGTCCCGCAACGCTCGGCTCCCCAGGACGATCCCGACGCTGCCCGCTCGCGCCCCCACGAAGCGTCCGAGCAGGGAGGCCGCGGTGCGGCCGGCCGTGACGTTGTCGATGCCGACGAAGCGGCCGCGCCGTGATCCGGGCACATCGGAAACCAGCGTGACGACGACGATATCGTGAGCGACGAGGTCATCGATCGCCGCTCGCACGAGCGGGTGGTCCAGACCCATCACCACCACGGCGTCGCAGCGGCCGCGCAGGCCGGTGAGGTGACGCGCAAGCGCTTCAGGCGAAAACACATCTGCACGCTGGACCGCCGCCGCGGCCCGCTGCTCGGCGAGCCATGGCAGCAGCGCATGCACCTGACTGTCGATCATGTCGACGAAGGTGTTCGTGCCCGATGGGAGAACGAATACGAGCCGGGCGCGGCTCTTGCGCGCCAGTCGGGTAGCGGCAGGGTCGGGCCGATAGCCCAGTCGCTCCACCACCGCGTGCACGCGTTCGGCGGTGAGGGCTCGCACCCCCGCGCGACCATGCAGCACGCGATCCACAGTGGCAAGGCTGACACCCGCGGCGCGGGCCACGTCATGCAAGCTGGTACGTTCGGCATCCGGCATGTGTCAATGATACTGAATGAGGTACGCTACTCATCCCGCCGGGGGCGGACGCGAGGCGCAATATGCAGACGGCCGTGAAAAGGGTGGTGTGGGGCGTGCTGAGCACGGCCCGAATAGGGATCGAACACATGGTGCCGGCCCTGATGGCCAGCCCGCTGATCGAGCTGCGCGCGATTGCGTCGCGCTCTCAGGTTGCCGCGACCGCGGCCGCGCGCGTGCTGGGCATCGAGCGTGCGTACGGCTCCTACGAGGAGCTGATCAGCGACCCGGACATCGAGGTCATCTACAACCCGCTGCCCAATTCCCTGCACGTGCCCTTCACGCTCCAGGCGGCCGCCGCCGGCAAGCATGTGCTGTGCGAGAAGCCGATCGCCCTGAGTGCGACCGAGGCGCAGCAGCTGCAAGACGCGGCCACCAAGGTGTGCATCGAGGAAGCATTCATGGTGCGTCACCACCCGCAGTGGCAACGCGTGCGCGAACTGGTGCGCGCCGGCCGTGTCGGCCGGCTGCGGGCGGTGCAGGTCTTCTTCTCGTACTTCAACGACGATCCGGGCAATATCCGCAACCTGCCCGCCATCGGCGGCGGGGCCTTGTATGACATTGGCTGCTATGCGATCTTGAGCGGACGCTATTTGTTCGAGCGCGAACCTTGCCGCGTCATCGCGCTGATCGATCGCGATCCGACCCTCGGCACCGATCGCACGACCAGTGCACTGCTTGACTTCGGTTCGGGTCTTCACCTGACGTTCACCGTGTCGACTCAAAGTTGTCCCTACCAACGTGTCCAGGTGGTTGGCACCGAGGGACGCATCGAGCTGCAACTGCCGTTCAACGCACCACAAGGCGGTGCCGTGCGAATTGCGATCGACGACGGCGGGGCACTCGACGACAGCGGCATCGCCACGGAGACGCTGACCGTCGCGGATCAGTACCAGCTGCAGGCGGAGGCATTCTCGCGCCGGGTGCGCGGCCAGGCGGCGCTCGGCTGGGGCTTGGACGACGCGCTCGCGCAAATGCGCGTGATCGACGCGATCTGGCGCTCGGAGAACAGCGGCCGCTGGGAACCCGTCGTCTGACGTCGCCCGGGCTCTGGGGCCGTTGGTGTGCTGTCGCCGCGCGCCTGTGAGAGGAGGGATGACCCAGGGAAACCACCAGCGTCCAGGTGAGGTGCGCACCTCATAATCTGTCAGCCCGGTGCAATCAAGTGCCTCTGGCCAGCAGTGACTGCCGGGCCCGAGTGCAGGGAAGCAGGTGGTGAGAAGAGGGCAGGTGGTTCAGCAGTCGATAGCAACCAAGATGCGACGCGCCATAGCGCGACGAACAGAAGGAGCGATATGGACAAGGCAATGCTGAAGATGGCAGGCGCGGCGCTTGCAGTGCTGCTGGCCGCAGGCCCGAACTGGGCGCAGGCCCAGAAGAAGACATTGGCCGTGGTGGTCAAGGGTCTGGACAATCCGTTCTTCACCGTGCTCGGCGATGGCTGCGCGCTCTGGAACAAGGAAAATCCGAAGTCGGAGTACACCTGTCTCTACACCGGCCCGGCCTCGAGCGCCGACGAGACCGGCGAAGTGCAGATCGTCGAGGACCTCATCAACAAAGGCGTGGCCGGCATTGCGATCTCGCCGTCCAACGCCCCCGCGATGGCCAACATGCTGAAGGCCAAGCAGCCGAAGATGCCCATCATGACGATCGACGCAGACCTCTCCGCTGCGGACCGATCGCTTCGCAAGACCTACCTCGGCACGAACAACTACGACATGGGCGTGCTGATGGCCAAGCACCTGAAACAGCTCCAGCCCAAGGGTGGCAGCGTCTGCCTGCAGCTGGGCAATGCCGCCGCCGACAACATCAACGCGCGCGCCGCCGGCTTTCGCGACACGATCGGCGGCAAGAAGGGCGTCGACCGGCTGAAGGGCGACGGCGGTTGGACAGAGATCGAAGGCTGCCCGTTGTTCACCAACGACCAGATCGACCTGGCGAACCAGCAGATGGCCGACGTGTTCACGAAGAACCCGAAGCTTGGCGCCTTCATCCTGATCGGTGGCTGGGCGCAGTTTGGGCCACAGGCGTACGCGCAGGTCACCGACCAGGTGATGGCCAAGCTCAAGTCCAAGGAACTGATCATCATCGCTGGGGACACGCTGCCGCCGCAGCTCGACGCGTTGAAGGCCGGGCGCAGCCACGCGCAGATCGGCCAGCGTCCGTTCGAGATGGGCCACCG
>JBDUCH010000223.1:0-6979 GCA_040003555.1 Variovorax sp. | reverse complement strand
AGCTTCGACATCGACGCCAACGGCATCCTGCACGTCGGCGCCAAGGACAAGGGCACCGGCAAGGAAAACAAGATCACCATCAAGGCCAACTCCGGTTTGTCTGAAGCTGAAATCCAGCAAATGGTCAAAGACGCCGAGCTGAATGCCGAAGACGACAAGAAAAAGGTCGAATTTGTGCAGGCCAAAAACAATGCCGAAGCCATGGTGCACAGCGTGAAGAAGTCGCTGGCCGAGCACGGCGACAAGCTCGAAGCCGGCGAAAAGGAAAAGATCGAAGGCGCGATCAAGGACGTGGAAGAAGCCCTCAAGGGCGACGACAAGGCCGCGATCGAGGAAAAGACCAACACGCTGATGAGCGCCAGCCAGAAGCTCGGCGAGAAGATGTACGCGGACGCGCAGGCGGCAGCCGGTGCCGCGGGCGGCCCGGGTGCTGGCCCGGAAGCTGCTGCGAACAGTTCGCCCGCCGACGACAACGTCGTCGACGCCGAAGTCAAGGAAGTCAAGAAGGGCTGATCGCCCGGCCCTGACACAAGGCTGGATCACCTCCCGGGGTGATCCAGCCTTTTACGCTTGTTGAGAAGACCGCCCGCACCGACCCGACCATGGCCACCAAACGCGACTATTACGAAACCCTCGGCGTTCCGAAGAACGCGAGCGAGGAAGAGATCAAGAAGGCTTATCGCAAGCTTGCGATGAAGCACCACCCCGACCGCAACCACGGCGACACCAGCACCGACGCCGAGGCCAAGTTCAAGGAGGTGAAGGAAGCCTACGAGATGCTGTCGGACGGCCCGAAGCGCGCCGCCTATGACCAGTACGGCCATGCCGGCGTCGATCCCAACATGCGCGGCGGCCCGGGCGCAGAAGGCTTCGGCGGCTTTGCCGAGGCTTTCGGCGACATCTTCGGCGACGTGTTCGGCGGTGGCGGGCGCGGACGCGCCGGCGGCGGGCGCCAGGTGTTCCGCGGCAGCGACCTCAGCTACGCAATGGAAGTCACGCTCGAGGAAGCAGCCGAGGGCAAGGACGCCCAGATCCGCATTCCGAGCTGGGACGAGTGCGGCACCTGCCATGGCAATGGCGCCAAGCCGGGCACCAAGCCGATCACCTGCACCACCTGCAACGGCGCTGGCGCAGTGCAGATGCGCCAGGGCTTCTTCAGCGTGCAGCAGACCTGCCCGCAGTGCCACGGCAGCGGCAAGATCATTCCCGAGCCGTGCACCACCTGCCATGGCCAGGGCAAGCTGAAGAACAACAAGACGCTGGAAGTGAAAATCCCGGCCGGCATCGACGACGGCATGCGCATCCGCAGCACCGGCAACGGCGAGCCCGGCACCAACGGCGGGCCGCCCGGCGACCTCTACATCGAGATCCGGCTCAAGAAGCACGAGATTTTCGAGCGCGAGGGCGATGACCTGCACTGCGTGGTGCCGGTCAGCATGACCACCGCGGCACTCGGCGGCGAGATCAACGTGCCCACGCTCAAGGGCGCAGCCGCCATCGATATTCCCGAAGGCACCCAGAGCGGCAAGCAGTTCCGCCTGCGCGGCAAGGGCATCAAGGGTGTGCGCGGCAGCTACCCGGGTGACCTGTACTGCCACGTTCGCGTGGAGACGCCGGTCAAGCTCACCGAGCACCAGCGCAAGCTCGTGAAGGAGCTCGACGAATCGCTCAAGAAGGGGGGCAACAAGCACAGCCCCACCGACAAGGGCTGGTTCGACAAGGCGAAGGAATTCTTCAGTTGAACTGAAGAAAGTTATGCCGCCTCGAGCGGCATGGGTTCGGTCGGATCGGGGTTCTCGAAGACCTTTTCATGCGCGCCGATCCAGTCGCACAGGCCATCGCAGGCGTCGGCCAGTTGCTGCAGCGACCTGGCGACCCGCGGCAGTTCACCCGAAGTCACCGGCTGCGCACGGCTCGTGCGAAGCGCAAGCAAGTGAAGCAGGCGCGCCTTGGCCCGCGCCGTGGTGAGCGCGTCGCGCGCGCGACCGCCCGGATCGATCGGCAGTTCTCTTTCGGCTTGGCTGACCTGCGCCGGGAAGGCCTGCGTCATGTGCGTGGCCACCGCCAGGTGGTCGATATCGGCCGCCGTGCGATCCCGCAGCACTTCGAGCATCGCCAGCAACTGCAAATTCTGGCTGGCCAGGCGCCACACGCGGTCTGCCGCGCTCCATTTGGCGCGTTCGTCAGTGTTCAAGATTGGAGTACCCCTGTGGCGCACCATTGTCTCGAAGCGGGGCGTTTGCACAGCAGCTCGGGCCGTGTCGGCTCGCAGGCCAATCAGCATTTAGTGACAAAGATCACTGAAACGCTTCGCCCCTCGAACCGGGGGATCCCGGAACCGGCCATTCAGGGAGTTGCCGCCTGTCGCCGGGCGTCTGCCTTCAAACGGCGCCGCGCAGCTTCTGGCTCTCGAAGTAGACCACCTTGCGCGCACGCATGACATCGCCGAGCGGACGGTGCGCCGCCAGCGCAGCCCATGGATCGAAGATGCCGGCCTCGACCGAGGCAGAGAGCGCCCGGCCCTCGTCCGAATCGATCTCCTGCTGCGGCAGCGTGAGCCGTGCCACCGGCGTGTACGGCGTCGGCCAGTTGACCGAAGCGTCCTCGATCGGCGTCGTCGCTTCATCGGTAAACGGCTGCAGTTCGAGCGTGTAGCGCAACACGCCGGTGTGCAGCCGGGCAGCCATGTCGGCGCCCAGGTCGGCTTTGGCGCCCGGGTTCGGTGGGC
This sequence comes from Variovorax sp., assembly GCA_040003555.1. Lineage (GTDB taxonomy): Bacteria > Pseudomonadota > Gammaproteobacteria > Burkholderiales > Burkholderiaceae_C > Variovorax. Next base: position 4,251 of record JBDUCH010000223.1, on the reverse strand, counting down.
CGTTGCCGGCATCGGACACGAGGCGCACACGCACCGCGTAAGCCCCGCAGGCGATCGGCGCGGCGCTGAAGAAGCTTTCGTTGGCAAAGCCTGCGAAGGGCCGGCCGACCGACTTGACTAGACGTGTCACGCGACCCAGCCCACCGAACAAACCGTAGCGCCGCACCATGTACTGGAGCAGCGCGCCAAGTCCCTTCGACGAGGCCATCACGAAATCGACGAACTCCCCACTGGCAGGGAACGCAAACTTCTCCTGGTTGATCAGCGCGAAGCCCTGCGAATGGGTTGGCCCGTTGCCGAGCGCGCCCTCGCCGTGCACGCCGAGCACCGCGAACGAGAAACCGCGGATGTCGGGCTTGGCGTCGTTCACCTTGTCGGTGCCGCCGTTCGACAACCGTACCCGTACCTCGTGGCGCGCCGGCACGGCGAAGAGACCCTGGCGCGCGAACTCCGGCAGATCCGGCAGCACTTCGAGCCAGCCCGTGGCAGCGAGCAATTGCTTGCGATGCAGCGCGCGGCCCTTGCCATGGCGCTCGGACTTGGCGGCCTGCAGCGCGGCAAAGGCGCGGGCGTAGCCGGCAAAGCGTTCGGCCTCATCGGGCGCGATGTGCTCTTGCCATTGGGTTGAGGGGTTCATGCGGGCCGTTACACCCAGGGGATGGGCGCTGTGGCCCGATTCTGCTTGAGAAACCTATTCAAGCCGCACCAGGGCCTCGATCGCCAACGGGTAGCCCTTGACGCCCAGCCCCACGATGATCCCGCGCGCGGCCGGCGAGATGTAGGAGTGGTGGCGGAACTCCTCGCGTGCATGCACGTTCGAGATGTGCAGTTCGATCAGCGTCACGCTCGCGCCCTTGATCGCGTCGTGCAGCGCGATCGACGTGTGGGTGTAGGCGCCCGGGTTCATCACCACGCCGATCATGTTGCCGGCAGCGATCTCGCGGCCGGCCTCGTGCAGCCAGTCGATCAACTGGCCTTCGTGGTTCGACTGCCGGCACTCGACCTGCACGCCGAGCATGGCGCCCGCCTCCGCGCACATGCGCTCGACATCGGCCAGCGTCTCGTAGCCGTACTGCGCGGGTTCACGCGTACCGAGCAGGTTCAGGTTGGGGCCGTTCAGGACGAGGATTTTTTTCATGGTGCCGGCATTGTCGCCAGAGTCAGTACTGGATCTGCGCGGTCGCGCGCAACTGGTCGGCGGTCGCGGTGCCGAAACCGAAGAACTCGAGGTAGGCCGGAATCATCTCGAACAGCATGTCGGTGCCGACCTGCACGGCACAGCCCTTGTCGAGCGCAGCGCGCAGCAACGGCGTGTATTCGGACTTCATCACGACTTCCCCGACAAAGGTCGTGGGTGCGATGCGGTCGATGTCGAACGGCAGCGGGTCGCCCTCCTTCATGCCGAGCGGCGTGGCATTGACCACCACGTCGAAGCCGGCCGGATCCTTCGAGCCGGTCTTGACCACAAGCTGCGGATAGTGCTCGCGCAGGCGGCCGGCCAGCGCTTCGGCCGAGGCGGTGTTCGCGTCGAACAGCGCCAGCTCCGCCACTCCAGCTGCTGCCAGCGACGCCGCGATGGCCGAGCCGACCCCGCCGGCACCCGACACCAGAACGCGCGTGCCCTGGAGCGCGCGACCCTTGCGCTCGACGCCGCGCACGAAGCCGGCGCCGTCGAACTGGTCGCCGAGCAGCGTGCCGTCGGGCCGCTTCAGGATCGCGTTGCAGGCACCCGCAATGCGCGCGGTGGGAGTAACTTTGTCGACCAAGCTCATGGTCGTGATCTTGTGCGGCATGGTCACCAGCGCGCCACGCAGATTGGTCAGGGTGGCAAGCGCCTTGATCACGGCCGGGTAGTCCTCGGCTTTGGCACCCATCGGCACCACGACGGCGTCGATACCCTGCTGGTCGAACCAGGGGTTGTAGATCATGGGCGCCTTGAACGACTCGGTCGGATAGCCGATGTGGGCGATGAGGGTGGTCTTGCCGCTGATCATGGTGGTCTCGTTCGGGTTGAAGCGAGGCACACTTTAGAAGGGCTGCGCACGGAAAGCAGCGCCGCGCGGCGGTGTTTGTTCGATCAGCAACCAAATCTGATCGATAAGCGATCTTTTTGCGGGTTTACCCGTTCAGTTCGCCATAATGGGGTTGCGCTTTTCTTCCATCAGCCGCTGTTGCGCGACCACGGCGTGGCATGCCGGCTGCGCCCTGAATTCGCTCTTGGCGCACTGTGCCACCATGCAACGCGACCTGGCGATGAAACCCAGGCTGGCGCACGAAGTGCCCGGGTCGCCGGTGGCCACAACGCGCGGCTTCGAACTGGGCGCAGCTGGCCTCGCAGCGTGGACGGCGGCGCGTTCCGCCGGTGCCACGGGCGTAGCCGGTGCCATGACGGTCGGTGCCACGATGGTCGGGGCAATGGCGGGCGGTGGCACGATGGGCGGGGCAATGGCGACCGGCGCAATGGCAGCCGAGGTCATCGGTGCGGGTGCAGGGGCAACGGCGGTCGAGGCAACAGGTGGCGCGGTGTCTTCCGCCGCGCTGCTCGCACTGTAGATATACCAGCCGCCCGCCCCGGCGATTACCCAACCCCCGGCGCCGATCACGAGCGTGACGGCAAACGCGGCAAGGCTGAGCCACAGGCCTTTGCGCGGTTCCGGCGCATCAGGGCTTTTGGCCGCGGCAGGGACAGGCTTCGGCGCCGGTGCAGACGCAGGCGCCGACGACGCGAAGGCCGCCAGGGCGGAGGGCATGCCGAGCAGCGTCGTGCGATCGCCCGACGGCCGGAGCGGAACGACCTTGGTCGGTTCGAAGTCGGGTTGTAGCACGCCGATGCATTCGATGCAAAACTTGGAGACGGCCCGGTTTTCCGTCCCGCAAGCCGGACAGATCAGTGCCATCAGTGCGCTGCCTGGCCAGCGGAACGACCCCGAGGGCTCGCGAGCGTGATGCCGTCCTGCGCCGCGACGAGATTTCGCTGCGACGAAAGCACCAGCACCGCCTGGTGCGCAGTACGGCTGGCGTTCTTGGTGTGGCCGATCAATGCCTGCCACTCCTGCGACTGGATCTCGGGCGATTGCTCCGGCGCCTCGCGCAGGAGCGCCTGCGCCACGTCGACCAGCGCGGCCGCAGAGGTGAGGCACATCGCCACAGCTTCGCCGGCCGGCGTGCCGACGCCGTGGCCAGGCGCCGAGCCCGTGCGCGCCATGACTTGCTCAATAGCGACCATGGCGCGCTCCAGAAGTGCGCGATCGGAGAGGGTTTTCATCGGGAATGACAGAAGACTTTTTGCACTGAAAGTCATCGTGCCACGGGGCGGGAAAAGCCCGCGTGCATTACGACACATTTTGAAACATTAGTTTTCAAACATATCTTTTCGCGGCACAGCCATCCGCAGCCGGATGTCGCGGGAAGGGGCGTTTTATAGTGGCCGCTCTTTTGAAACGACCTTCTCCCCGCCCATGAAAACCAAAGCCGCCGTCGCCTGGAAGTCCGGAGCCCCGCTCACCATCGAAACCGTCGACCTGGAAGGCCCCAAGTTCGGCGAGGTGCTGGTCGAGATCAAGGCCACCGGCATCTGCCACACCGACTACTACACGCTCTCGGGCGCCGACCCCGAAGGCATCTTCCCCGCGATCCTGGGCCATGAAGGCGCGGGCATCGTGGTCGACGTGGGCCCTGGCGTCACCACGCTCAAGAAGGGTGACCACGTCATTCCGCTGTACACGCCCGAATGCCGCCAGTGCAAGTTCTGCCTCTCGCGCAAGACCAACCTCTGCCAGCTGATCCGAGGCACCCAGGGCAAGGGCCTGATGCCCGATGCCACCTCGCGCTTCAGCCTGGACGGCAAGCCGATCTTTCACTACATGGGCACGTCGACCTTCAGCAACTACACCGTTGCCCCTGAAATCTCGCTGGCCAAGATCCGGAAAGACGCACCCTTCGACAAGGTCTGCTACATCGGCTGCGGCGTCACCACCGGCATCGGCGCGGTGATCTTCACGGCCAAGGTCGAAGCCGGCGCCAACGTGGTGGTGTTCGGCCTGGGCGGCATCGGCCTGAACGTGATCCAGGGCGCAAAGATGGTCGGTGCCGACAAGATCATCGGTGTCGACCTGAACCCGGAACGCGAAGCCATGGCGCGCAAGTTCGGCATGACGCACTTCATCAACCCCAAGGACACCGAGAACGTGGTCGATGCGATCGTGCAGCTCACCGACGGCGGCGCCGACTACAGCTTCGAGTGCATCGGCA
>JBDUCH010000222.1:0-6998 GCA_040003555.1 Variovorax sp. | reverse complement strand
GAGGAGCCGAAGGCGGGGGACATTCGCGGAAGGGGCCACCCGTCGCCAGCGGCCCACCCCCGAAACGCCACGCCCCCGAAACCGAAATCGGAAGCTTCAGATCAACGCATACGCAAACGGCACGTCGAGCGACACGTCGCTGATCGGCTCGGCCACGCAGGGCAGGATCCAGCCCTCGGCCTTTTCGTCGGCACTGACGCCGGGCCAGTCGATCTGGTAGCGGATGCTGCCGCTCACAAGTTGGCAGAGGCAGGTGCGGCAGGTGCCGTTGCGGCAACTTGTCGGGAGTTCGATGCCGGCGCGCAGGCCGGCCTGCAGCAAGGTCTCGCCGGGCGCGGCTTCGAAGGTGTAGCCCGACGGCTCGATGCGCACCGACAGCGGTGCGGCCGCTTCAGTCACACATCACCCGGCTCCGTGAGCCGGTTGCGCCGCTGGTCGCGCAGCATGAAGAGATAGAGGCTCTCGACCTTCTCGCGCGCCCAGGGCGTCTTGCGCAGGAACTTGAGGCTGGACGAGATGCTGGGGTCGCTGGTGAAGCAGCGCAGCGCGATGCGTTCGCCCAGGCCGGCCCAGCCGTAGTACGCCACTAGCGCGGTGACGATGGCCTCCAGCGTCAACCCGTGCAGGGGATTGCGTGCCTGGCTCGGCACCGCTTGCGGAGCAGCGGGCGCGCTCAACGCAAACTCACTTGTTCTTGAGCTTGCCACGCGGAATGACCGCCGTTGTCACGGTGGGACGGATCAGCTCGCCGCCGGCGATCGGTTTGGGCGGCGAAGTGTCCTTCTTGGGCTTCTTGGCTTCCTTGTTGGTTTTCTGCTGACCTTTGGCCATGGTGAACTCCGAGTGAATGCAGGGGTTTGCGAACTGCGCAGTTTAGCGGCGCGGCGACAATATGCCCTCCATTCCGTCTGTTGTTGATTCAAGTCCGTCATGTCCGATTACCAAGTCCGTCCCGCCGAAATGAGCGACTCGCGCGCTGTTGCCGAAGTCCACGCCGCTGCCGCCCGTGCCGCCTACGAGGGCCTGCTGCCCGAAGACCAGTTGCGCGCGCTGGCGCCCAGCACCCGTGAAGCGAAATGGCGCGAAGCCATCGAGTTCAGCGAGCCGCAGGTTCATGTGGCCGAGCTCGACGGCGAAATCGTCGGATTCGTCGGCTTCGACCGCTCGCGCGATCCCAAGACGCCGTCCACCACGGGCGAGATCTGGGCCATCTACGTCAAGCCCGAGCACTGGGACAAGGGCGTGGGCGTTGCGCTGTGGGATGCCGCACGGGAAGGCCTCGAAGAGGAGGGCTGCACCGTCGTCACGATCTGGGTGCCGCTGCGCAACGACCGCGCGCTGCGCTTCCACGAGCTCGCCGGCTTCAAGCGCGAGATGAAAACTGCCAAGACCTCGATGCTGGGCGGCGTCAAGATCGAGGAAGTGCGCCTCAAGCGCAGCGTCGCCTGATGGCGGCCAGCCTTTTCCTGCTGCTCGACGACATCGCCACGGTACTGGACGACGTCTCCGTTCTCACCAAGGTCGCCGCCAAGAAAACCGCCGGCGTGCTGGGCGACGATCTGGCACTCAACGCGCAGCAGGTGTCGGGCGTCAAGGCCGACCGCGAGCTGCCGGTTGTATGGGCAGTGGCGAAGGGCTCGTTCGTCAACAAGGCGATCCTGGTGCCGGCCGCGCTGCTGATCGGCACCTTTCTGCCCTGGGCCGTGACGCCGCTGCTGATGGTCGGCGGCGCGTTCCTGTGCTTCGAGGGCGTCGAAAAGATCGCCCACAAGTTCCTGCACAAGGACGAGCACGACGCCGAGCTCAGGCAGCACGTCGCCGCCGTGGCCGACCCGGCGGTCGACGTGGTGGCGGTCGAAAAAGACAAGGTCAAGGGCGCGATCCGCACCGACTTCATCCTCTCGGCCGAAATCATCGTGATCACGCTCGGCACCGTGGCCGGACAACCCTTCGGCACCAAGGTGGCGGTGCTGACCGGCATCGCGCTGATCATGACGATCGGTGTCTATGGCCTGGTTGCCGGCATCGTCAAGCTCGACGACGCGGGCCTGTGGCTGAGCCGGCGCGCGAGCGCTGCACAGCAGGCGCTGGGCCGCGGCATCCTGGCGTTTGCGCCTTGGCTCATGAAGGCGCTGTCGGTGGCCGGAACGGCCGCCATGTTTCTGGTCGGCGGCCAGATCCTGGTGCACGGTGTACCCGCCTTCGGCCATGCGGTCGAAGCCTGGGCCGCGGGCGTCGGCGGGCTGTTCGGCACGCTGGGTTCGATGGGGATCGACGCCGTCGTCGGCATCGTGGCGGGCGCCGTGGTGCTGGGCGCGGTCGAACTGGTGAAGAAGGTGGTGAAGAAGAAGGGCTGAGCCCACTTCGAACCGCGCGTGTTCAGCGCCGCTTTGCGCGCTTGACCAGATCGACCACCACCAGCGCCACGCCCAGCACGATGCCGAACCAGCCGGCGAGCTGCGCGCCGCCGACCATCTCGCGGTAACTCGGCGATTGCAGGAAATAAGGTGCAAGCAGCACCGCGGCGCCGATGACGATGCAGGCGATGCCGCGCACCAGCATCTGCGAGCTGTTGGTAAAAAGTTGAGCCATGGGCCGACCTTTTAGCAGATGCGATGCCGGAGCCGGGTCAGGGGCGGCCTGGATCCCCCTGCGGATTGTTGGCGTTCGAAGTTGCTGACTTCGCCCGAAGTTCGACAAGCAACGCAGTCGTGCCCGACCGGGCGGGCGGCTAGGAATCGCGCTTTGAGCCTAAAGCAGCCCGCGTGACGACCGTGGAGGACGGTCACTAGCGAACTGGTGCCGGTTCGCCATCCCGTGGCGGTGTGCCCTGCAAGGCATCAACCAGAAAATCAACCATCACTCGCACCTTTGCGCTGAGGTGGCGACGACTTGCGTAGATCGCCAGGATGTCGATGGGAGGCATGCGAAAGGCGGGCATGACCTCGACCAATCGACCCGCCCGCACATCCTCGCCAATCACGAAACTCGGCTGCCAGATGACACCGGCACCGGCGATCGCTGCCGCGCGAGCGGTGTCGCCATTGTTGGCCCGCATCGCCCAGCGAACCCGTACGGATTCCAGCATCCCACCAGGGCCGGCAAACCGCCACTCATCGGATGTCGCACCGTACGTGTAGCCCAGGCACAGGTGCCGCTCAAGATCCGACGGGACCTCGGGCATGCCATGGGTCGCAAGATATTCGGGCGAGGCACAGACCAGATTCTCCGAGGCGCCAAGGCGTCGCGCGATATGGTTGCCCGACGGGGTCCGTGAGATGCGGATGGCCAAGTCGTAGCCCTCTTCGACGATGTCGACCACGCGGTCGATGAGGGCGATGTCGAGTTCGACGTCGGGGTACTTGGCCATGAACCTCGGCCAAAGGGATGCCAGCACCAGGCTTCCGAAACTCAGCGGCGCGTTGATGCGCAGACGCCCCCGAGGCTGTAGCGATGCGGTGGTCGCGAGCGCCTCGGTTTCTGCCACTTCTTCCAGAATCGACTTGGCCCGGTCGAATAGCGCTTCGCCACCTTCCGTGAGCGACAAGCGGCGCGATGTGCGATTGATCAGCCGCGTGCGCAAGTGGGCTTCCAACTCGTTGACGTATCGCGTCACGTTGGCCGGGGAAGTGTCCAGCGCGTCGGCCGCTCTGGTGAAACTGCCCCGCGCCACAACGGTCACGAACACCTCGTACGCACGCAATCGATCCATCGGTGCCACCTCTAATCATTCAGAAAAGCTGAATGAGTAAACCACTTTTGGGACCTTTCTAAAAGGGATGCTGAATCATAAATTCACCTCACCCCAACAACCGACAGAAAGGACCCCAACATGATCGACACCGATCCCACCCCCACCCGCCGTGCGCTGATCGCCGGCGCAGTTGCGTTCGGCGCCGCACTGAGCATCGTCCCGACGGCGAACGCCGCACCTGCCGTCGACGCGGTGCAAGGCTTCCGCGCGGGCACCGCGGACGTGAACGGCACCCGCATCCACTACCGCATCGGCGGCACCGGACCAACCGTCGTGCTGCTGCACGGCTATGCCGAGACCGGGCATATGTGGAACCCGCTGATGCCATTGCTGGCGAAAACGCACACCGTGATCGTGCCCGATCTACGAGGGGCCGGCGCTTCGTCGAAGCCCGAGACGGGCTACGGAAAGAAGAACATGGCGGTGGACATCCACGAGCTCGTCCGGTCTCTCGGCATCCGAAGCGTCAGCATCGTCGGCCACGACATCGGCTTGATGGTGGCCTACGCGTATGCCGCGCAGTTTCCTTCGGAGACTGACAAGGTGGTGCTGATGGACGCCTTCCTGCCCGGTATCGGCGCATGGCAAAACGTCTGGCTCCTGCGTGACCTTTGGCACTTTCATTTCCACGGTGCGACGCCGCTGGCGCTTGTCAGCGGGCGCGAGCGCATCTACTTCGAGCATTTCTGGAATGACTTTGCGGCCGATCCCAAGCACTCGGTGCCTGAAGCCGATCGCCGCTTCTACGCCAGGGCCTACGCACAACCCGGCGGAATGCGTGCCGGATTTGAATACTTCAAAGCTTTCGAGCAGGACGCGGCGGAGTTCGCAGAACTGGGCAAGACACCGCTGCCCATGCCGATGCTGGTCCTCTCCGGTGAAAAGGCCGGCGGAACATTCCTGATCGAGCAGGGCAAGATGGTTGCGACCAACGTGCAGGGCGTCATCGTCAAAGGGTCCGGACACTGGCTGATGGAAGAGGCGCCAGACCAGGTCATCCCGGCGTTGACCAATTTCCTGGGCTAGCGCGAAATGCGCTTCATCACCGCTCAACCGACACACACGTCAAAAACTGACCAAGGAGAATCGACATGGACCTTCAACTCGACGGCAAGCTGGCCCTGGTGAGCGGCAGCACAGCAGGAATTGGCTACGCCATCGCGCGCACGCTGGCAATGGAGGGCGCCAGCGTCATCGTCAACGGAAGATCGCAGAAGGCTGTCGACGAAGCGGTGGACCGCATCCGGTCAGAGACGCATGGCACGGTTCTCGGCTATGCCGCAGACCTCAGTCGGGCCGACGCCGCCGAGGAGGCCGTGCGTCGTCACCCAGGCATCGGCATCCTGGTGAACAACCTGGGCATCTTCGAGGCCAAGGCGTTCGAAGACATCCCCGATGAAGATTGGCTGCGCTTCTTCGACGTCAACGTCCTGAGCGGCGTCCGTCTTGCGCGTCTGGTGCTGCCGGAGATGAAGCGAGCGAATTGGGGCAGGATCATCTTCATTTCGAGTGAAAGCGCGGTTCAGATACCAACCGAGATGATTCACTACGGGATGACGAAGACCGCGCAGCTCGCGGTTTCGCGCGGGCTTGCGGAATCAGTCGCTGGTACGAACATCACAGTTAACAGCGTTCTTCCGGGTCCGACGAAATCGCGTGGCGTCGGCGACTTCGTGGAAGGTCTCGCGCGTTCGAGCGACAAGAGCTTCGAGCAAGTCGAGACAGAGTTCTTCGACCACGTCCGCCCGACGTCACTGATCAAGCGCTTCGCTACGCCGCAAGAGGTGGCCTCGCTCGTGGCTTACGTGGCAAGTCCGCTCGCGTCGGCAACCACGGGCGCAGCCCTTCGCGTCGACGGCGGGGTCGTGAAGAGTGCCTTCTGACGAAGGCAGAATGATTGAGTTCCTTGGGGGATTTCCGAGGCGGCTTGGAATTTGCGGTTGTGGCCGGATTCTGCCGGGAGCCACACCCGGCCGATGCGCGGGCTCCACGGAGGCTGAACCCTATTTCCATCGATGGCCCCAACCTCGCCTACCGATGAGATCACCAACCCTACCGGCACTCGTTCCAGTACCAATCGGGATTCGCCTCCAGCGGCGTGGCGATCCGCTTGAGCGACGCGCGGCCCTGCGCGTCCTTCGCAACAACGAAGACGTGCCCGTCCTGAACCGGGAAACCGTTTCGTAGAAACTTGAAGCCACTGCGCACCGACGAAAAGTTGGCCTCGTTGAGTGCGTTGCGCAAGGTATCGCGATCGGCGACAGAGCCCTTGGCCTCCTTCAGCGCGCTGTCGATCAAGAGCGCCGCATCGAAACCTTGTGCGGCGTATTGCGATGGGATGCGCCCGTGCTTCTTTTCGAAGGCGGCAACGAAAGCCTTGCTCGTCGGGCTCGGCAGGTCGGGGCCCCAGACCGCGCCTGCCAGCACATTGAGCGCGTCATCCTTGAGCACCGGCAGCGTCGTGCCATCGACCGTGCCTACCGTCAGCAGGGGCACCTTGTTCAGGAGGCCCGAGCGATTCATCTGTCGGATGAAGTTCACGCCCATGTCGCCCGGCAAGAAGGCGATCACCGCATCAGGCGCGACGCGCTTGATTTGCGCCAGCGCTGCCGCGTAGTCGGTCTGGTGAGGCTGCACATAAATTTCGCTGACCACCTCGCCCGAGTAGTAGCGCTTGAAGCCCCGCAACTGGTCCTTGCCCGAGGGGCTCTCGGGCGCCAGGAACAGCGTCTTCCAGTAGCCCTTGTCGACTGCGTACCGTCCCACGATCCCGGCCTGGTACTCGTCCTGATACGAGGCGAAGACGAATTTTCTGTTGCACTGCTTGCCGGCAATCGGCGCGGGGCCAGCATTCGAGCCGACGAACAGCATGCCCGCTCTGGCCATCGGCTTGGCCATCGCCATCATCACGTCGGAGAAGGTAACGCCGGTGATGAAGCTGACCTTGTCTTTCTCGATCAGGTTCTGCGCCAGTTGCGCACCGAGGTCAGGGTTGTGCTGGTCGTCTTCCTTGATGACCGTCACGGGGACGCCGCCGAGCATTCCTTGCCGTTGCTCGACCGCCAGCATGAAGCCGTCGTACTGTTCCTGCCCGAGCGCTGCCGCCGGTCCGGACAGCGTCCCGATAAAGCCGATTTTTACCTGCGCGGAAGCGGCCAACGCCGTGGCGCCCAAGGCGCAGGCCACGAGAACCGTACGAATGCAGTGAATCAAGGTGTTCCTTGTGAATGAGTGGGGCGAGTGG
>JBDUCH010000221.1:0-7003 GCA_040003555.1 Variovorax sp. | reverse complement strand
TCCGAACACAACATCACCGACCTGGCCGACCTCATGAAGGTCAGCGAGAAGCTGCCGCCGGTGCTGATGCGCGAGTACCGCGACCAGAACGAGTTGATGGCCGTGTTCACCCGGCCATCGGCCAAGAGCGCACTCGCGGTCGACGACTTCGCCTTCGTGTCCGACGAAGCGCAGATGCTCATCACGCTGCTGCGCGCCGCCGTGGCGCGCAAGGAGCCCGGCGTCAACGTGCTGATGTACGGCCCGCCCGGCACCGGCAAGACCGAGCTGGCCAAGGTGGTGGCACAGGCGGCGGGGCTCGAACTGTTCGAAGTGGAATACGCCGACCGCGATGGCAATTCGTTGAGCGGCCGCGACCGCTACCGCTCGCTGCAGATCGCGCAGGTGTTTCTCAAGGGCAGCGCCAGGGCCGCGCTGCTGTTCGACGAGGTCGAAGACGTGTTTCCACCGATCAGCACCGAGGCTGCTCAGTTCATGTCGCGCGCCGAGCAGATGCCGGCGCCGACCAGCGGCAGCGTCAGCGGCAAGGCCTGGGTCAACCAGATCCTCGAATCGAACGCCGTGCCCACGCTGTGGGTGACCAACCGCATCGAGCAGATCGACCCGGCTTTCCGGCGCCGCTTCGCCTATCACCTCGAACTCAAGTCGCCGCCGCCCGGCGCGCGCGAGCAACTCGTGCGCAGGACGCTCGAGGGCGTGGCCGTGTCGGAGGCCTTCACGGCCAAACTGGCCGAGCGCAAGGGCTTGACCCCCGCGCAGATCCGCACCGCGGCGCGTTTTGCCGACCTTGCCAAGACCGAGGATGTGTCGGTCGAATCGCTGATCGAGCGGCAGCTCAAGAACGCCGATCTCGCGCTCGGCACCACTGACCGCGGCCGCGGCGAGCGCCGCAGCGTCACGACCTACGACCTCGACATGCTCAACGTCGAGACGCGCTTCGAGATTCCACGCATCGTGGAGGCGATCAGGGCGCGCGGCCACGGCACGCTGTGCTTCTACGGTGCGCCCGGCACCGGCAAGACCGCGCTGGCCGAGCACCTGGCCCGTGCCATCGGCCGGCCTCTCATCATCAAGCAGGCCAGCGATCTGATGAGCAAGTACGTCGGCGAAACCGAACAGAACATGGCCGCCATGTTCAAGGAAGCCGAGGCCGAAAAAGCCGTGCTGCTGCTCGACGAGGCCGACTCCTTCTTGCAGGATCGCCGTGGCGCGCAGCGCACCTACGAGGTCACCGAGGTCAACGAGATGCTGCAGGGCATGGAGCGCTTCAACGGCGTGTTCGTCTGCACCACCAACCTGATGGATCGGCTCGACCAGGCGGCGCTGCGGCGCTTCACCTTCAAGATCAAGTTCATGCCGCTCACCGCCACCCAGCGCGAGCACATGTTCATCACAGAAGCACTGGCGGGCGACGCGACGCTGATGGCCAGCGATCTGCGTGTGCGCCTGGCCAGGCTGGATCAACTCTGTCCGGGCGACTTCGCCGCGGTGAAGCGCCAGACCGACATCCTCGCGACCGAGTTCTCGGCGGCCGAGTTTCTCGAGCAGCTCGAGGCCGAGCATCGCATCAAGCCCGAAGTGCGCGAATCGCGTGGCATGGGTTTTGTGCAGTAGCGCCGTCCGACGCCGCCTCGCGGGCGTCGCCGTCACCTGTGCCCTCGCGGCCTGCGGTGGCGGGGGCGGCGGCGGAGGAGGGGGCGGCTTCCTGCCCCTTGCTTCAGCGCCGGCTGTCGCGCCGGCGGCCGATGCCGAGGTCATCGTCGCCTCGTCCACCGTGGCCGGGCTCTGCGCCGCGCCGCGCTTCGGCGTGGATCCTGACACCGGCGCAGCCTTCCCCGACCGGCCGGGCTCGCTCGCCGACGAAAAGCGCTGGCTGCGCGGCTGGATCGACGAAACCTATTTCTGGCATGCCGAGGTGCCGACCGGCCTGCAGCCCGGCGCGTACGCCACGCCGATCGCCTACTTCGCCGCGCTCAAGACGCCGGCCGTCACTACGTCGGGCCGCGCCAAAGACCGCTTTCATTTCACCTACGACACCGTCGTCTACCGCGCGCTGTCCCAGTCCGGCGTGTCGGCCGGCTACGGCATGGAGATCGCCTTTGTCAGCAGCACCGTGCCGCGCGACCTGCGCGTGGCCTATGTCGAGCCGGGCGCTGCGGCCGCTGCGGCCGGCATCGGCCGCGGCGTGAAGCTGCTCGAAATCGATGGCATCGATGTCGTCGGCGGCACCGACACCGCCCGGCTCAACGCCGGCCTCGCCCCGGCCAAAGCCGGCGAGCAGCACGGCTTCAAGCTTGGCCTGTCCGACGGCAGCACGCGCAGCGTGACGCTCACGTCGGCCAACGTCACCAGCACGCCGGTGCAGAACGTGAAGACCATCGACACCGCGAGCGGCCGGGTTGGCTACCTGCAATTCAACGACCATAACGAGCCGGCCGAGGCGCAGCTGATCGGCGCCGTGAACCAGCTCAAGACCGCCGGCATCGCCGACCTGGTGCTCGACATGCGCTACAACGGCGGCGGCCTGCTAGCCGTTGCCAGCGAGCTGGCCTTCATGGTGGCCACGCCCGCCGCCACGCAGGGCAAGGTCTTCGAGCAGCTGGTGTTCAACGGCAAGAACCCGTTCGGCCTGAACCCCGCCCTGGGCACCGTGCCGTTCTATGGCACCACGCGCGGCTACTCGACCACTGCCGGCCAGGCGTTGCCGCAACTGGGGCTGTCGCGCGTCACGGTGCTGACCGGGCCCGATACCTGCTCGGCCAGTGAGTCGGTTGTCAATTCGCTGCGCGGCGTTGGCGTGGCGGTCAACCTGGTCGGCGGCGCCACCTGCGGCAAGCCCTACGGCTTCTATCCGCAGGACAACTGCGGCACCACCTACTTCGCGATCCAGTTCCAGGGCGTCAATGCGCTGGGCTTCGGCGACTACGGCGACGGCTTCGCGCCGACCTGCGCAGTGGCCGACGACTTTGGCCATGCGCTGGGCGACCCGGCCGAAGCGCGCCTCGCGGCAGCGCTGAGCCTGCGCAGCAGCGGCGCCTGCCCGGCGGCGGGCAGCACCAAGACTGCAACCGCCGGTGCCGCCAAAACGCAGGTGGGCGACAGCCCTTACCTGCGCCGCACGCCCGCGCGCGAGAACCGCGTGCTCGACGCCCCCTCGCGCTAGAGGTCTTTGCCGTCGGCGGCCGCGAGCCGCCGCGATGGCTGGCGCAGGGTCGGGTCGAAGGGGTTGATCTTGGGGCCGATGGCGGCCGCTTCGCGGCGCAGCAGTTCCACCACGGTCGGCATGCGATCCGGGCTCAGGCGGTCGGCGATGGTGCCGACGCTCAGCGCGGCGACCGCGCGGCCTTCGCGGTCGCAGATCGGCACCGCGACGCCGGCCATGCCTTCGAGCAGGCCGGTGCTGCGACCGGCAAAACCGGCCTGGCGCACGCGTTCGATCTCGGTGCGCAGATAGACCTCGTCGTACACGCCGTACTCGCGCACGCGAGACAGGTTGAAGCGGATCACCTCCTCGCGCTCGGCCTCGGGCAGGAAGGCGAGGATCGCGAGCGCGCCCTGGCCCACGCCCAGCGCGACCCGGCCGCCCACGTCGCCGATGAACGAGCGGATCGGAAACGGCCCTTCGCTGCGGTCGAGGCACACCGCATCGAAGCCGCTGCGCACCATCAGGAAGATGGTGTCGCCCAGGCTGCCGCACAGGCGCAGCATGGCCGGCCGGCAGAGGCTGCGCAGGTCGCCGGGGTTGCCGGCGCGTGCGGCCAGCGCAAAGAAGTCGACGCTGAGCCGGTAGAGCTTGCTGCGCGCATCCTGCTCGACCATTCCTTCGACTATCAGCGAGCGCAGCAGCCGATGCACCGTGGCCTGGGTCAGCCCCACATCGAGCGCCAGTTGGGTGACGCGGGCGCCCCCGGATGGGGCTTCGGCCAGGGCGCGCATCAGCGCGAAAACGCGCGGCACGGCGCCGGGAGCTGCTTCGGGTGTCGCCATTGGGTTGTCCTGTGAAATTCGGAGCCCACTATAGCGGCTTGATATTCCGCTAAACGGAATAAATCAGAGAAATATTCCGTTTGATGGAATACCCGCACTGAGCTGGCGCGGCTGTTGCAATAGAGTGGAATACACGAAGGAGTGTTCTCCATGTCATTTCTCACCTTGAGCGACGTGAGCAAGCTTTACGGCAGCACACGCGCGGTTTCGGCGATGAACCTGTCGGTCGAGCAGGGCGAATTCGTTTCCTTGCTGGGGCCGTCGGGCTGCGGCAAGACCACTACGCTGCAGATGGTGGCGGGCTTCGAATCGGTTAGCAGCGGCACCATCGCGCTGGCCGGGCGCGACATCACGCACGCCAAGGCCAACACGCGCGGGCTGGGCATCGTGTTCCAGAGCTACGCACTGTTCCCGCACATGACGGTGGCCGACAACGTGAGCTTCGGCCTCGAGATGCGCAAGATGCCCAAAGCCGAGCGCCGCGAGCGGGTGGCCCGCGCGCTCTCACTGGTGCACCTGGAGCCGCATGCGGCCCGCTATCCGCGCGAGCTGTCGGGTGGTCAGCGCCAGCGCGTGGCGCTGGCGCGCGCACTCGTCATCGAGCCGCCGGTGCTGCTGCTCGACGAGCCGCTGTCCAACCTCGACGCCAAGCTGCGCGAGGAAATGCAGTTCGAGCTGCGCCAGATCCAGCGCAAGGTTGGCACCACCACCGTGATGGTCACGCACGACCAGAGCGAGGCCATGTCGGTCAGCGACCGCGTTGTGGTGATGCAGGCCGGCGTGGTGACGCAGGTCGACGAGCCGATGCGCATCTACGAGCATCCGCGCACGCGCTTCATCTCCACCTTCGTCGGCAAGGCCAACCTGCTCGATGCGCGCGTGTGCGAGGTCGGCACCCGCGTGCGCGTCGCGCTTGGGGCGCGGCAGTTCGACGTCGAGGTCGACAACGCCGCCGACTTCGCGATCGGCGACACGGCGCTCTTCAGCGTGCGCCCGGAAAAACTGCAGCTGGTGGCGCGCGGCAGCGGCCGCATCGACGCCGAGGTGCAGGAGCGTTTCTTCCTCGGCAGCCAGTGGCTCTACCGCCTCGCCACCGACGCGGGCGAGTGGACGGTGCTCACCCCCAACGACGGCCGCGATGCGCTGGCCGTGGGCCAGGTCGCCGCGCTCGACTGGCCCGACCATTGCGCACGGCTGCTGCCGGCCGAGGCGCCCGTGGCAACCGAGGCCATGGTGTGAGCACCCGCGCGAAGCCTGCCGCGCCCTGGCTGCTGGCCGGCCCGGCCATCCTGCTGTTCGCCACGCTGCTGCTGGCGCCGCTGCTGCTCACGACGGTGCTGTCCTTCAACGTCTACGACGCCACCACCGGCGTCAAGGCAGGGCAGTACACGCTCGAACACTACGTGCACGTCTTCACCGACGACTACTACCTCGGCATCTTCTGGCGCACCTTCTGGATCTCGCTGCTGGTCACGCTGGTCTGCGTCGCCGTCGGGGCGCCCGAGGCCTATGTGCTGAGCCGCATGCGCAGCCCCTGGCGTTCGGTGCTGCTGCTGATCGTGCTGGCGCCGCTGCTGGTTTCGGTGGTGGTGCGCGCGTTCGGCTGGAGCATGCTGCTCGGGCCCGAAGGTCTGGTGAACGGCACGCTGCGCTGGATCGGCATCGGTCCGGTCAAGATGCTCTACACCGAGATCGCGGTGGTCATCGCGCTGGTGCATGTGATGCTGCCCTTCATGGTGATCCCGGTCTGGACGTCGCTGCAGAAACTCGACCCCGGCGTCGAGAACGCCGCGCTGTCGCTCAATGCCTCGCCCTTCACCACGCTGCGGCGCGTGGTGCTGCCGCAGGTCATGCCGGGCGTGTTGTCGGGCAGCCTGATCGTGTTCGGCCTGAGCGCCAGCTCGTTCGCCATCCCTGGCCTGCTCGGCGGCCGGCGCCTGAAGATGGTGGCCACCGTCGTCTACGACGAGTACCTGCACGAGCTCAACTGGCCGCTCGGCGCCACCGTCGCGCTGGTGCTGCTGGCGGCCAACCTGGTCGTGATGTTGAGCTTCAACCGCATGGTCGAAGGCCGCTACAAGAAAGCGCTGGGGTAGTCGCCATGAGAACCAACGGGCCCTTTGCCCTGGCGTTCAACGCCCTCGTCATCGCCTTCATGCTGGCGCCGCTGCTGGTGGTGTGCGTGGTGGCGTTCACGCCCGAGAACACGCTCACCATTCCGACGGCCTCGTTCTCGCTGCGCTGGTTCCACGCGGTGTTCAGCCATCCGGACTTCGTGTCGTCGTTCTGGAACAGCCTGTGGCTCGCGCTGGGGTCGGCCACGCTGGCCACGGTGCTTGCGGTTCCGGCCGGCATCGCCGTCACGCGCTACGACTTTCCGGGCCGCGACTTCCTGAACGGCCTGTTCCTCTCGCCGCTGATCATTCCGCACCTGGTGCTCGGCGTCGCCATGCTGCGCATGTTCGCGCTGGTGGGCGGCACCGGCAGTTTCGGCTGGCTGGTGCTGGCGCACACCGTGATCGTCACGCCGTACACGCTGCGGCTGGTGGTGGCGGCGCTGGTGGGCTTCGACCGCAGTGCCGAGCATGCGGCGCTCTCGCTCGGCGCGAGCCAGGCCACGGTGTTCCGCCGCATCACGCTGCCGATGATCCTGCCGGGCGTCACCGGCGGCTGGCTGCTGGCCTTCATCAACAGCTTCGATGAGGTGACGATGTCGATCTTCGTCACCGCGCCGTCGACCGTCACGCTGCCGGTGCGCATGTACATGTACGCGACCGAGTCGATCGACCCGCTCATGGCCGCCGTATCGGCATTGATGATCGCGGTGACGGCCGGCGCGATGCTGCTGCTCGACCGTATCTACGGGCTGGATCGTGTGCTGGTGGGCAGGTCATGAGCACCGTGCAACCACTGCTGCACCGCCTGGCCGAAACCGGTCGTGCCGAAGTGGCGTTCGTGCTTGACGGCGTGCCGCGCACCGCGCTCGCGGGCGACACCGTCCTCACGGCCGTGCTCA
>JBDUCH010000020.1:0-23332 GCA_040003555.1 Variovorax sp. | reverse complement strand
CCTCGATCTGGGGTGCCAGCCGGGCCTGGGCCTGGCGTTCGGCCCAGAGCAGCTTGTCGCCGAACTCCGAGAGCTGGGCGCGCCGGCCCTTCTCGCCGGTGACCAGCGCGTGGCCAAAGCTCTGCTCCCAGCGCTTGAGCTCGCCCCACACATGGCGGTAAGACAGCTCGAGCGAGCGGGCCGCCGCGGAGATCGAGCCGTGTTCGCGCACGGCCTGCAGCAGCGCCATCAGCGGGTTGCCGATCAGCGCACCGCCGACCCGCCGGCGCGGCGTGATCAGGTAGGAAAGTTCGATCTGTTGCACGGGATGGGGGAAAGGGGCTGCGCGTCGAGCATTATGCAGAGCCAACAGCAACTTATGCACGGCATTGCATAGGTTGGCCCGCCCGCCCTGATACTTTCTCGCGGCCATGAAAACCGCCGCATGAACACCTTTGCCCAAAGCGCGCTGTCGGCGTGGCAACTGATCGTCTCCGGCGACCCGGTGCTGCTCGCCATCGTCGGTCGTTCGCTCGCCGTGAGTGCCAGTGCGTGCGCGCTGGCCTGCGTCTTCGGCCTGCTGTGGGGCGCGTGGCTCGGCGTGGCCCGCTTTGGCGGCCGCGGCCTGGTGTTGACGCTGCTCAATACGCTGCTGGCGCTGCCTTCGGTGGTGGTCGGGCTGGTGGTCTACCTGCTGCTGTCGCGCTCCGGCCCGTTCGGCGCGCTCGGCTGGTTGTTCACCTTCAAGGCCATGGTGCTGGCGCAAACCGTGCTGGTGCTGCCAGTGGTGACCGCGCTCACGCGCCAGGCCATCGAGGACGCCGACCGCTCGCATGGCGAGCAGTGGCGCTCGCTCGGCGCCGGTCCGCTGGCGCGCGCGCTACTGCTGGTGTGGGACGAGCGGTATACGCTGGTCACTGTTTTGATTGCCGCCTTCGGGCGCGCCGTGTCCGAGGTCGGTGCGGTGATGGTGGTGGGCGGCAACATCGACGGCTTCACGCGCGTGATGACCACCGCCATCGCGCTCGAAACCAGCAAGGGCGACCTGCCGCTGGCGCTTGCGCTGGGGTTGCTGCTGCTGCTGGTGGTGCTCGCGCTCAACGTGCTGATCGGCCTGCTGCGCGCCTGGCGCGAGCGCGTCGATGGCGGCGCTGCCGTGGCGATGCGGGTGACGGCATGAGCGCAGCAGCACCCTTGTTCGTGCTGAGCCAGGTCGAGGTGCGCTTCGGCCGCATCACGGCGTTGCGTGATGCGTCGCTGTCGATCCATGCGGGCGAAGGGGTTGCGCTGATCGGCGCCAACGGCAGCGGCAAGAGCACGCTGCTGCGTTTGCTGCACGGGCTGGTGCCGCATGCGGCTGGCCGTTTTGCGAGCCATGCGCCGCGGCGCGACCAGGCCATGCTGTTCCAGCGGCCGCACATGTTGCGTGCAAGCGCCGGAACCAATGTGGCACTCGCGCTCTGGTTGCACGGCATGCCGTGGCGCGACGCGCGCCGTGCGGCCGGCCCGGCGCTCGCCCGCGTTGGCCTCGAGGAGTTGCTGGCGCGCAATGCGCGCACACTGTAGGGCGGCCAGCAGCAGCGCCTGGCCCTGGCGCGCGCGTGGGCCCTGCAGCCGCAGGTGTTGCTGCTGGACGAGCCGACCGCCAGCCTCGACCCCCATGCCAAGCGCGAGGTCGAGGCCCTGCTGGCCGAGGCCGCGAGCGGCCGCACACTGGTGTTCGCGAGCCACAACCTGGGCCAGGTCAAGCGCCTGGCCAGCCGCGTCGTCTACCTCGAGCAGGGCCGCGTGATCGCCGACCTGCCGGTGCATGAGTTCTTCCACGGCCCGCTGCCCGAAGAAGCCCATTTGTTCGTCAAAGGAGAGTTGGCATGAAAGTCTTTTTCAAGCGTTTCGGTGTGGGCCCCACAGCCCAGGCCGCGGTGGCGCTGGTGTTGCTGGGCGCCAGCATCCTGGTGGCGCGCGCCGAAACCATCACGATGGCCTCGACCACGTCGACCGAGCAATCGGGCCTGTTCGCGCACATGCTGCCGGCCTTCAAGCAGGCCAGCGGCATCGAGGTCAAGGTGGTGGCGGTCGGCACCGGCCAGGCGATCGACATGGCGCGCCGCGGCGATGCCGATGTGCTGTTCGTGCACGACACCGCGGCCGAAGAGAAGTTCGTGGCCGAAGGCTTTGCCGCGAAGCGCTACCCGGTCATGTACAACGACTTCGTGCTGATCGGCCCGAGAGCCGACACGGCCGGCGTCAAGGGCAACGACATCGTGGCCGCGCTGAAGAAGCTGGCCGCCGCCAACGCGCCATTCGTCTCGCGCGGCGACAAGAGCGGCACCGACGCGGCCGAGCGCCGGCTGTGGAACCTGACCGGCCTGGGCGAAGCGGGCACGCCGCTGCCCACCGACAAGAAGGGCAGTGGCTACAAGGAATGCGGTTGCGGCATGGGGCCGGCGCTGAACATCGCAGCCTCCACCGGCGGCTACGTGCTGGCCGACCGCGGCACCTGGCTCAGCTTCAAGAACCAGGCCGGTCTCGCGGTGCTGGTGGAAGGCGACAAGCGCCTGTTCAACCAGTACGGCGTGATGGTGCCGAGCGCAGCGAAGTTTCCCAACCTCAACAGCACCGGCGCGCAGAAGTTCGTCGACTGGGTGATCTCGCCTGCGGGCCAGGCCAACATCGCTAGCTACAAGATCAACGGCGAGCAGTTGTTCTTTCCCAATGCCGTAAGGTAGCTGGGGGCGTTCAAGGAAACAGGGTGGGGCCACCCGCCACCATCGGCCTTGGGCACGCTCTGCTTGTTCAGCGTGCCCCGCCGCCCTGAGCCCGCCACAACCCGCCAGCGTCATCACCCAGCTGCCGGCACCGTTTCCTCACGCGGAGCAGGCGGCCGCCGCAAGCCACGGACAAACACAATCAGCTGCCAGGTCACCACAGCGCCAATCACGGCGAGCAAGGTGCCGCTGATGGGGCGATGGATGAAGATGCCGAACTCCCCGCGGCTCAGGAGCATGGCGCGGCGGAAGTTCTCTTCGAGCATCGGGCCCAGGATGAAGCCCAGCATCAGCGGGGCGGCCTCCATGTCGAGCCGGAGGAACGAATAGCCGATCAGGCCGAACACGGCGGTGGTGTAGATGTCTTCAAGGCTGTTGTTGATGCTGTAGGTGCCGATGCAGCAGAAGAACATGATTGCCGGGAACAGCACCGTGTAGGGAATCTTGAAGACCGACAGCCAATAGCGCACCAGCGGCACGTTGAGCACCACCAGGAAGCAGTTGCCGACCCACATGCTGGCCACCAGGCCCCAGAACAGGTCGGGGTGTGTGGCGATCATGTTCGGGCCGGGCTGGATGCCCTTCACGATGAAGGCCGCCATCATCAGCGCCATCACCGCGTTCTCGGGAATGCCGATGGCCATGAGCGGGATGAAGCTGGTGCGCGCCGCCGCCTCGTCCGCTGCCGCCTGGCCGGCCACGCCTTCGATACAGCCGGTGCCGATCTCGTGCTTGTACTTGCTGAAGCGCTTGTCGGCCGCATACGCCGCGAACTGGGCGATGGTCGGGCCACCGCCGGGCAGGATGCCAAGGATCGAGCCGATCACGCTGCCGCGCAAGGCGCTGGGGATGATGCGCTTGAACTCGGACCACGTCGGCATGAGCTTGATCTTGCCGTTGAACGGCGTGAGCACGTTCTTGTTGTCGAGATTCTTCACCACCTCCGCGATGCCGAAGCAGCCGAGCGCGATGCTGATCAGGCCGATGCCGTCCTGCAGGAAGGGCAGATTCATCGTGTAGCGCGCCACGCCGCTGTTCACGTCGGTGCCGACCATGCCGAGCAGCACGCCGACCATGGCCATCGCCAACCCGTTGAGCAGGCTGCCGCTGCTGACGAAGCTCACGCAGAAAAAGCCGAGCAGCATCAGCGCACAGTAGTCGGCCGGCCCGAACAGGAAGCCCACTTCGCCCAGCGCCGGTGCCATCGTCGACAGGACGATGATGGCCACGGTGCCGCCGATGAAACTCGAGATGCCTGCGGTGAAGAGGGCCAGGCCCGTCTTGCCCTTGAGCGTCATCTGGTAGCCATCGATGCACGCGACGATGCTGCTCGCGTGCGGGATCTTCATCGTGATGGCGCTCACGCTGTCGCCGTACTGCGCACCGTAGTAGATGCCGGCCAGCATGATGAGCGCGCCGCCAGTGGGGATGGAATAGGTCAGCGGCAGCAGCAGGCTGATGGTGGACAGCGGCCCGAGCCCGGGCAGCAGCCCGACCAGCGTGCCCACCGTGCAGCCCAGGGCGCAGTACAAGAGGTTCTGCAGTGTCAGTGCGTGTTCGAACCCGAACGCGAGGTTGTGCAGGATGTCCATCAGTAGAGCGGCAGGCTGAGGCCGAGAAAGTTCTTGAAGGCGAAGGCCACCGCGATCAGGCCCACGGAGATCTTGATGTTGCGCACCACCGAGTACGAGGTGCCGGCAAGGGTCGAGAAGAACACCAGGAACACGATGCCAAGGATCATGTTGAGGTACTCGGAGATCACCGTGAACCCGACCAGGCTCAGCATGATGATCGCGATGTTCTTGACGCTGTGTTCGAGCGGAACGGGCGGCACGAAGTGCGAGCGCACCACGCTGAGCAGGCCGACCACGAACAGGAACGCGCTGATCATCACCGGGAACAGGCCCGGTCCGGAGCGGCTGAACTCACCGATCGCGTAGTTGCTCCTGGCCACCAGGCCGAACAGCAGCGCGATCGCCATGAGGAAGAGCCCTCTGACGAAATTCCGGTTGTTGAAGTTCATGTGGCGCTGCTCCGGGGCTGTGCGGCGCGGCGCGTTGTCGGCGATGCGGGCTGGATCATCCGTGTCTCCTTCTGGTTGTGTCCGCACGTGGCGGTCAGGCGGAGCGGATGGTAGGGAGCGAGGCTTCCAATCGGCTTTCGTTTTGCCCGCGCACCCTCTAAATACGTGTTATCACTAACGCACTAACGCGGGTCGGCGGCGCCCGGAGGGAGGCGCAGGATGGCGCGCAAGCCGCTGGTGCCTGCGTCATCGGCATCGGCGTTCGCGAGCTCGATGTCGCCACCGTTGCGCCGGGCGTATGCGCGCGCGATGGCCAGGCCCAGCCCGGCACCGTGCTGGCCTTTTGCCGGGTGTGTGCTGCCCTGGCGGAAGCGTTCGAAGACCTCGGCCCGTCGTGCCTCGGCGATGCCGGGGCCGTCGTCGCGGACTTCGACCTGCGCCACGCCATCGCGCCGGCTCGCCGCCACCGTGATGCGCCCGCCGGTCGGCGTGTAGACGATCGCGTTGTGCACGAGGTTGGCGAGCGCCTCGTGCAGTTCGGGGTCGCTGGCCAGTACCGGAACCCCATTGGGGCCCGCGTCCGCCCAGCCCAGATCCTGATCCTTTTCGTGGGCCAGGGCCAGGTACTGGAGCACTACGTCCCGGGCGACGGCGTTGAGATCCACGACCGCCGGCGCGTCGGCCGGCGGGGCGGTGTCGCTCGCGTGGGCCAGCGACAGCAACTGCTCGCACAGGCGCCTGCTGCGCGAGATCTGGGCGACGATGGCACGCAAGGTCTGGTGCAGCTGCTCGGGGTCCTTCTCTCGCAGCGCAACGCCGGCCTGGGTCAGCATGATGGCCAGCGGCGTGCGCAACTGGTGCGATGCGTCGGCCAGGAACTGCGATTGCTGGTCGAGCAAGTCCCGGTAGCTCGCCACGTGCGCATTGACGGCATCGACCAGCGGCGCCACTTCATGCGGCACGCCGCGGGTGTCCAGCGGTTCGAGCGCATGGCCCTTGCTCGCCAGCACCGACCGGCGCAGCGCTTCCAGTGGCCGCAGCGACCAGGTCACGCCGAGCCAGACCAGCAGCACCACCACCAGCACCATGCGCGCATCGCGCAGCAGTGCCTGTCGCGTCGCGTCGGCCTCCGCCCGGTCGCGCGCTCCGGTGCCTTCAGCGGCCTGGATCAGCAGCTCGAAGCGCTGGCCGCGCCCGTCGGCGATCTCGCTTCGAAGTGCGACCAGGCGAACCGGTTCGCCGCGGTAGTTGCTGTCGTACCAGACCGGCGACGCCGGGGCCGCCAACGCAGGCGGTGCCGGCAGATCGGTCTCGCCCATCAAGGTCAACTCGCGCGACGGTGCGGTTGCGGAGCCCTGCGCGGCCGGCCGGGCTGTCAGGCCGAGATGCACATGCTTGTGCCGGGGGCGGGTGGCGTCGAACATCGTCTGCACCACTCGCGGCGCGTCCAGCCGGAGCGAACCGTCCGACGCGACGAACACGCTGCTTTGCAGCGCCGTGACCGACTCGAGCATGGACTGGTCGTAGGCATCCTGCACCAGGGCGCGCAGCGCGCGGTAGTCGTTCCAGCTGTCGAGTGCCAGCAGGCCCAGGACGGCCGGAAGCAGCAACGTCAGCAGTCGTGCGCGAATGCCGAACCGGGACGCTTCAGTCCGCGGCGTCGTCATGCGCGATGCGCTCCAGCATGTAGCCCAGCCCTCGGACGGTCACGATGCGCACGTCGCCACCGTCCAGCTTGCGGCGCAGCCTGTGAAGCACCAGCTCGATGGCATCCGGGCCGGCGTTGCTGTTCGCCGGAAAGACCTTGCCCGAGAGATGCGATTTCTCGACCGGCGACCCATTGCGCGCCAGCAGCACCGACAGGGCGGCACTCTCGCGCGGCGTCAGCTGCAGCAGCCTGCCGGCCAGGGTGAAGGCCCGGCTGTCGTGAGGGCATGACAGCGAGCCGCATTGCTGCACCGCATGGGCGTTCCCGCGGCTGCGCCGAACCAGCGCGGTGAGACGGGCCTCCAGCTCTTCGATCGCGAAGGGCTTGGTCAGAAAGTCGTCGGCCCCGACGTTCAGGCCCTTGACCCGATCCTGGAGCGAACCCTGTGCGGTCAGCACCAGCACGGGTGTGCGGTTGCCGGCTTTGCGAATGTCCACTAGCAGCGCCAGCCCGTGTTTGTCGGGAAGCCGCAGATCGAGCACCACGGCGTCGTAGTCGTTGCCGGCCAGCAGGGACTGCGCGATGGCGGCGTCCGGCGCGTGATCCGGCACGAAGCCGCACTGCTTGAACGCGCGCACCAGCCACGAGGCCATCTCGGCTTCGTCTTCAACCAGCAGCAAACGCATTGTTCGTTCTCTCGGACGGTCAGGGACGGATGAGGTTCTTGCGCAGGATTCTCGCTCCAGCCATAACCTCCGGCGTCATCGACGCGAAGCCGATGGTTCGCGACCATTCACTCACCCCGCGCTGTTGCGGGCCCTGAAACCCGAAAGGAATCGCACCATGAACACCGCCACCCCCGACGCCGTCGGCATCGCCCATCGCTACATCGCCCTCTGGAACGAAACAGACGCGGCGCGCCGGCAGCAGATGCTCGAAGCCGGCTGGGCGCCCGATGCGCTCTATGTCGACCCCGTGATGCAGGCCAGCGGCCGCGACGAGATCAGCGCGCTGGTCGGCGCCGTGCACCAGCGCTATCCGGGCTTTCGCTTCGCGCTCACCGGCAAGGCCGATGCCCACGGCGACCACGTGCGCTTCAGCTGGACGCTGGGCCCGAGCGGCGCGGCCGATCTGATCCAGGGCACCGACTTCGCTCAGCTCGAAGCCGGCAAGCTGCAGTCGGTTACCGGCTTTCTGGACAAGGTGCCGGTCGGCGCATGAGCCGGCGCCGCTATTCGACGATGGCGATGCCCTTGACCTGCGCATGCACCGGCGTGCCTGGCGCGAGTTGCAGCAGGTCGGCCGACTTGCGCGTGATGCGCGCCAGGATGTGGGTTCCGCCGAGGTCGAGCCCGACCATCGTCTGGCCCGGGCTGTCGTCGGCGAGTTCGGTGACCGTGGCGGGCAGGATGTTGAGCACGCTGGTGTCGCTCTGCCGCTGCAATGTCAGGCTCACGTCGCGGGCCTGGATGCGCACGCGCACCATCTGGCCGATGCGGGTGCCGCGGTGCGGCAGGTGGAGCCGGCCGCCCGCGAACTCGACCTGTGTGAGGTGGTAGGCAGGCTCATGCCCGACCACGGTGGCCCGAATCACCGCGCCCGCCGTATCGCCGTGGGCCAGCGGCAGATCGAGCTGCGTCATCAGTGCCGCCGCGGCACCGGCGGCGACCACGCGGCCGGCATCGAGCAGCACCAGGTGATCGGCCAGCCGCGCGATCTCGTCCGGCGCATGGGTCACGTACAGCACCGGAATGTCCAGCTCTCCGTGCAGGCGCTCCAGGTAGGGCAGCACCTCGCGCTTGCGCTCGGCGTCCAGCGAGGCCAGAGGTTCGTCCATCAGCAGCAGCTCGGGGCTGGTGGCGAGCGCGCGCGCCATGCCCACGCGTTGCCGCTCGCCACCCGAAAGCGTGTGCGGCCGGCGCGCCGTGAGCGCACCGATGCCCAGCAACTCGACCGCCTGCGCCAGCGACACCCGCCGGCCGGATGGCGGCACGCGCCGCATGCCGTATTCGAGGTTGCGCCGTACGTCGAGGTGCGTGAACAGCCGCGTCTCCTGGAACACATAGCCGATGGCGCGCCGGTGCGTCGGCACGAAAACGCCGTCGTCCTGCCAGACCTGGCCATTGACTTCGATGCGGTTGCCCGGTGTGCGCTGCAGCCCGGCGATGGCGCGCAGGCACGTTGTCTTGCCGCAGCCCGAAGGGCCCGAGAGCGCGGTCACACCCCGGCCCGGCAGCGCAAGATCGGCATCGAGCGAGAAGCCTGGGTGGTTGACGCGCAACTCCGCGCGGATGCCGCTGCTCATGCGCGCACCCGCCGCCCGGTCGGGCTCAGCACATACAGCGCGAGCAGCACGACGAACGAGAACGCCACCATGCCGGCCGCGAGCCAGTGCGCCTGCGTGTATTCGAGCGCCTCGACATGGTCGTAGATCTGCACAGACACCACGCGCGTGCGGTCGGGAATGTTGCCGCCGATCATTAGCACTACGCCGAACTCGCCGACCGTGTGTGCAAAGCCCATCACGATGGCCGTGAGGTAGCCCGGCCGCGCGAGCGGCAGCACCACGCTGAAGAAGGTGTCGAGCGGCGTGGCACGCAGCGTGGCGGCCGCCTCCAGCGGCTCGTCGCCGATGGCTTCGAATGCGTTCTGGAGCGGCTGGATCACGAACGGCATCGAGTACACCACCGACCCCACCACCAGCCCTGCGAAGGTGAAGGGCAGCAAGCCGAAGCCGAGCGATTGGGTGAGCCGCCCGATCGGCCCCTCGGGCCCCATCGTCACCAGGAAATAGAAGCCGATCACCGTTGGTGGCAGCACGATCGGCAGCGCCACCAGCGCGCCGACCACGCCCTTCAGCCGTGAGCGCGTGCGGGCGAGCCACCAGGCGACCGGCGTGCCGAGCAACAGCAGGATCAGCGTGGTGAGCGCTGCCAGCTTGAGCGTGAGCGCAATGGCGGCGAAGTCGGCAGCGGAAGGCATCTACAGGTCGTAGCCGAAGGCGCGGATGACCGCCTTCGCCTTGTCGGTCTTGAGGTAGGCCAGGAGCGCCGTCGCGGCCGCATTGTCTTTGGCGCCGGCGAGCAGCACCGCGTCTTGCCGGATCGGGTTGTGCAGGTGGAACGGAACGATCCATGCCGAGCCACTTTTGACTTTGCCGTCTTCGTAGACCTGCGAGAGCGCGACGAAGCCCAGTTCGGCGTTGCCGCTGGCCACGAAGCCAAAGGCCTGGCCGATGCTTTCGCCCTGCACGAACCTGGGTTCCAGCGCGGCCAGCTGTCCGAGCCGGGTCAGGGTCTCGACCGCGGCAGCGCCGTAGGGCGCGAGCTTGGGGGAGGCCAGCGCGAGGTGCGCGAACTGGCCGCGCTTGAGCACATCGCCGTTGCCGTCCACGAAGCCGGACTTCGGTGACCACAGCGCCAGCTTGCCGATTGCGTAGGTGAAGCGGCTGCCTGGCACGGTGGCGCCGTCGCGCTCCAGCCGTGCCGGTGTTTCGTCGTCGGCGGCGAGGAACACGTCGAAGGGCGCGCCGCTGCGGATCTGCGCGTAGAACTTGCCGGTCGATCCGGACGTCACCACCGCCTGATGGCCACTGGCCTTCTCGAAATCGGCTGCCAGCACCTTCATCGGGCCGATGAAGTTGGCGGCCACGGCGACCTGCACCTCGGTGGCCTGCGCGCCCGCGGCGAACAGTGCTGCCATCAAACCGGCGATGAGTTTCATCTTTCGCTATTCATGAATGGAATAGCGCAAGTGTAGGCCAGCCGGCACAATCCCCGCCATGGCAACCCCCCGCTTCAGCGACGCGCTCGGCCACGGCATGAGCGACAAGCGCATCGACATCTTGCGCGGCATCGCGCGCACCGGCAGCATCTCGCAGGCCGCGCGCGAAGCCGGGGTGAGCTACAAGGCGGCCTGGCAGGCCATTGCCACGCTGACCAACCTGGCGGGCGTGCCGCTGGTCGAGCGCGCGGTCGGCGGCGCGGGCGGTGGCGGTGCCACGCTCACAGCCGAGGGACGGCAATTGCTGGCGCTGGCCGATGCGCATGCGGTTGCGCGCCGCGGCGTGCAGGTGCACAGCGGTGCTGCTGCGGCGGTGGCACGGCTGTCCGTGCGCACCAGCATGCGCAACCAGCTGCCGGCCACCGTGCGTGAACTCGAGCGCGCCGGCCCGGTGGTGCGCGTGCGCATGGCGCTGCCCAATGGCGAAACCATGGCCGCCCGCATCACGCACGAGAGCGCCGAACTGCTGGGGCTGGCCGAGGGCATGACGGCCATCGCGCTATGCAAGGCCACGGCAGTGCGGGTCGAGCGCGCGGGGGCGGCGCGCCGCCCCCGTGGCAACCAGCTCACCGGCACGGTGGCCAGGGTGGCGCGCGGCGACAGCGGTGACGAGATCGTGATCGCGCTGGCCGGCGGCGAGCTTCAGCTCGTCGGCTTCGCCGCGAGCGGCAGCGGCATGCGCACGCGCCAGCGGGTGACAGCGGTGGTGGACGAGGCGGCGGTGGTGGTGGCGCTGCCGGGTTGATACGGTCTTGCATTCACAAAGTCCAGCGTTGATCTGAGCGCTGAGGTTCCGGGGCGCTCTCAGGGCGGCGGGGCACGCTGCTCCGCGAATGTCCCCCGCCGCCATCGGGCCGCCCCGAAACGTCAAGCATGAAGCGCGGCCGCGAGATGCTCTTGCCGGCAAAAGCCAGGTTCTTTATCTTTGAACGCGACCCCGTAGGAGGGCGCTACGGCGCGAGAAGGTGCGCTTCAGCGCACGCAATCCAGTCAGCGCCTGCGAAACGGCCCTTGTCTTCAAGGCGCCGTCTCCATCCCCTTGCCCTGCAGCACCGCCCGGGCTTCCGCGCTGCCCAGCAGCGCCAGAAAGGCCCTGGCTGCCTCCGCATCGCGTGCCGCCGTGCCGATGCCGCCTGCATACACCGTGTAGTTCTGGATTTCGGCCGGAATCGGCCCGACCAGTGTCGCGTCGGGCACGGCCAGAATTTCGCTGATCTGGTGGATCGCGATGTCGGCCTCGCCAGTGACCAGGCGCTGCGCGACCAGGCCGCCAGGCACCAGCACGGCCTTGGCCCTGATTTGCGGCGCGATGCCCATCTTCTCGAACAGCTGCGACAGGTAGACGCCGCTCGAGCCGCCCGCGGCGGGGTCGATGTAGGCCACTGCGCGCGCCGCCAGCAACGCCTGCTGGAACGCAGCGACGCTGGTGATGTCGGGCACCGGCGCGCCTTGCCTGACCGCCACGCCGATGGCCACGCGCGCGAGCCGGGCCGGGCTGCCCGCCACGACCTTGCTGGCCTGTACCAGCTGCTCGACCGCCGCAGGCGTGAGGATCACGACGTCAAAGGCTTCCCCACCCGCAATGCGTTTGGCCAGTGCGCCAGCCGTATCGTTGTCGACCACCAGTTTGTGGCCGGTACGCTGCTCGAAGGCGGGCGCGAGCGCGGTCACGACGGGTTTGAACGCGCCGGCCGTCAGCACCTTGAGTTCGGCGGCGCCGGCGGCGCAGGCCGCCACCGACAGAACGAGCGTGCAGGCGATCTGTTTCATCAGCGTGCGCCGTGCGCCAGCTTGCGGTACACGGTCGCACGGCTGATGCCGAGCACGCGGGCGGCTTCCGCGACGTTGCCGCGCGCCTCGTCGACGGCCTTGCGGATCAGGGCGGTTTCCACGTCGCGCAGGCGCGGGCGGGTTTGCGCTTCGATGGCTGGCACCGCCTCGCCGCCGATCACGCCGCCCGCCCGTGGCCGCGCCTGCAGGCGCAGGCCCGACCACAGCGGCACCTCGATCACGCTGCCGCTGGCGCGGCGCGCCGCATCCCACAGCAGCGTCCAGGGCAGGGCGAACAGGTCGCTGGCGTGCAGCCGCGCCGGCAATGCCCGGGTTGCGGGCTGGTTGACCATCTCTCGTGCCGCTGCATTGCTGGCCATGACGTGACCGTCACTGCCCAGGCACAACAGCCCTTCGGACTCGGTGTTGCCCCCGTAGCCCGGCCAGTTCAGCCGCACCAGCAGGTCGTGCGGCTGCTGCAGCACAAGCGCGTTCTCGATGCTGCGCGCCGACAGGGCGGCCAGGTGTTTGAGTTCGGGGCGCTCGACCACGTTCACGCCGGTCAGGTCGAGCATGCCGACGCACTGGCCGTCGGGCCCGAAGAGGGGCGCACCGGCGCAGCTGTAGAGGCTGGTGTCGTCGAAGAAATGTTCGCCGCGGTGCAGCCAGACGGGCTGCAGCTCGGCCAGCGCCGCCCCGATGGCGGTGGTGCCCACGGCGTGTTCCGACAGGTCGATGCCGACGCGCGCGATGTCGACCGCCGGCCGTTCGGCGTTCGCAGGCACGCCGCGCACGTCGATCACGATGCCGCGGGCGTCGGTCAGGATCGCGAAGTAGCGCGTGTCTGCGATGGCGCGCGCCAGCCGGTCCAGCACGGGCTGCGCGGCCGTCACCAGGCTGCGGCTCTGCTCGACCATGCGGTGGGCGTGCCGGGCCGACACGGCGTCGAAGCTCACGCGCTGTTGCGGGCGCCGGCCGGCCGACAGGCAGCGCTGCCAGGAGCGCGTGATCCAGGGTTCGATGCGTGAACTGGTCGAGGCGGCGTGCTCGATAACGTCGCACCGGGCCTGGGCGATCAGCGCGGCTCTTTCGGGCAGCGAGGCGGGAGCGGAAGGCAGCATGGGGAGATTGTGGGGGCGCGCTGTTTCATTTTGAGAATTTCGCAGCCCCCGTGCAAACGTCTAGGGTTTTGCCTAGGATGGTGCCCCAACCCGGCGCCGAAGATGCAACTCGCCGAAATCAGCCATCACCCATAACAGGAGACAGCCACATGCAGGTCAAGCTCACGGTCAACGGCCGCGCCGTCACAGTCGACGCACCTCCCAACACCTTTCTCGTGCACGCGATCCGCGAGCACCTTCACCTGACCGGCACCCATGTCGGCTGCGACACCGCCCAGTGCGGCGCATGCACCGTCCACGTCAACGGCCGCGCCGTCAAGTCCTGCAACGTGCTGGTGGCCCAGGTGGCAGACGCCGACATCACCACCATCGAGGGCGTCGCCCAGCCCGACGGCACCATGCACCCGATGCAGGCGGCTTTCAAGGAGTGCCACGGCCTGCAATGCGGCTTCTGCACCCCGGGCATGGTGATGAGCGCGATCGATCTGTGCACGCATCACCCCAAGTCGAGCGAGACCGAAGTCCGCGCGCTGCTCGACGGCAACATGTGCCGATGCACGGGCTACCAGAACATCGTCAAGGCCGTGATGATGGGTGGCGAGGCGATGGCTTCGGGCCAGCCGATCAAGACCGCCGTCACGGCATAAGGGGAACGACATGGGCGCACCCGACTTCGCAAAACTGCCGCACATCGGCGAGGCCATCCGCCGCAAGGAGGACTACCGCTTCCTGACCGGCGCCGGCAACTACACCGATGACATCACGATGGGCGCCCAGGCCCATTGCATCTTCGTGCGCTCGCCGCACGCGCACGCCACCCTCAGGTCGGTCGATACCGCCGAGGCGCTGAAGATGCCCGGCGTGGTCGGCATCTTCACCGGCAAGGACATCGAGGGAAAGATGGGCGGGCTGCCCTGCGGCTGGCTCATCAACAACCCCGATGGCACGCCGATGAAGGAGCCGATGCACCCGATCCTCGCGATCAAAAAGGTTCGCTATGTCGGCGACCATGTCGCGATGGTCGTGGCCGAGACGGTCGAGCAGGCCAAGAACGCGGCCGAAGCCGTGGTGGTCGACTACGACGTGCACCCCGCGCTGGTGAGCGTGGCCGACGCCGCGAAGAAGGCCAGCGGCGTCACGGTTCACGACGAGGCGCCCGACAACCAGTGCTACAAGTGGATTCTGGGTGACAAGGCCGCTGTCGACGCGGCCTTCACCAATGCGGCGCATGTGACCAAGCTCGACCTGATCAACAACCGGCTGATCCCGAACCCGATCGAGCCGCGCGTGGCCATCGGCAACTACAGCCGGGCGAACGAAGAATACGTGCTGTACGTCTCGAACCAGAACCCGCACGTCGAGCGCCTTCTGATGACCGCTTTCGTGCTCGGCCTGCCGGAGCACAAGGTGCGCGTGATCGCGCCCGACGTCGGCGGCGGCTTCGGCTCCAAGATCTACCTGTATGCCGAGGACGTGTGCCTGACCTGGGCCGCCAAGCAGCTCAACCGGAGCATCAAGTGGACGGGTGAGCGCTCGGAGTGCTTCCTGAGCGACGCGCACGGCCGCGACCATGTGAGCCATGCCGAAATGGCACTGGACAAGGACGGCAAGTTCCTCGCGCTGCGCGTGCACACCGACGCGAACCTCGGCGCCTACCTGTCGACCTTCTCGACCGCGATCCCCACCATCCTGTACGCGACGCTGCTCGCGGGCCAGTACGCCACGCCGCAGATCTACGTCGAGGTCGACGCCTGGTTCACCAACACCGCGCCGGTTGATGCCTACCGCGGCGCGGGCCGGCCCGAGGCGACCTACCTGCTGGAGCGGCTGGTATCGCGCTGTGCATGGGAGTTGAACCTGGGGCAGGACGAGATTCGCCGCCGCAACATGATCACCAGCTTTCCATACCAGACGCCGGTGGCGCTGCAGTACGACACGGGCAACTTCCCCGCCTTGCTGGACCGCGCCAACGAGCTCGCCGAGGTCTCCGGCTTTGGCGCGCGCAAGGCCGAGAGCGCCAAGAACGGCAAGCTGCGCGGCATCGGCTACTCAAGCTACATCGAGGCGTGCGGCCTCGCCCCGTCGAACGTGGCTGGTGCGCTCGGTGCGCGCGCCGGGCTGTTCGAGGCGGGTGAAGTGCGCGTGCATCCGACCGGCAGCGTGACGGTGTTCACCGGCTCGCACAGCCATGGCCAGGGCCACGAAACGACCTTTGCGCAACTGGTGGCGGCACGCCTGGGCATCGCAGTCGAGGCAGTCGACATCGTGCACGGCGACACCGGCCGCGTGCCCTTCGGCATGGGCACCTACGGTTCGCGCTCGCTGTCGGTGGGCGGCACCGCCATCATGAAGGCGCTCGACAAGATCGAGGCCAAGGCCAAGAAGATCGCGGCGCACCTGATGGAAGCGAGTGATGCCGACATCGAATTCGCCAACGGCGAATTCACCGTCAAGGGCACCGACAAGAAAATCCCGTTCGGCCAGGTGGCGCTGACGGCCTATGTGCCGCACAACTACCCGCTCGACAAGCTGGAACCGGGCCTGAACGAAACCGCGTTCTACGACCCGACCAACTTCACCTACCCGGCCGGCACTTACATCTGCGAGGTTGAAATCGACAAGGGCACGGGCGAAGTCAAGATCGACCGTTTCACCGCGGTGGACGACTTCGGCACCATCGTCAACCCGATGATCGTCGAAGGCCAGGTGCATGGTGGCATCGTGCAGGGCATCGGCCAGGCACTGATGGAAAACTGCGTGTACGACAACGAAACCGGCCAGCTCCTCACCGGCAGCTTCATGGACTACGCCATGCCGCGCGCCGAGGACTTCCCGATGTTCAAGCTCGACACCCTGAGCACGCCCTGCACGCACAACCCGATCGGCTCCAAGGGCTGCGGCGAGGCCGGTGCCATCGGCTCGCCGCCGGCCGTCATCAATGCCGTGCTCGACGCGCTGGCGCCGCTCGGCGTGAAGGACTTCGACATGCCCGCGTCGCCGCACCGGGTGTGGGAGGCGATGCAAAAGGGCGCCACCACCCCGACCCAGCAGCCGCAAACCCCGTCGCTGGCCGCCAGCACGCAAGGCCGTCCGGCCGCCTGAACGCACAGAAGGAAGAAACCATCATGTACGCCTTCACACTCGAACGTCCCGCCTCCGTCGCCGATGCCGTCAAGCTCGCGGGCGCCGGCGGCAAGCTGCTGGCCGGTGGCCAGACCCTGCTGGCCTCGATGAAGCTGCGCCTGTCGGCGCCCGAACAGCTGGTCGACCTCGGCGGCATCAAGGAGCTCACCGGCATCAAGAAAGACGGCAGCAACCTGACCATCGGCGCCATGTCCCGGCATCTCGATGTCGCCAACAATGCCGACGTCAAGGCTGCCTATCCTGCGCTGGCCGACCTGGCCTCGCGCATCGGCGACCGGCAGGTGCGCGCCATGGGCACCATCGGCGGTTCGGTCGCCAACAACGATCCGGCAGCCTGCTACCCGAGCGCGGTGCTCGGCTCGGGCGCAACCATCGTCACCAGCAAGCGAGAAATCGCGGCCGACGACTTCTTCCAGGGCCTGTTCACCACGGCACTGGAAGACGGCGAGCTGATCACCGCCATCCGCTTCCCGATCCCGAAGCGTGCC
Organism: Variovorax sp.; assembly: GCA_040003555.1. Lineage (GTDB taxonomy): Bacteria > Pseudomonadota > Gammaproteobacteria > Burkholderiales > Burkholderiaceae_C > Variovorax. The sequence goes on along the minus strand of JBDUCH010000020.1, from coordinate 6,608 downwards.
GTGTACGAAAAGCTGCGTCAGAAGGCCTCGCACTTTCCGCTGGTCGGCGTGTTCCTGGCGCGCTACGACGACAGTGTGCGGGTGGCCGTCACTGGCGCGGGCAACGGCGTGTTCCGCCACAAGGGGCTCGAAGAGGCGCTGACGAAGAGCTTCACGCCCGAGTCTGCCGCCGCCGTGAAGATCGATGCGAGCGAACTCAACAGCGACCTGCATGCCTCCGCCGCCTACCGCGCCAACCTGATCAGCGTGCTGACACAGCGCGCCGTAAAAAAGGCATTGGCTTAAGCTTCGGAAATGACCGACCTCACGCCTGCCGCGACCACCCCGTTCCCCTCCATCGACGCGGTCACGCAGGCGCTGCAGGCGGCCGGCTACTTTGCCGACCGGCGCCTGGCGACGGCAGTGTTCCTGGCGCTCAAGCTGCAGCGTCCGTTGTTGCTCGAAGGCGAACCCGGCGTTGGCAAGACCGAACTGGCCAAGGCGCTTTCCAAGGCGCTGCAACGCGAACTGCTGCGCCTGCAGTGCTATGACGGGCTCGAGCAGCGCGAGGCGCTCTACGAGTGGAATTACGCGGCCCAGCTGCTGCACATGCGCGCGGCGGAGGCGCATGGCGCATCGAGCGACATCGAGGCCGAGGTCTACCAGCCACGCTACCTGGTGCGCCGGCCGCTGCTTCAGGCGTTGCAGGCACCGGAGCCTGGTGCCGTGCTGCTGATCGACGAGGTCGACCGCGCCGACGAACCGTTCGAAGCCTTCCTGCTCGAATACCTCGGCGAGTACCAGGTCAGCATTCCAGAACTCGGCACGGTGACTGCACAGGTGCCGCCCGTGACCATTCTCACCAGCAACCGCACGCGCGAACTCAACGACGCGGTCAAGCGGCGCTGCCTCTATCACTGGCTCGACTACCCCGATCGCGAGCGCGAACTGGCGATCGTGCGGGCTCAGGTGCCGCAGGCCGGCGCCGTGCTGTCGGAGCAGGTGGCGGCCTTTATCGGGCGGCTGCGCAGCGCCCCGTTTGTCGGCGCGTTCCAGCGCGCGCCCGGCATCGCCGAGAGCGTGGAATGGGCCCGGGCGCTGATTGCGCTCGACACGGTCGAACTCGACCCCGAGATCGTGGTCGACACCGCCGGCATCCTGTTCAAACAGCGCGACGACGTGGCGGCGCTCACGCGCGAGCTGGCCTCCGACCTGCTGAAGCCCGAGGCAGCGGGGGCATGAATCCCCGATTTCGCCCGTTCCTCCCTGCAAGGGGGTGTACTTGATTCAACTCGGCGACGCGCGCCGGGGCAAGCTGGCCGGCAACATGGCGGGTTTTGGCCGCGCCTTGCGCCGCGCCGGCGTGCGCACCGACTCGGCGCGCATCGCGCTCGCGGCGGAGGCGGCGATGCTGGTCGGCATCGACAGCCGCTTCGACCTGGCCGCCGCGATGGAGTCCGTGATGATCAGCCGCGAGCAGGATCGCATTGTGTTCCGCGAGCTGTTCGATGCCTGGTTCCGCGACCCCGAGCTGGCCAACAAGATGCTCGCGCAGATGCTGCCGAGTGCCGAGGGCAAGGCCGAGCCGGTGAAGCGCCGGCCGCGCGTGCGCGAGGCCCTGGCGGCACCCCGCGCCCCGGTTGCGCCTGCGCAGAACGAGCGCGAGGTCGAGTTCGATGCGGCCATGACCGCGAGCGACCGCCAGCGCATGCAGCACGCCGATTTCAACGCTTTGGGCGCGGCCGAATACCGCCTGGTCGAGCGGCTCGCGCGCGACATCGCGCTGCCGGTGCCGACCGTGCCGGCGCGGCGACTGCGCGTCGCCAGCGGAGCCGGCGCGCATTCGCGCATGCACTGGCCCGGCGTGCTGCACCAGGCGGCGCGCACCGGCGGCGAACTGATGCGCCTGCCACGGCTGGAGCGGCGCAAGCAACCGCTGCCGCTGCTGGTGCTGGTCGACGTGTCGGGCTCGATGGAGCGCTACGCGCGGCTGCTGCTGGCTTTTCTGCATGCGGCCACCCGGCGCGTGGGCCGGCGCGATGTGTTCGCCTTCGGCACCCACCTCACCGACCTGACGCCCGCGTTCCGCATCGCCGACACTGACGCGATGCTGCTGGCTGCTGGCGAAAGCATCGACGACTTTGCCGGCGGCACGCGGCTCGGCGGCTCGCTGGCCGAGCTGCGGCGGCGCCATGCGCGCCGGCTCACCGGCCGTCGCACGCTGGTGCTGGTGATCAGCGACGGGCTCGACACCGGCGAGCCCGAAGTGCTCGAGCGCGAGCTGCTCTGGCTCAAGCGCCATTCGCGCAAGCTGCTGTGGCTCAACCCGCTGCTGCGCTACGACGGCTATTCACCCCTGGCGCGCGGGGCCGCCGTGCTGCACCGGCATGCAGACGCGATGCTGGCGGTTCACAATCTGGAAGCACTCGGGCAACTGGCCGCGAGCCTCGCGGCCCTCATGCGATCCGGCCGTTGATGGCCTGATGCACACAACAAGGAACTCACCATGGAAATGCTCGGAACCCGCCAGCTCGGCGTCACGCAACAACAGGCCTGGGAGGCGCTCAACGATCCCGAGACGCTGAAAGCCTGCCTGGCAGGCTGCGACAAGTTCGAGGCTGCCGGTGACGACACCTACAACGTGGGCATGGCCGTCAAGATCGGCCCGGTGTCGGCCAAGTTCAGCGGCAAGGTCATGCTGACCGAGATCACGCCGCCGCAAGGCTACAAGCTGTCGTTCGAGGGGCAGGGCGGTGTGGCCGGCTTCGGCAAGGGCGCATCGAGCGTCACGCTCACGCCCAACGACGCCGGCTGCGAGCTCGGCTACACGGTTCAGGCCCAGGTGGGCGGCAAGATCGCGCAGTTGGGCCAGCGCCTGGTGGACGGTGCCGCCAAGTCGATGGCCGACGATTTCTTCAAGCGCTTCGATGCCCTCATGGCGCAGCGCTATCCGGCCCCAGATGCAGCGAATGACGACGACGAGGAAGGCGGAGGCACCTCCTTCGGTGCGATCGATGCGCTCGAGCCGCGCACCCGGCCGATGAGCATGGCAAGCGCGTCCGCGCCGAACATGCAGAAATGGATCTGGATCGGCGTGGCCGTGGTGATCGCCATCGGCGCCGCCCTGTACCTGCGCGGTTGAGGCCCGGCCGACGATGGAAAACCTCGACGTGATGGTGCTGCGCACGCTGCGCGACTGGCGACTTGCCGGCCGGCGCGCGATGCTGACCACCGTGGTGCGCACCTGGGGCTCGTCGCCGCGGCCGGTCGGCTCGATCATGGCGCTGGCCGAGGATGGCGCCGTGGTCGGCTCGGTTTCGGGCGGCTGCATCGAGGACGACCTGATCGCGCGCTACTCCCGCGCGCACGGTACCGGCGCCATGCCGAGCGGCGCGCCGGCGCTGGTCAAGTACGGTGTCACGGCCGACGAGGCGCATCGCTTCGGCCTGCCGTGCGGCGGAACGCTGGAGCTGCTGTTCGAATACGACCCCGAGCCGGCCGCGCTGGCAGCGCTGGTCGCCGAGCTCGAAAAGGGCAAGTTGATGCAGCGCACTGTGGCGCTGGCCGATGGCAGCGTGCGGCTGGCCGAAGCGGCTTCGCCGGCCGAGCTTGGCGTGAGCGCGCACGAGCTGGTCAACACCTTCGGGCCCGAGTACCGCATGCTGTTGATCGGTGCCGGCCAGCTCGCCGAGTACCTGGCCACGATGGCCCGGTTCAGCGGCTTCGCCGTGACGCTGTGCGATCCGCGCGCCGAGTACCGCAGCACCTGGGCCGTGCCCGGCGTGGCACTGACCACCGAAATGCCCGACGACGCGGTCACCGCGTTCCAGCCCGATCGGCGCAGCTGCGTGGTGGCCCTCACGCACGACCCCAAGCTCGACGACCTTGCGCTGCTGGAAGCGCTGCGCAGCGAGGCCTTCTATGTCGGCGCCATCGGGTCGCGCCGCAACGCCGAAGCGCGGCGCGAACGCATGATCGACCACTTCGACCAGACCGCCGAATCGCTGATCCGTCTGCGCGGACCGATCGGCATCTACATCGGCAGCAAGACGCCGCCCGAGATTGCCGTGAGCGTGATGGCCGAAATCCTGGCCGTGAAGAACGCCGTGGCCCTGCCGCGCGAGACCGCGGTCGCGAACGCGAAGGCGATGCGGGAAACCGGCTGATAACCGGGGCGCATTCATCTCGCGGCTGCGCTTCGTGCTTGACGGTTCGGGGCGGGCCGCTGGCGGTGGGTGGCCCCTTCCGCGAATGTCCCCCGGCCTGCGGCCTCCTCCCTTTCCTTTATATCGCTGCAGGGGCCACCCACCGCCATCGGCCAAGGCACGCTCTGCGTATTCAGCGCGAACCGGTCCCGCCGCCCTGAGCCCGCCCCGGAACCTCAGCGCTCAGATCAACGCCGGATCGAGATCTTTGAATGCAAGACCGTTCGAGCCGACAGCGCGAATCCGTTGCGCATCCGCGTGGTGGCACCGCGTGACGGCACCGGGTCAGTCGCGGATTTCGAGCGAGCGGTTGACCTGCAGCGCCACCAGCGTGCAGGCCGCGCCCGAAAGCAGGTAGATGCTGAGGTAGGCCAGCCCGAAATGGGCCGACAGACCGAGCGCCACCAGCGGCGCGAACGCGGCACCGATCAGCCAGGCGAGATCGGAGGTGAGCGCGGCACCGGTGTAGCGGTACTTCGCTTCGAAGTTTGAACTCACCGCACCAGCCGCCTGGCCGTACGACAGGCCAAGCAGGGCAAAGCCGAGCAGGATGAACGCGTTCTCGCCGAGCGAGCCGGCCGTCAGCAGGGTCGGCGCGAAGCCGCTGAAGACCGCGATCATCACGGCCAGAATGCCCAGCGTGCTGCGCCGACCGATGCGGTCGGCGATCCAGCCCGACGCGATGATCCCGACGATCGCGATGCCACCGCCGATGATCTGGACCACCAGCACGTCGCGCACCGATTGCGTCGCGCGCAAGGTGATCCACGACAGCGGGAACACGGTGACCAGGTGGAACAGCGCATAGCTCGCCAGCGCCGCAAAAGCGCCGATGAACAGGTTGGCGCCGCGCGCCCGGATCAGCTCGACCACGGGGGTCGGCTCGAGTTCGTGCTTGTCGAGCAGGCGCTCGTACTCGTTGGTGACCACCAGCCGCAGGCGGGCGAACAGCGCCACCACGTTGATCGCGAACGCGACGTAGAACGGATAGCGCCAGCCCCATTCGAGGAAGTCCCCCGTCCAGAGGCTCGTATGGAGGAACAGGAAGAGGCCGGCCGCGATCATGAACCCGATCGGCGCGCCGAGCTGGGGAATCATTGCGTACCAGCCGCGGCGCTTCTCCGGGGCGCTCAGCGCCAGCAGCGAGGGCAGGCCGTCCCACGAGCCGCCGAGCGCAATGCCCTGGGAAAACCGCAGGATCGACAGCAGCACGATGGCGGCCGGGCCGATGGTTGCGTAGCCGGGCAGGAAGGCCATGCATACGGTCGACACGCCGAGCAGGAACAGGGCGGCCGTCAGTTTGACGCCACGGCCCCAGCGCCGCTGGATCGCCATGAAGGAGATCGTGCCGATCGGCCGCGCGATGAAGGCGAACGAGAAAACGACGAACGCGTAGAGCGTGCCCTCCAGGCGATCCGCGAACGGGAAGAACACCGCGGGGAACACCATCACGGAGGCGATGGCGTAGACGAAAAAGTCGAAATACTCGGAGGCGCGGCCGATGATGACGCCGACGGCGATCTCGCTCGGGGCGATGCCGGTGTGGTCGGCGGTGACGTTGCGGACGTCGCGCTCCATCTGGCGCGGCGACAGCTCGTTGGGTTGGTGGCTGATGCTGGACATCGTGCTCGCTTGTGATTAGGGTGTTGTCACACGGACGCCGGAGGGTCGCATTGCTCGTCAAATGTCGCCATAGGACAAAACGTCCAATGCCCGGCAGGCGCCGTTGGTCGTAGATTCTGCGCGTTCCCGATCACGCTTTCCATCTTTTGTCCGGCATGCCCTCCTTCAAGAACCTTCGTGGACTGCTCCTGCTGCCCGCCGTCACCTTGTTGGCCGGCTGCAACATGGTGCTCATGAATCCGTCCGGCGACGTGGCGGCGCAGCAACGCGACCTGATCATCCAGTCGACCGTGCTGATGCTGCTGATCGTGGTGCCGGTGATCGCGCTGACGCTGCTTTTTGCCTGGCGCTACCGCAAATCCAACACCGAGGCGGTCTACAAGCCCGACTGGGATCACTCGACGCAGCTCGAACTCGTGATCTGGGCGGCGCCGCTGCTGATCGTGATCGCGCTCGGCGCGTTGACCTGGATCAGCACCCACACGCTCGATCCGTACCGGCCGCTGCAGCGCATCAACGCCGAACGCGACGTGATCCCCGGCACCCGGCCGCTGGTGGTCGAGGTGGTGGCGCTCGACTGGAAATGGCTGTTCATCTACCCGGAGCAGGGCATTGCGCTGGTGAACGAGATGGCGGCGCCGGTGGATCGGCCGATCATGTTCAAGATCACCGCCTCGTCGGTGATGAACTCGTTCTTCATTCCGGCCTTGGCGGGTCAGATCTACGCCATGCCGGGCATGGAAACCAAGCTGCACGCCGTTATCAACAAGCCGGGCGAGTTCGAGGGCTTCTCGGCCAACT
>JBDUCH010000220.1:0-7025 GCA_040003555.1 Variovorax sp. | reverse complement strand
GGCAACGCCTCGGGCCTGAACGACGGCGCTGCCGCCGTGATGGTGATGACGGCCAAGAAGGCCGCCGCGCTGGGCCTGACGCCGCTGGGCCGCATCGCCAGCTATGCCACCGCCGGCCTCGATCCGGCGATCATGGGCATGGGCCCGGTGCCGGCCTCGACCAAGGCGCTGCAACGCGCCGGCTGGAAGGCCGCCGACCTCGACGTGCTCGAAATCAACGAAGCCTTCGCGGCACAAGCCTGCGCCGTGAACCGCGAGATGGGCTGGGACGTGAGCAAGGTCAACGTGAACGGTGGCGCCATCGCCATCGGTCACCCGATCGGCGCGTCCGGCTGCCGCATCCTGGTGACGCTGTTGCACGAAATGCAGCGTCAGAACGCCAAGAAGGGCATCGCCTCGCTGTGCATCGGCGGTGGCATGGGCGTGGCGCTGACGATCGAGCGCTAAACCCCGGGGGCACGCCCCCATATCCAGCACCCGGCGCGGCCGCGGTACCCCTTAAAGGTGCCGCGGCCGTGTTTTTTTCGAGACAACTGACGCCGCAGTGCACAACTGGGTGTATCTGCGAGCCACTATAGGAAACAATTGCATCTTCCGGTTGTCATGGCGGTGGTGTATGGATCAGCTTTATTTTGCGTTGGAGTTCGCGCTGCTCGGGGCAGCGCTGGCCGCCGCCGTGGCCTGGCTGATCTTCCGGCGCCGGGCTCCGCAGCCTCCTGCGCGAACGTCCCGACCGGCCAGGGCGCCGGAATCTGCCAGCGCGCCCCCGGTGGCAAAGCCCGAGCCGCCGCGCGCCGACGCGCGGGTCGCAGCAGCAACGGTCGCGATACGGCCTGTGGCCGACAGTCAGCGGCTGGTCGAAGCGATCTCGCGGGAGACCGGCATCGAGCACGCTCTGGTCGCACGCGTCCTGGGGGCGGCGCTGGCTCGCAACACCGGCGCCGCGCCGCCGCCGCGCCGCCCGGCGCCCGTCGAAAGCTTGCCGACGGCAACTGCCGAGGCTGCGACACCACCGACACCACCGGCTCGCTCATCGGCGGCGCCGGCACCGCTCATCATGGTGGTCGATGACTCGGTCACCGTCCGCGTGTTTGCCCAGCGCCTGCTGAAGGCGGCAGGCTACCGGGTGGTGCTGGCGGAAGACGGCCTGGATGCGCTGGAGCGGCTCAAGGGAGAGCGGCCCAGCGTGGTGCTGGCAGACATCGAGATGCCGCGCATGGATGGATTCGATCTGGCCCGCCATATTCGCGCGGACGGCGCGCTGGCGCATATGCCGATCATCGTGATCACGTCACGCATCGCTCACAAGCACCGCGAATACGCGCGCCAGATCGGCGTGAACCACTACCTCGGCAAACCCTACGCGCCGGAAGAGCTGATTCAGCTCGTGCGCCGGTACGCCGTGGCTGGCAGCGCCGTGGCGGCCTGAGCGTCGGCGCCTACGTCGGCGGGCGCGGCGAGGCGCTCATCCGAGTCTTCGGAATTTCAGAAGGCTTGCTTCCGAAATGTCAGATTGCGCGCGGGCGGGGCTGCCGCGACCATGCGGGTCACAGGAGACAACGCATGACGCCGACCACCGCCTCGCTGGCCCGCTTCGCGGCCGAGCTCCGCTTCACCGATATCCCGGCACCGGTGGTGCGCCGCGCAGAAGACCTGCTGGTCGACTGGTTCGGCTCCGCGCTCGCAGGCCATGGTTCGCGGCCGGTCGAAACCATCGCCGCCTTCGCGCGCGCGATGGGGCCGGCCGCAGGCGGCAGCGAAGTACTGGTCGGCCGTGGCCGCAGCAGCCCGTACTTCGCCGCGATGGTGAATGCCGCGGCCTCGCACGTGGCCGAACAGGACGACGTGCACAACGGCTCGGTGTTCCATCCCGCGACTGTGGTGTTTCCGGTCGCACTGGCCTGGGCGCAGGCCCTGGGTGCGAGTGGGGCGCAGCTGCTGACGGCCGCGGTCGCGGGCTACGAGGTCGGCATCCGCGTCGGCGAGTTTCTGGGGCGCTCCCACTACAAGGTGTTCCACACCACCGGCACGGCCGGCACGCTCGCGGCTGCCGCCACCGCCGGGCATCTGCTTGGGCTCGATGTGGCGCGCATGCTGCATGCGTTCGGCTCGGCCGGCACGCAGGCCGCGGGCCTCTGGGAGTTCTTGCGCACCGCGGCCGACTCCAAGCAGCTGCACACCGCGCATGCGGCAGCAGCGGGCCTGATGGCGGCGAGCCTGGCGCGCGACGGGTTCACCGGCGCGCAGGCGATCCTCGAAGGCCCGCAGGGCATGGCGGCCGGCATGTCGCGCGACGCCGACCCGGCAAAACTGGTCGAGGGCCTTGGCACGCGCTGGGCGCTGGCCGAGACCTCGTTCAAGTTCCATGCCGCCTGCCGCCACACGCATCCGGCCGCGGACGCGCTGCTCGCCGTGATGGCGGCGCACCGGCTGCGCGCCGAAGACATCGACTGCGTCGTGACCCACGTGCACCAGGGTGCGATCGACGTGCTGGGGCCGGTGGTCGACCCGGCCACGGTGCACCAGTCCAAGTTCTCGATGGGCACGGTGCTGGCGCTGGTGGCGCGCTTCGGGCAGGCCGGCCTGGCCGAGTTCGACGCGCATTTCAACGAACCCGAAACCCGTGCGTTGCGCGAGCGCGTGCGCATGGAACTCGACGCCGAAGTCGATGGCGCCTATCCGCGCCGCTGGATCGGCAAGGTCACCGTGCGCACCACCGATGGCCGCGTGCTGCAGGGCCGCGTGGACGAACCGAAGGGCGACCCCGGCAACACCCTGAGTCGCGAGGAGATCACCGCCAAGGCATTGCGGCTCGCGGCCTATGGCACAGCCGCGACCGAAGCCGAGGCGCAGCGCGCCATCGGGCAACTGTGGCAACTGGCGGGCAGCGCTTCGGTCGGCATGCTGCTCGGCGCACCGGCGTGACCAGATCCCGGCTGGCCCTTCAGGGCTGCAGCACGATCTTGCCGAGTGTGCCGCCGCTGTCCAGCAGCTCGTGCACGCGGCGCGCATCCGCCAGCGCGAAACGCGTGGCCTGCGGCGCTCGCACCTTGCCGGCGGCCATCAGTGCGATGGCGGATTCCATCAGCCCGCGGCGCTGCACGATGTCGGCGTCCACGGTGTGGATCGAGAAGGTGCGCACCGCCAGGCTCTTGCCGAGCAGCTTGCGCAGTTCGTCGAACACATCGGCGGTGGGCGGGCCGCTGACGATGTTGTACGACACCACCATGCCGAACGGCGCCAGCGCGCGCAGGCAGGCGACGAACAGAGCGCCCCCGATGTGGTCGAAAGCCATGTCGACGCCGCGTCCTTCGGTGAGGCGCATCACCTCTTCGTTCAGGGTGCGCGGGTCGCCGTCGATCACGTCATGGGCGCCGTTGGCGAGCGCGAAAGCGCGCTTGGTGTCCGACGAAGCGGTGCCGATCACGCGCAGGCCGCGTTCGCGTGCCACCTGCACCAGTGCGGTTGCGACGCCACCCGCGGCACCTGGCACCAGGATCGACCGGGCGGGCAGGTTGCCGTTGCTGGCCAGCAGCGCCAGCGCGAGCTGGAAGTTGCCGAGGCTCACCGCGTCGTCGAAGGCGATCGACTCGGGCAGAACGAACGGCGCTGACTCCGGCACGCAGATGTACTCGGCGTAGCAACTGCCGCGCTGCGGCAATTCGCGTGCGCTCACCAGCACGCGCTGGCCGACCCGCAGCACGCTGACGCCGGCGCCGACTGCATCGACCACACCGGCCATCTCGTTGCCGGGGATGGCCGGCATCGGCGGCATCCACTTGTAGGTGCCGTTGCGGATCAGCACGTCGGGGCCGCCGGCGCCGATCGCATGCGCTTTCACGCGCACGGCGCCGGGGCCGGGTATGGGCAGCGGCAGATCGACCAGCGACAGTACTTTGGGGCCGCCGGGCGCCTGCAGCTGGATGGCTTTCATGGTGGTGGCGTTTGCCATGGCTCGGTGCTGTCCTTGTTTTTCATTGCTTGGGAATCTTCGAGTCGGCCACGACCTGCGTCCACCGGTCGAGTTCGCGGGCCACCATGGCCTTCATTTCCTCGGGCGTGCTGCCGCGCGCCTCGCCGCCCATGTCTTCCAGGCGCTGGCGCACGGCGGCTGCCTGCAAGGCCTTGGCGGTCTCGGCGTTGAGGCGCTCGATCACGAGGCGCGGCGTGCCGGCCGGCGCCATCAGCCCGGCCCAGGAGCGCACGTCGTAGCCGGGGACGTTCTGTTCGGCCACCGTGGGCACGCTCGGCAGGCCGGGCCAGCGCTGCGGCCCCGTGGTCGCCAGCGCGCGCAGTTTGCCCGCCTGGATGTTCGACATCACCGCGGTCGGCGGCGCGATGATGAACGGCACGTCGCCCGCGAGCAGCGCGGTCAGCGCGGCGGCGTCGCCGCGGTAGGGCACGTGCAGCATCGGCGCCTTCGCCATCCGGGCGAGCAGCTCGCCCGCCAGGTGGTGGGTCGAACCGATGCCCGCCGTGCCATAGGCCACGGTGCCGGGGGCGGCCTGTGCGGCGGCGACCACCTCTCGGAAGTTCTGGAACTTCGAGCTGGCGTTGACGACGATGAGAAACGGGAAGTACGTAACCGTCGAGACCATGTCGAAGTCCGCCACGGTCTTGTAGGGCAGCGTGTTGTAGAGCGCGCCGGCCACAGCATGGCCGCCGGTGGCAAGCAGCAGCGTGTAGCCGTCGGGTTTGGCGCGCGCGACCGTGGTCGATGCGATCGTGCCGCCGGCGCCGGACTGCGCCTCCACCACGATCGGCTGACCGAGCGCCTTGCCCATCTCGACGCCGATCGCGCGGGCAATGGCGTCCGCATTGCCGCCCGGTGCAAAGCCCTGGTAGATCTTGATGGCGCGATCCGGATAGGTTTGTTGCGCCATTGCGGGCAGCGCGGCGAACGCCGCCCAGACGGCGCAGGCCGCGGCGAAGTCTCTTTTGTTCATGTCTTGTCTCCTCGGGCGCGCGCTCAGTCCTGGGCGGTGACCGGGTTGCTCAGCAGGCCCACGGCTTCGATCTCGACCTCGACCGTGTCGCCGGGCTTCATGAACCGGGGCGGCTTCTTGCTCCAGCCCACGCCCGCCGGGGTGCCGGTGGCGAACACGTCGCCGGGCACCAGCGTGAAGATGGTGGAGGCGTACTGGATCAGGCGCGGGATCGAAAAGATCATGTGGCCGGTGTGGCTGGATTGCACCGTCTCGCCGTTGAGGCGGGTCTCGAGCTTGAGTTCGCGGCCCGGCGCGATTTCGTCGGCGGTCACCATCCAGGGGCCGAAGGCGCCGGTCGATTCGAAGTTCTTTCCGGAGGCGATCTGCTTGGCATGGAACTGCCATTCGCGCACGCTCGCATCGTTGTAGCAGCTGTAGCCGGCCACATGCTTCCATGCATCGGCTTCGCTGATGTCGCGGCCGCCCTGGCCGATGATCACGGCCAGCTCGCCTTCCCAGTCGAGCGACTCCGACACGCGCGGCCGCACGATGGGCGCGTTGTGCGCCGTCTGCGAGCGCCATACCCGCAGGAAGATCGGCGGCTGTTCGGAGAGCTCGCGCTGCATGCCTGCCGCCAGCACCTCCTGATGGTGATCCATGTAGTTGCGAACCGCGCAGACGATCTTCTCGGGCCGCGGGATCACCGGCAGAAAGACGACGTCGGCCAGCTTGAACTCGGCAGCGAGTCCGGCGACCAACACGTCGCGCTGCGCATAGCCGGGGCTTCCGATGAATTCGGCCAGCGTGGCGCAGCCGGTGCGAGTGGCCAGCTCGGCGACACCGTCGCCGACAACGACGCCCCATGTTTCGCGACCGGCAGTTTGGTAGGACATCAGCTTCATCGGGGTTCCTTGAAAAAAAAGAAGGAGGACGGCGGCGCGCGGAGTGGCCGCCTGACGATGAGGCTATTTTGTGCATAAACGCAAATAAATGCGTAATTGTTAACCCTATGCCTAATGGGTTGACTGTTGCAAAGCCGATGCCGGCCGTCCGGTGCCCGGCGTCAAGCCAGCATCTGGGCGACGATCAAATGCCAGTGCACGGCATCGACCGGCGTGATCGACAGGCGGTTGCCCTTGCGCAGCACCAGCATGTCGGCCAGCGTTGGCGTTGCGCGAAGTTCCGGCAGGGCCAGCAACCGGGTCTTGCGCAGCGCCTGAATGTCCAGCAGCAGCCAGCGCGGCGCTTCCGGTTTGGACGCGGCGTCGTGGTAGGGCGAGGCCGGATCGAACTGCGTCGGATCGGGCCGCGTGCCGGACGCCACGCGCGCGATGCCCACGATGCCGGGCTCCGCGCAACTCGAGTGATAGAACAGCACGCCATCGCCCACCTTCATGTCATCGCGCATGAAGTTGCGCGCCTGGTAGCTGCGCACGCCCGTCCATGCGACCGTTGCATCGGGTGCCGCCAGCGCGTCGTCGATCGCGCACTCGTCGGGCTCAGATTTCATCAGCCAGTAGCGGGACATGGGGGCAACTCCTTGGTGGACATCTGAACAAGCCCGGATTTTGAGCCGGGTGCGGCGACTGAGGGTTTGTGCGGACGCGGGCGTCCGGCGCACCGGACGCCCGGCCGGCCCGAAGTCCGAAGCTCCGGCAGATCGTCTGGCAGCCGCGCGGCCGCACCCCTGAAAAATCAAGGACTTAGAGCGCCATGGTGTGCCTGCGCGCCATGGCATGCCCATTGCTGAAGAACAGGGTCGGCCGCATCACCGGATGCAGGCCCCGACCATGACAAAGGAGACAGCAATGAGCACGACGGGCGACCTCGACCCTACCGAGACCAACGAATGGCTGGAAGCGCTGGGCGCCGTCCAGCAGCACCGCGGCAACGAGCGCACCAACTTCCTTCTGAACCGCCTGGTGGATGAGGGGCGCCGCGAAGGCGTGTTTGTGCCGCGCTCCCTGACCACGGCCTACAAGAACACGATTCCACCCGAGCAGGAAGAGAAGTCGCCCGGCGACCGCGAGATCGAGCATCGCCTGCGCTCGATCATCCGCTGGAACGCGATGGCGATCATCCTGCGGGCCAACAAGG
>JBDUCH010000219.1:0-7028 GCA_040003555.1 Variovorax sp. | reverse complement strand
TGGCGGAATTGGTAGACGCACTAGTTTCAGGTACTAGCGAGTAACATCGTGGAGGTTCGAGTCCTCTTCTGGGCACCAAGTTTAAATAAATCCCTTGTCGGGATTTCTCGATCAAAGCCACCGGTCTCCGGTGGCTTTTTTGTTGTCCGGGCAGCAGTGTCAATGCACTCTCACACCGGCACCGCGACGAGGTCGTGACCTTCGGCGCCGACGATGCGGGCGCGCGTGAACTCACCAACCTTCAGCGTCTTGCTGATCTTCTCGGGCGGCAGCAGCCGCACCACCCCATCGATCTCCGGCGCATCGGCATAGCTGCGGCCAACCCCGCCCTTGCGACCCATGCCCGGCGCCGAATCGACCAGCACCTGCATGCTCGCGCCGATGCGTCGCCGCAACCGCGCGATCGACACAGACTCGGCCACTTCCATGAACCGTGCGCGACGCGCTTCGCGCTCGGCTTCCGGCAACATGCCCGGGATCTCGTTCGCCGCAGCGCCGGAGACAGCGCTGTAGGCAAAACAACCGGCGCGGTCGATCTCGGCCTCGCGGATGAAATCGAGCAGATGCTCGAACTCTTCCTCTGTTTCGCCGGGGAACCCCGCGATGAACGTGCTGCGAATCACGAGCTCGGGACACAGCTCGCGCCATTTCGCGATGCGCTCGAGGTTGCGTTCACCGCTGGCCGGCCGCTTCATGCGCTTCAGCACGGCCGGGTGGCTGTGCTGCAGCGGCACGTCCAGGTAAGGCAGCACCCTGCCGCTCGCCATCAGTGGAATCACGTCGTCCACACTCGGATACGGGTACACATAGTGCAACCGCACCCAGGCGCCGTAGGGCTCGGCGATCTCGCCCAGTTCACGCACCAGGTCGAGCATGCGCGTCTTGACCGGTTTGCCGTTGAAGAAACCCATTCGGTACTTGGTGTCGACGCCATAGGCCGAGGTGTCCTGACTGATGACCAGCAGCTCTTTCACGCCGCCCTCGAACAGCGCCCGGGCTTCGTTCAGCACATCGCCGATCGGCCGCGACACCAGGTCGCCGCGCATCGACGGGATGATGCAGAAGGTGCAGCGGTGGTTGCAACCCTCGCTGATCTTCAGGTAGGCGTAGTGGCGCGGCGTGAGTTTCAGGCCCGCGATGCCGAAGCTGTTGGGCACGAGGTCGACGAAGGGGTCGTGCGGCTTGGGCAGGTTGGCATGCACGGCATCCATCACCTCCTGCGTCGCATGCGGGCCGGTCACGGCCAGCACGCTCGGGTGCATCTGGCGCACCATGTTGCCGCCGCCTTCGCCCGCCTTGGCACCGAGGCAGCCCGTGACGATCACCCGGCCGTTGGCGGCCAGCGCCTCGCCGATGGTGTCGAGGCTTTCCTTGACCGCATCGTCTATGAAGCCGCAGGTGTTGACGATGACGAGATCCGCACCCTCGAAGGTCTTCGAGGTTTCGTAGCCCTCGGCGCTCAGCCGGGTCAGGATCAGTTCGGAATCGGTCAGGGCCTTGGGGCAGCCCAGGCTCACAAAGCCCACTTTGGGCGCCGCAGCGGTGGCGATTCTTTCGGGGGAGACAACTTCACTCATATCCCCGTATTGTCCCAGCTATCGCCGCCGGAGCTGGCTTCAGGGTCGCTTGAGGCCAAATGCGCCCAGAACCTGTTCGGTGTTCTTCTTCATTTGCTCCTGCATCTGCAGGAACACGGTCTTCGATTGCTCGACGTAATTGCCCATCAGGCCCTGCAACACCGGCGACTGCACGGTCATGAAGTGCGACCACATCTCCGGCGTCAGGCCTTCGGCCTTTTCGCTGAGCTGGGCCTGCACCTCGGTCATCGCCTGGATGTTCTTTTCGAGGTAGGGGCCCATGTAGCTCTGCATTGCCTGGCCGTAGAAACGGATGATGCTGGCCAGCACCTGCTCGGTGAACATCGGCGCCCCGCCGGCCTCTTCTTCCAGAATGATCTGCAGCAGAATGCTGCGCGTCAGGTCGTCACCAGACTTGGCATCGCGAACCACGAACGCCGCCTTCGACATGACCAGTTGCCTGACCTCGGTCAACGTGATGTAGGTCGAAGTCTCGGTGTCGTAGAGCCTTCGGTTCGGGTACTTCTTGATCACCCGGAGGGCCGGCTTGGCGCCGACTTTCTTGCTCTGCAATGGGACTCCTTCACTTGGGGACGCGATCGCGCCCGAGGCATTCTAGGGAGCGGTTTTGCTGCACCGCGCCAAGGTTTACCCTGACCGGTGCAGTGCTTGCGCGCCGGGCGGCGCCCGCACTATTCCAGCGAACTGGTGTATTCGGCGCCGCAGACCTTGCAGGTTGCGGTTTCGGGGCGCTCGTCGTTCGCATCGCGGTAATGCAATGGACTCTTGATGCCGTTGAAAACCCAGCAGCGCGGGCAGTGCTCATGGCCGGCCACGGGCAGGTAGGCCCGGGCGCGCTGTTCGGCGCGCTCCCGCGTGACCGGCGAGCCCTGACGAACCGTGCGCGCCACTTCTTCGGCGGCCATGGTGCCGGCGCGCCCACTGGCACGGTCATTCAGGCCATAGACCACACGCGCAAACTCGAGCGGCGCCTGGCGCAGCAGGGACGCCAGCCGCACTTCTTCGACCGCCGGATCGAGCGGCGGCGGATGCAGGAGGTCGATGGGGGTCGGGGTTGTCACGGCAGGCACCCAAGTTAACACATTTGAATCAACTGTCGCCACCTACGAACGGCGTAGCCCGATCGTCGAGCCAAGAAAAAAGCCACTCTAACGAGTGGCTTTTGTTCATGTGTTTGGTAGGCCCAGACGAATTCGAATCGCCGACCTCTTCCATGTCAAGGAAGCGCTCTAACCAGCTGAGCTATGGGCCTGATGTGTGCAGCCTGCGATTATAGCAGTGGTTTGGCGGCGTTCCGCTCAGCGGCGGCGGGCATGGCGCACGCCGTCCACGGCGCCCACGATGCGCAGAACCTGCGCCAGCCGCGCCGCATCGGCGATTTCGATGGTGAACGTCATCCACGCGGTGCCCTTGACCGACTGGGTCTGCACGCCGATCACGTTCATCTTTTCGCGTGCAAAAACTTCGGAGATGTCACGCAACAAGCCTTGGCGATCCAGCGCCTCGACCGCCACGTCGACCGCGTAGACCGCGCCCTCCTCGCCTTTCTTCGCGCCCCATTCGACCTCGATCACGCGCTCCGCGCTTTGCGAGGCCATCGTGCGGAAGTTGCTGCAATCGACACGATGGATGCTGACGCCATGGCCGCGCGTGACAAAGCCGCCGATCGCGTCGGGCGGCGCCGGCCGGCAGCACTTGGCCAGCTGCGTCATCAGCGACGACACGCCGACCACCAGCACGCCGCCCTGCACTCCCTTTTCGGTCGCGCGGGACTTGCGGATCAGCACACCGTCGTCGGGGCCCGGCGCCGGTTCGGGCGGCCGCAGCAGCGTCTCGATGTTGCGCAACGAGAACTCGTCCTTGCCCACCACCTCGAACAGGTCGTCGGCCGCCTTGAAGCCCAGCCGCGACGCGAGATCATCGAGTTTGAGCGCCGTCTTGCCTTCGCGCTGCAGCAGCTTCTCGACCGCCTCGCGACCGCGCGCCACGGTTTCGTGCGTGACCTGTGCATTGAACCAGGCGCGCACCTTGGCACGCGCCCGGTGGCTGGCCAGGTACCCCAGTTCTGCGTTGAGCCAGTCGCGCGACGGGCCGCCTTCCTTGGCCGCGATGATCTCGACGGTCTGCCCGTTCTGCAGCGGCGTGTTGAGCGGCACCATGGCGCCGTCGATGCGTGCGCCGCGGCAGCGATGGCCCAGGCTGGTGTGCACGGTGTAGGCAAAGTCGACCGCAGTGGCGCCCTGGGGCAACTCCACGATCGCAGCGTCCGGCGTCAAGACATAGATCCGGTCGTCGAAAAGCCCCTGGCCCTGCTGGCCGTCCGACAGGTCGCGTTCCCAGGCCAGCAACTGGCGCAGCACCGCGATCTTGGCGTCGTATTCGCCGCCGGCCCATACGCCGGCGTAGCCCTTGGGCCCGGCTTCCTTGTAGGCCCAGTGCGCGGCCACACCGTGCTCGGCGTGATCGTGCATCTGTTCGGTGCGGATCTGGATCTCGATCGGCTTGCCGGCGTGGCCATCGGCCATTTCGCGCACCACGGTGTGCAGCGACTGGTAGCCGTTCGCCTTGGGCCGGGCGATGTAGTCGTCAAACTCCTCGTCGATCGGCTGGAAGTGCGAATGCACCCAGGCCAGCGCGGCGTAGCAATCCTTCACGTCCTGCACGATCACGCGCAACGCGAGGATGTCGAACACCTGCGCAAAGTCGAGCGACTTGCCGCGCATCTTCTTGACGATGCTGTAGATGTTCTTCGGGCGGCCCTGCACCGTGGCACGCACGTCCTGGCTTGCCAGATCCCGCTCGAGTTGCGAACGCAATTGCTCTATGTGGCCTTCGCGCTCGGTGCGTTTTTCGTCGAGCAGGCGCGCAATCAGCTGGTAGGTTTCGGGTTCGAGAAAGCGGAACGAGAGGTCTTCGATCTCCCACTTGACCTGCCAGATCCCGAGCCGGTTGGCGAGCGGTGCGAAGACCTGCAGCGACTCGCGCGCCACGTTCTCGGCCACTGGCTGCCTGGCCGCGGCCGCGTGACGCAGCGTTTGCAGCCGCGAGGCGAGCCGCAGCATCACCACGCGCAGGTCGCGCGAAAACGCCAGCAGCATCTTGCGCACGTTCTCGGTCTGGTTGCCGGCACCGTCGGTGTGCGAGCCGGCCGCGGCGGTGCGCGTCTGCTGCTGCACAAAAACCAGCTTGGTGGTCTCCACCGCCAGCGCTGCAAAGTTGTCGCCGAACACCTTGGCGATCACCTCCTGCGGCCGGTTCAGGTGCTGACACGAATAGACCAGGTAGCTCGCAGCCTGCATCGCTTCGGAGCCACCCATCGCAGCCACGATCGCGGCCACCGCGTCGGCATGGCCCAGCGTGTTTTCACCGGTGTCCAGGGTTTCATCGGCGATCAGCGGCTCCGCGAGCGCACGCGCGCGCGCCAGCATGTTGGCCTGCACCGGCGTGCTGTCGGCCGTGGCGGCCGACAGCGGGTAGTCGACCACGGGCTCCGACAATTTCAATGACGAGGGGCTGGAGAGTTCACGCTTCACGGGGAAAACAGAAATGAGGTGATGGCGCCGTATTGATCCGGTGCGACCAGGGTTGGTGCATGGCCCACGCCTTCGAACTCGACCAGGGTGGCGCGTGGCCCGCGCTGCGTCATGGCCAGCGCCGTGGCCGGGCGCAGCAAGTCCGATTGCGCGCCGCGCAGCAGCAGCGTCTGGGCCGTGATCGCGTCATACAGCGCCCACATCACGGTTTCGGCCTGGGCCGTCGATTCGGCAGTGAACGCGCGCAGCGGTACGGCAATCGCCGGGTCGTAGTGCAGCACGAACGGGCCATCGCCCGGCGCAGCCTCGGCGTTGACCTTGCCGCTGCCATCGGCGTTGCGTTGAATAGATGGCGCCACCATGTGGCGCGAGAGTTCGGCCCATTGCGCGGAAGTATGCGGTCCGAACGTGGCCGAGAGCGACCACAGCGCAGCAGCCGCATCGGCCATCGACGCATAGCGGCCGCCCTGCCCCACGTAGGCGCCAATGCGGCGCAGTGCCTCGGGCTCGAGCGCCGGGCCGACGTCGTTGAGCACCAGCCGGCGGATCGGGGCCGGCAGCGACAGTTCGCGATTGCCCGCGAGCACCATGCCGATCAGCCCGCCCATGCTGGTACCCACGTAATCGAGCGCGGCGATCGGCTGCTCCCGGTGCAATTGCGCCAGCAGCGCCAGCATGTCGGCCGCATAGAGCGGGATCTGGTAGCCGGCGGGATCGCGCAGCCAGTCGCTCTGCCCGCGCCCGACCACGTCGGGGCACACCACGCGCACGCTGCCCCCGGCGTGCAGCACAAGTGCCTTGGCCAGTTCGTCGAAATCGCGGCCCTGCCGCGTCAGCCCGTGCACGCACACCACCACGCGCAAAGCGGCCGCGTCACCCCACTGCCACCAGGCCATGCGATGGCCGCCGGCGGCATCTTCGCAGGGGGTGAAATGAAGGGTGGGTTCGGTCATGAAAAGAAGCCGATCCGGCTGCGAGAGGCGCCGTTGCGGCTGCGGATAATGGTCGCATTGCATCCTAATTCATTCGGAGATTCATCCATATGCTTAAAGGCAAAACCGCCCTCGTGACAGGTTCCACCAGCGGCATCGGCCTGGCCATTGCCAAGGCACTTGCACAACAGGGTGCAAATCTTGTTCTCAACGGTTTCGGCGACGCCGAAGGGCCGCAGGCCGAGATCACCGCGCTGGGCGTGCAGGCCACCTACCACGGTGCCGACATGAGCAAGCCCGGGCAGATCGAGGACATGATGAAGTTCGCGGCCTCGAAGTTCGGCCGTGTCGACATCCTGGTCAACAACGCCGGCATCCAGCATGTGGCGAAGGTGGAAGACTTTCCACCCGAGCGCTGGGACGCCGTCATCGCGATCAACCTTACCAGCGCCTTTCACACCACGCGGCTCGCGGTGCCGGCAATGCGCGCGGCCAACTGGGGCCGCATCATCAACGTCGCCTCGGCTCACGGGCTGGTCGCTTCTGCCCAGAAGTCGGCCTACGTCGCGGCCAAGCACGGCATCGTCGGATTCACGAAGTCGGTCGCGCTCGAAACCGCGACCACGGGCATCACGAGCAACGCGATCTGCCCGGGCTGGGTGCTGACACAACTGGTTCAAAAGCAGATCGACGACCGGGCGGCGCGTGAAGGCATTTCGGCACTGCAGGCCCAGAACGAATTGCTCGGCGAGAAGCAGCCTTCGCTGCAGTTCACGACCGTGGAGCAATTGGGCGGCCTGGCGGTCTTTCTGTGCTCGCCCGCCGCCGATCAAGTCCGCGGCGTGGCCTGGGCCATGGATGGCGGCTGGACTGCGCAATAACTATTTGAGTTGCACCGAGCCGGAGACGTTGACGACCACGCTGGTCTTGCCGGCCTCGACCGGCACTGCCGCATCGGACGAGAA
>JBDUCH010000019.1:0-23415 GCA_040003555.1 Variovorax sp. | reverse complement strand
GACGGCGGCGGCATGATCCTGGACATGATGTGCCACTGGCGCTATGTGCTGGACAACCTGTTCGGCGAGGTGAAGTCGGTGTCCTGCCTGGGTGTGACGCACATCCCGAAGCGCTGGGACGAAAGCGACAAACCCTACGAATGCACGGCCGACGACGCGGCCTATGCCACCTGCGAACTGATCGGCCACAACGGCGAACCGGTGGTCGCGCAACTCAACATGAGCTGGGCGACGCGCGTGCGCCGCGACGATCTCGTCACCTTCCATGTCGATGGCACCGACGGCTCGGCCGTCGCAGGCTTGTCGAGCTGCCGCGCCCAGTCGCGCGTGGCCACGCCGCGCCCGGTGTGGAACCCGGACGAGAAGCAGACCATGAACTTCTTCGACCAGTGGCAGGAGATCCCGGATTCGCAGGTCTACGACAACGGCTTCAAGATCCAGTGGGAGCATTTCATTCGCCATGTGGTCGAGAACGAGCCCTACAAGTGGACGCTGCCCGAAGGCGCCAAGGGCGTGCAGCTGGTCGAAGCCGCACTGGAAAGCTGGAAAGACCGGCGCTGGGTCGACGTGCCGGCGCTGCAGGTTTGAAAGCACGCAGCGCCCTCTTGCGGGCGCCGCAGTCCGATTTGGCTTGAATTTCTCCGAGCAGCATCATGGCCCTGACCCTCACACTTCCCACCGCAAGCGGCGCGCTCGTTCCCTACGCATTGCGCGGCAGCGTGCCGGGCAAGCCGCCAGCCGGTGTGGCGTTCAACCGCATTGCGTACTCGGCCGCACACGTCGTCGCCGATCCGCTCGCGGCCGTCGACCCGTGGCTGCAGGCTGCGATCGACTGGGACACCACCATCGCCTACCGCCGGCACCTCTGGTCGCTTGGCCTCGGCGTGGCCGAGGCGATGGACACGGCGCAGCGCGGCATGGGCCTTGACTGGCCGACCTCGCTGGAGCTGATCCGTCGTTCGCTCGACGCCGCAAGGGACGTTCCCGGCGCCCTGGTCGCCTCGGGGTGCGGTACCGATCACCTGAACCTCGATGACGTGAAGAGCGTCGACGACGTGATCCGCGGCTACGAAGAACAGATGGCCGCCATCGAAGCGCTCGGCGGCAAGCTGATCGTGATGGCCAGCCGTGCGCTCGCCCGCGTCGCTAAGAGCCCGGCCGACTACGAGCGCGTCTATGACCGCATCCTGTCGCAGGCCAGGCAACCGGTGGTGCTGCACTGGCTCGGCGAGATGTTCGACCCGGCGCTGGCAGGCTACTGGGGCACCGCCAACGTCGATGCCGCCATGGACACCGCCATCGGCATCATCGCCGCGCACCCGGACAAGGTCGACGGCATCAAGATCTCGCTGCTCGACAAGGACAAGGAAATCGCGATGCGCCGCCGCCTGCCCAAGGGCGTGCGCATGTACACCGGCGACGACTTCAACTACGCCGAGCTGATCGCCGGCGACGGCTTCGGGGACGAGCCGATGCATGGCAAGAGCGACGCCCTGCTGGGCATCTTCGACGCCATCGCGCCGGCCGCGAGCGCGGCGCTCAGCGAACTGGCGCAGGGCAACGTCGAGAAGTTCCACGCGCTCCTCGGGCCGACAGTGCCGCTGTCGCGCCATATCTTCGCGGCGCCCACGCGCTTCTACAAGACTGGCGTGGTGTTCATGGCATGGCTCAACGGCCATCAGAAGCACTTCACGATGGTCGGCGGCCAGCAAAGCACGCGCTCGCTGCAGCACTTTGCCGAGCTGTTCCGCCTCGCGGATGCAGCCAACGTGCTGGAGCAACCCGAGCTCGCCGTGCGGCGCATGAAAACGCTGCTTGCACTGCATGGCGTCGACGCCTGACTCGCGCACGCATTTCTCGAACTGAAGGAGACACGACATGAAGAAGATCCTGATGAAGGCCCTGCTGCCGCTCGTGCTGGGTGTCGTCACGGCGAGCGCGATGGCGCAGTCCTGGCCCACCAAGCCGGTGCGTGTGGTCATTCCGTTCCCGCCCGGCGGCACGCTGGACACGGTGGGCCGCCTGCTGGCGCAGAAGCTGGGCGAGCAGACCGGCCAGACCTTCGTCATCGACAACAAGCCCGGGGGCAACGGCACCATCGGCGCCGATGCCGTCGCCAAGGCACCGGCGGACGGCTACACGCTGCTGTTCAACGCATCGACCTTCGTGACGGCGCCGATGACGATGAAGGCGGTGCCCTACAGCGTGGTCGCCAACTTCACGCCCGTTGCGCTGGTCGCCAAGGCGCCGCTGTCGGTGGCAATCAACAAGAACCTGCCCATCACCGACGTCAAGTCGCTCGTGGCCTATGCCAAGGCCAACCCCGGCAAGATGACCTTCGCCGTGGGCTCGATCGGGTCGGCCGGCCATCTCTCCACCGAGCTGCTCAAGCGCGCAGGCCAGCTCGACTATCTGATCGTCCCCTACAAGGGCACCGCTCCTGCATTCCAGGATCTGATCGGCGGACAGATCGACGGGTTCATCGATCCCATTCTTGGCTCGCTGCAGTATCACAGGAGCGGCATGCTGCGCGTGATTGCGGTGACGTCCAAGGCGCGCGCGACCAGCCTTCCCGATGTGCCGACCGTGGGCGAAACGATCGGCGGCTACGAGTTCTACAGCTGGTACGGACTGTGGGGCCCCGCCAAGCTGCCGGCAGACGTGACGACGCGCCTGAACACCGAGGTCAACAAGGCCCTGGCCAGCGCCGAGATGCGCGACAAACTGACCCCGCAGGGCCTGCTGCTCACGCCGGGCTCGGTGGAAGACTTCGCCAGGTTCCAGCGCGAAGACATGGCGGCGTCGCAGAAGATCATCACCGAAGGCAACATACGTGTCGAATGAGCGGCGGTGCGCGGTGGTCACGGGCAGCAGCTCGGGCATCGGCCTTGCCATCGCCCGGCGATTGCTGGCCGATGGGTGGCAGGTCTTCGGCTTCGACCTTGCCCCGCCAGCACTCGCACACGAGGCCTTCAGCGCATCGGCCCTCGATCTGCGCGATGGCGCCGCCACCGAGGCAGCGACCCGTGCCGCGATGGCTGCCGCCACCGGCCCGATCGACGCGCTGGTTCACGCCGCCGGCGTACTGCGCGTCGGCGCGCTGGGCGCGCTGGGGGCGCTCGACGGCTCCTCGATGTGGCAACTGCACGTCGAGGGAGTCGAGCGCATCGCCAACATCCTCGTGCCGGCCATGCGCGTCGCCGGCCACGGCCGCGTGGTGATGATCGGAAGCCGTGTAGCGCGCGGCATGGCCGGGCGCAGCCAGTACGCCGCGACCAAGGCCGCGCTCGTCGCCATGGCGCGAAGCTGGGCGGCCGAGGTCGTTGCGAACGGTGTCACGGTCAACGTGGTGTCGCCCGCGGCGACGGCCACCGCGATGCTCGAGGATCCGGCGCGCACCACGGCGGCGCCGCGCGTGCCGCCACTCGGCCGGCTGATCCAGCCGCAGGAGGTGGCTGCACTGGTCGCCTACCTGCTCTCGCCCGACGCAGACGCGATCACGGGCCAGGACATCCAGATCTGCGGAGGCGCATCGCTGTGACGCACGACCGCACGAGCGCTCGACCTGCATCCGGGCCGCTGGGTCTCATCGGCCTCGGCTTGGTCGGCACGGCGCTGGCGCAGCGGCTGACTGAGGCCGGTTTCGAGATCGTGGGGTTCGACGTGCGCGAGGAAGCGCGCGAAGCACTGCGGGCATCGGGCATGCGTGTCGCATCCTCACCGGGCGAGATCGGACGCGAATGCCAGGTCGTGCTGCTGGCCGTGTTCGACACGCAAGGGGTGATCGATGCGACCGAAGGCCCGCAGGGCCTGATCGCCGGCGGCGCCGTGCGCACGCTCATCGATTGCTCCACTGGCGTGCCCGAAGCGCTGGAAGCGCTGGCTGGCCGCCTGAAGCAGCACGACATCGACTTCATCGAGGCGCCGCTGTCGGGATCCAGCAGCCAGATCGCCGCCGGCGAGGCCACGCTCCTGCTCGGTGGCGATGCCGATGCGATCCGGCATCACGAAAGCGTGCTTGCCGCCCTGTCGACGCGGCGCATCCACGTCGGTGGCGCCGGCGCCGGCGCACGCGCCAAGCTGGCCACGAACCTCGTGCTCGGACTCAATCGCGCCGCGCTCGCGGAGGGTATCGTTCTCGCCGAAAGCATGGGCATCGCGCCCGCGCGTTTCGTCGAACTGGTGCTGGCGACGCCCGCCCGCTCCGATGCCGCACTGGCCAAGGGAGCCATGATGGTGAGCGGCGAATTCACCCCGCAATCGCGCATCCGGCAGCATCTGAAAGATGTCGACCTCATGCTCGGCCACGGCCGCCGCATCGGCCAGCGCCTGCCGCTCTCCGAGACCCATGCCGCGCTGATGCGCGCCGCCGTCGCGGCGGGAGACGGCGAACTCGACAACGCCGCGATCGTGCGCCAGATGCGCCGCGAGCGACACGCCCCGCCTCCTCCCGACAAGATCTGAACCTTTCATCCATGCGCGATTTCTCCCAAGACCACGACTGGCTCTCCATCAACACGGCCACGGTGCGCAAGCAGCGCGGCGTCGAGGTGCCGCTGGATCGCATCATCGACCAGTGCGCCGAGCGCGGCGTGCGCGCCATCAGCCCGTGGCGCGACCAGGTCGCTGCGGTCGGCCTCGACAAGGTGGCGAAGCAACTGAAGGCGCACGGCATCGGCCTGTCGGGCTACTGCCGCGGCGGCTTCTTCCCGGCGCCCGACGCGGCCGGCCTGAAGGCCGCGCTCGACGACAACCGCCGCGCGATCGACGAGGCCAAGACGCTGAATTCGCCCTGCGTCGTGCTGGTGGTCGGCGCGCTGCCCGGTGCGCTTGACGGCAAGGCCGCCTACAAGGATCTGGGCCGCGCCCGCAGCGAGGTGCGCGACGGCATCGCCGCCTCGCTCGACTATGCACGCGAGGTCGGCATGCCACTCGCCATCGAGCCGCTGCACCCGATGCAGGCCGCCGACCGCGCCTGCATCAATACGCTCGAACACGCGCTCGATATTTGCGACGAACTCGACCCCGAACGCAGCGGCATGCTCGGTGTGGCGCTGGACATCTATCACGTGTGGTGGGATCCGAAGCTGCAGCAGCAGATCGCCCGCGCCGGCAAGCAGCGCCTGCTGGCCTACCACGTGTGCGACTGGCTCACGCCCACGCGCGACCTGTTGTCCGACCGCGGGATGATGGGCGATGGAGTGGTCGAGCTGAAGAAGATCCGGGGCTGGGTCGAAGCAGCCGGCTTCGCTGGCTTCAGCGAGGTCGAGATCTTCTCGGCGCTCGACTGGTGGCAACGCGACGGGGCCGAAGTGCTCGACACGTGCATCGAACGCCATCGGTGCGTGGTTTGATGCGGTGACAGGCGCCGGATGGGCTCAGGGCGGTGGGGCACGCTGCTCCGCGAATGTCCCCCGCCGCCATCGGCCCGCCCTCGAACGCCCCCCACAACGACACCGCGCCGCCATGCTGTGCTGCAATCGGCCACATGGCTGACCCGACCCTCGACGACCTGCGCCGTTATGCCGTGGCGCGCACCCTGTTCAAGCCCACGACGCTGCCGCGTGCGATTCAGCGCCTCGGCTTCGTGCAGGCCGATCCGATCCGCGCCCCTGCGCGCGCGCAGGATCTGACGCTTCGCCATCGCGTCACCGACTACCGCGCCGGCGACCTTGAACGCCGCTATCCACGCCTTCCGATCGAAGAAGACTGCCTCGTCAACTACGGCTTTCTGCCACGCGAGCACCTCGCGCTGATGCACCCCCGCGAGTCCAAACGTCCGTGGGATGCCGAAACGCAACGCAAGGCGGCCGCCGTGCTGGCCTTCGTCCGCGAACAAGGGCCGGTGCATCCACGCCAGGTAGAGCTCCATTTCGCGCACGGGCGGATGAAGAACTATTGGGGCGGATCGAGCAACGCGAGCACGCACCTGCTCGACGGCATGCATTACCGCGGCATGCTGCGGGTGGCGCGGCGCGACAGCGGCACGCGCGTCTATGAAGCCATGGCACACCCGCCCTGCGACGAAAGCCCGGCCGGGCGGGCTCAACGCGCTGCGGCGCTGGTCGATCTGGTGGGGCGCAAGTACGCGCCGCTGCCGGCCGCGAGCCTGACCTACCTCGTGCGGCTTTTGGGCTATGGCGCGCCGCATCTCTCGGCGCAAACGCGGGACGCCTTGCGACAGGCGCGCGAACAACTCGCCACCTGCCGCATCGACGGCACGACCTGGTACTGGCCTGCCGATGAAAACCCGCGCTCCCGACGCCACGCGCCCGACGAGTCGGTGCGCCTGCTCGCACCCTTCGATCCAGTGGTGTGGGATCGCCGCCGCTTTGAACTGCTGTGGGGCTGGACATACAAGTTCGAGGCCTACACGCCGGCGCCGAAGCGCCAGTTCGGCCACTACGCCCTGCCTTTGCTGTGGCACGACCGTGTGATCGGCTGGGCCAACGTGTCCACAAGCGAAGGCCGGTTGGAGCCGATCTTTGGCTATTCGGGCGCGAAACCGCGCAGCGCAGCGTTTCGCGCGGCGCTCGACGACGAGCTGCAGCGCATGACGCAATTCCTGGCCGCACGCTGAGATGCGCAGCGGGCCGTGGGGTTTTGGCTCCTGCGTGACAGCGCGCTGGCTCGGTCATCCCTAGAATCGACTTCGCTCCGGCGCAAGCTGGGGCAAGCGTTCTCAGGGCGGGGTGCAATTCCCCACCGGCGGTGATGGCGGCGAAAGTCGCACAAGCCCGCGAGCGCCTGAAGCCCGGCGGGTTTCGGGGTCAGCAGATTTCGGTGAGATTCCGAAGCCGACGGTCACAGTCCGGATGAAAGAGAGCGCGAAAATGCTGGCTTGGCTGCGCGCGTTCTCCGTCGCGCGGCTTGGCCCGCGGCTTCGTGCGCCCTGATTCTGGAAACCTGCTTTTTGCAAGAGGCACCATGAGTCAGATCAACGACCTTCCCCTTTCCGCCATCCCGGCGTCCGATGCATCGAATCACCTACGCGTCGCTTTTGTCCAGGCGCAGTGGCATTCCGACATCGTGCACCAGGCGTGCGATGCCTTCCTCGAAGAGATGGCGCGCCAGGGCTTCGCGCGCGACCGGATCGACGTCATCGACGTTCCCGGCGCATTCGAGATCCCGCTGCAGGCCAAGCGCCTCGCGCTGTCGGGCCGCTATGCCGCCATCGTCGGCTGCGCGCTGGTGGTCGACGGCGGCATCTACCGCCACGAGTTCGTGGCCAACACGGTGGTCAGCACGCTGATGGCGCTGCAGCTCGAAACCAACGTGCCGATCCTGTCGGCCGTGCTCACGCCCCATCACTTCCATGAGCATGTGGAACACCGCAAGTACTTCCATCGCCACTTCGCGGTGAAAGGCACCGAAGTGGCCGACGCCTGCATCAAGACGATCGAGGGCCTGCGGCAGGTCGACGCACTGCTGGCCTCCTGAGCCGGGGCGCGCTACGCTGCGCGCATGACCCACGCAGACCGCTACACCCTCTACGGCGCGCCCGGCTCGGGCGCCACGCCGGTGCACGCCGCGCTGACATTGATCGGTGCGGACTGCACGGCCATCGACGTCGCGCCCTGGGAAGGCGAGCATGAGCGCAACAAGCTCACGGCCGTCAATCCATTGCAGCAGGTACCCGCGCTGGTGCTGCCGTCCGGCGAAGTGATGACCGAAAGCGCCGCCATCCTCATCTGGCTGGGCGACCGCTATCCCGAGGCGCAGCTTTGTCCGGCGCTGGACGATCCACTGCGGGCGCGCTACCTGCGCTGGATGGTATACGTGCCAGCCGCGATCTATTCGATGTACTGGGTGCGCGACGAGCCCTCGCGCCTCACGCCCGAACCGGCGGCGCAGTCGACGATGCTCACGCGCACGGCAGAGCGCATTGCCGAATGCTGGCGCCTGATGGACGCACAGCTGCAGGGTGACACGCCCTGGCTGCTGGGCGACCGCATCGGCATGCTCGACCTGTACGTGGCGGTGGTGTCGCGCTGGACGCCCGGGCGCGCGCGCTTCTACCGTGAGGCGCCGCGCATGGCCGAGGTGGTGCGCCGCGTCGACACCCACCCGCGCCTGGCGGACTTCTGGGCCGCGCGCTACCCGTTCCTGCCGGGCTGGGGGAGCGTGGATCCGTGAAGCGCCCTGCATCGCCCCAGGCGCCGCGGGTGCTACGAGGAGCGTTCAGATCGAGCGCTGGTTGACACGCTTTGAAAGGGCGTCGGTACTCTCCCGGCGCTCGCTGTAGCGATCCACCAGGTAAGGCGCCACGTCGCGCGTCAGCAAGGTGAACTTGAAAAGCTCCTCCATCACGTCGACCACGCGCTCGTAGTACGCAGAGGGCTTCATCCGGCCGGCCTCGTCAAACTCGAGAAACGCCTTGGCAACCGATGACTGATTGGGAATCGTCAGCATGCGCATCCAGCGGCCCAGCACGCGCAGCTGGTTCACGGCGTTGAAGGACTGCGAGCCGCCGGACACCTCCATCACCGCCAGCGTCTTGCCCTGGGTCGGCCGCACGGCGCCGATGCTCAGTGGAATCCAGTCGATCTGCGCCTTCATGATTCCGGTCATCGCACCATGGCGCTCCGGCGAGCACCAGACCATGCCCTCGGCCCATTGCGCCAGTTCGCGCAGTTCGTGCACCTTCGGGTGATCTGCCGGCACGCTGTCCGGCAAGGGCAGACCGGCGGGGCTGAAGATGCGCACCTCGCCACCCATGGCCTCCAGCAAGCGGGCCGCTTCTTCGGTCAGCAGCCGGCTGAAGGATCGCTCGCGCAGCGAGCCGTAGAGCAGCAGAAACCGAGGTGCGTGCTGCGCAGGCGCCGCGCTCACCAAACGGTTCAGCGACGGTCGGTCAAACAGTTCGGCATCGACGTTCGGCAGATCAAGCTGGGCGACTGACACGGCGACCCTCCGCATCGATCACCGCTTCGCCGTCCTCTTTGGTGAACGGCCCCTTCTGCGGCGATGGCAGGATGTCCAGCACCACCTCGGAGGGCCGGCACAAGCGGGTGCCCAGCGGCGTGACCACGATGGGACGGTTCATCAGGATCGGATGTTCAACCATGTAGTCGAGCAATTGCTCGTCGGTCCATTTCGAATCCGCGAGGCCCAGCTCGTCATAGGGCGTGCCCTTTTTACGGAGCAGAGCGCGCACCGGAATGCCCATGGCCTGGATCAGCGCCCGCAGCTTCGGTTTGCCCGGCGGGGCCTCGAGGTACTCGATGACCTCGGGCTCGTCACCGCTGTTGCGGATCAGGGCCAGCGTGTTGCGCGAAGTCCCGCAATTCGGGTTGTGAAAAATCGTGATCAAAGGTACTGGTTGCATGACTTCTATTATGCAATTAATATTGAAATATGAAAGAACAAGAAGTCGTCAGATCCCTTGCGGCCCTGGCTCAGCCCGTGCGCTTGCAAGTCTTCCGCGCACTGGTGGTCGCCGGGCCCGAGGGGTTGACCCCCGGTGCCCTGGTCGAAGCCCTGAACGTGGCCGGCACCAGCCTGTCGTTCCACCTCAAGGAACTGACTCATTCGGGTCTTGTGACGCAAGAGCGCAATGGCCGCAACCTGATTTACCGCGCGACCTTCGACCAGATGAATGCCCTCGTGGGTTACCTGACCGAGAACTGCTGCGCCGGTGAAGCCTGCGCCGTCGAATCCACCAACAAAGCATGTGCCTGCTGAAGGAGATCCCATGAGGCGATTCCTGCATTTCATGGACACGGCGATGACCCTGAAGCGCCGCATCGAGCTGATGCTGGCCTTGCCACTGGCACGTCTCGATTCGATGGCGATCCAGCGCGAGATTCGCGACATCGGCAAGGCGCAAAAGGCTGATTGATGAGCGTCAACGTCCTGATCCTGTGCACGCACAACTCGGCGCGTAGCGTGCTGGCCGAAGGCATGCTCGACCAACTCGCGCGCAAGGCCGGCAAGGACGTGCGTCGCATTTGAGCTGACACGACAAGCCATCGCATACCGCATGCTTCAACTGGTCGCCCTCCGTTGGAAACCATGGCGGAATCCGATCTCCAGGCGGCGTTGAACACCATTTCCAAGAGCTGAGTAGAAACCGATGACAACTGCCCAATCGATCAATGCTGCTCCGGCGGCTGCACCCGCCATCGGCTTCTTTGAACGCTATCTCACCATTTGGGTGGCGCTGTGCATCGTCGCGGGGATCGCCCTGGGCCAGTGGCTGCCCGGCGTGTTCAAGGGGATAGCCGCGCTCGAAGTCGCGCAGGTCAACGTGCCGGTCGGAGTGCTCATCTGGGTGATGATCATCCCGATGCTGCTGAAGATCGACTTCGCTGCACTCGGCCAGGTCAAGGCGCACTGGCGCGGCATCGGCGTCACGCTCTTCATCAATTGGGCCGTCAAGCCCTTCTCGATGGCGATCCTGGGCTACATCTTCATCCGCCACGTCTTTGCGCCGCTGCTGCCCGCCGACCAGCTCGACAGCTACATCGCGGGCCTGATCTTGCTGGCCGCGGCGCCCTGCACGGCGATGGTGTTCGTCTGGAGCCAGCTCTGCAGGGGCGACCCATACTTCACGCTGTCGCAGGTGGCGCTCAACGACGCCATCATGGTGGTGGCCTTTGCGCCGCTCGTCGCGCTGCTGCTGGGCCTCTCGTCGATCACGGTGCCTTGGAACACGCTGCTCACTTCGGTGGGTCTCTACATCGTGGTGCCGATCGTCATCGCGCAGCTCCTGCGCAAACGGCTGCTCGCCAAGGGAAGCGCGCACTTCCAGGCCGTCGCCTCCAGGCTCGGCCCCTGGTCGATCGCGGCCTTGCTCGCCACCCTCGTGCTGCTGTTCGCCTTCCAGGGCGAAGCCATCATTGAGCAGCCGCTGGTGATTGCGTTGCTGGCCGTGCCGATCCTGATCCAGGTCATCCTGAACTCGGGGCTGGCCTACTGGCTCAACCGCAAGATGGGTGTGGCCCATTGCGTCGCGGGCCCATCAGCCCTCATCGGCGCCAGCAATTTCTTCGAGCTGGCCGTGGCTACGGCGATCAGCCTCTTCGGCTTCAAGTCGGGTGCGGCGCTCGCGACCGTGGTGGGCGTGCTGATCGAGGTACCGATCATGCTGCTGGTGGTCGCCGTCGTGAACCGGTCGCAGGGGTGGTACGAGCGAGGCGCTTCACGCGTCTTGCGGCGCCCATCGCGCGAGACCTGAACGCGCCAGCGTTCAATGCATACGCGGCTTTTTCAGTGGCGTTGGTCGTGTCGGCCGCGCTGCGCGCGCGCCAGCGCCTTCGCGATCGGCTGACGACTGTACGCCAGGTACTGCTCGATGCCGATGGCAGCGCTGCCAGCCACGTGCCACGTTCCGACAGTACGGAATGACGGTGTCGCGGCGGGCCGCGATGACCTCTAGCTTGATCCCGATCAAGGGACAGCCGCAAAAGTCCTGCATCCTTTGGCGGGGCTCTTCGTCTCCATCACGGAAAGACCCAACCATGACCGATCTGACCTTGTCGCAACGCACACAGCAACTGCCCAGGCTGCATCCGCGCGCCCTTCTTCTTCTGGCGGGCCTCACTTGGTGGGCGTTGTATCAACTGCTGATTCCTGCGTCGGAGTCCATCGTCGCCGCATTGCCGGTGGATCGCGCCAGCCACCTTGGCGGCGCGCTGCAGTTCTTCCTGTACGACACACCCAAGGTGCTGCTCCTGCTCACGGCCGCGGTGTTCGTCATGGGAATGATCAACTCGTATGTCATGGCGGTCAGCCTCGGCATCGTGACACGCGTGATCGCACTTTCGTTGCCGGAAATGATCCTCCTGCGCAAGGTGCTGAAGGTGCGGCTGATCGCGACCTTCGCAGGCGTCGTGGCCGCAGGCATCCTGCTCGTGGGCTATCTCTTCAACGCGGTGTTGTGATCGTGCCCGGCCGCCGCTCCATCGACGCACTCAACAACGAGTGTTTTTGCCTCAGCCTCGATCAGGACGCACTGGCGCGGGCACTCGATTCGGAACTCGGCCAGGCGGGCTTGTCAGGATTGGTTCGAGAGCGCTGTCCATTCATGTTTGCCGCGCAGCCCGTGTTCGTGGCGGCATCGCAGCTGCAGCGCATGGCGCAGGTGGTGCGGGCCATCGAATCGGTGGTGGCCCTGCCGGCCTACAGGGAGCAAGTCCTGGCCGCCGCGCCGGCGGTCGCCCGTCTTGGCGCCGACGGGCCTCGCGGCGTGTTCTTCGGCTACGACTTTCACCTCGATCACGGTCATCTGGGGCTCATCGAGATCAATACCAACGCGGGGGGCGCGATGCTCAATGCGGTGCTGGCGCGCGCGCAGCGGGCTTGTTGCACTGCAATGGATGCGATGGTGCCGACGCGGGCCACCGTGGAGGCATTCGAGCGACGCATCGTCGAGATGTTCCGCAGCGAATGGCGGTTGGGCGGCCATGCGCGACCCCTTGCGTGCATCGCCATCGTCGATGAGGCGCCGGATCAACAGTACCTCTACCCCGAGTTTCTCCTTTTCCAGCAGCTGTTCGAACGGCACGGCCTGCACGCGGTCATCGCTGACCCCGCGACGCTCGAATGGCGCGATGGCGTGCTGTGGCATGCCGGCCATGCCATCGACCTGGTCTACAACCGGCTGACGGACTTCTATCTTGAGCAGCCTGCAAGCGCGGCGCTTCGCGAGGCCTGGCTCCAGCGGGGCGTGGTGCTGACGCCCAACCCACAGATGCACGCGCTCTATGCCGACAAGCGCCGGCTCGCGCTCTTCAGCGATGCCGAACGACTGAGTGAGCTCGGCGTGCCGCCCGCGACGCAGCAGGTGTTGCTTGAACACATCCCGCATACCGAGGTCGTCGATGTCGCCCATGCCGAGCGGCTCTGGGGCGCACGGCGCGGGCTGTTTTTCAAACCTGTTGCCGGCTTTGGTGGTCGCGCCGCTTACCGGGGCGGCAAGCTGACGAAGCGCGTCTGGCAGGACATCCTGGCTGGCGACTACGTCGCCCAGGCCATCGTCGCGCCAGGCCAGCGAATGACCGACGAGGATCTCTCGACCCCACCCATGAAGTTCGATCTGCGCAGCTACGCCTACGACGGCGCAGTGCAGTGGGTCGGCGCGCGCCTCTACCAAGGGCAGACCACCAATTTCCGCACGCCGGGCGGCGGCTTTGCGCCGGTGTATGGCACGGTGGACTTTACCGCCCCCGAGGAAGCCGCCAGGCACGGCGTCGTGCAGCGGGAGGCCATGCTCAGCCTGGTGTCGGGCGCGCCGCGATCGGCCTCGCCGGCCGATCCGGCTGCGACCGTTTGAATATCAATCCAAAGGAGTCTTTCATGGACGCTCGATGTCGCGTTCGTTGCCATCGAGGCCTTCTACGGATGGAAGGTCGATTCCCTGGCATTGCTTGCCGACGCCGGCCACAACCTGAGCGACGTGGCCGGACTCGTGCTCGCCTGGGAAGCGCGCCGGCATCCTGGCCGCATTTGTCAACGCGGTGTTGCTCCTGGTGGCGATGGGCTCGCTCGCCTGGGAGGGGGCCATGGGATCGTCGGAGATCGCGATGACGGCGCATCTGGTGATGCCGCAAGGGCATGCGGACGACAACTTCTTGCAGGATGCGACCCGGCAGCTGCATGACGTTTTCGACATCGAGCATGCGACGCAACAAGCGGTTCGCGTCCCATTCACGAAACCTTGCACCGCGCTTTCACGGCGCGGCTGCGATGGGTCGCCGTCGGATGGCCAGGAAAGCGTGGCGGGCTGCGACACGCGCACCGCCGAGCGCGGCCACGAGCACCCCGGCCTCGCCGGATCCTGATGGCTGAAAATTTCGCCCTCCGGTTGGCACTCGCGCTTCCTGGAATTCGACGCTGCTGCACGGACTCCGGTGTTGCACTTTGATCAAGGAGATCCGCGATGTGTGAGTTGCTGGCGATGTCGACCTCAAGGCCTGCGCGTACCGGTTTCCTGTGCCGTATTCGGGATGGGAGAAGGGCAGTCGCCTTTGCAATGGCGCTGTTCACCGTCGGCTGCGCATCCCTTCGATACGACGTGCCACGCGTGCCGTCATATGCATTCGACCAACCGATGCTGACACGCCTGGGACAAAGTTACGTTTCGCAGTTCGCGTCCACGCCGGGCCAATCGGGCTTCCATCTACTGGTATCCGGATCGGAGGCCTTCGCCGCCCGCGCCGCACTCGCAGAATCGACGGAGCGAACGCTCGACTTACAGTACTACAGCATCACCCACGGTGCGACTTCGACCCTGCTGATGGACAGCGCATTGCGAGCGGCCCGACGCGGCGTACGCGTGCGTCTGTTGCTCGATGACCTCAATGTCGGTGCCCGCGATGTCGATCTGGCCATGCTCGCCGCGAATTCCAACGTCCAGGTGCGGCTCTTCAACCCGTTCTTGCGACGCGGCAACTTCGGCATACCGCGGGCGCTCGAGTGGCTGAATGACAGCGATCGCCTCAACCGGCGAATGCACAACAAACTCTGGATCGCCGACGGCGCGGTCGTCGTGATGGGTGGACGCAACCTCGGCGACACCTACTTCGACGCATCACCGGACGGCGACTTTGCCGATCTTGACGTGCTGGCTACCGGGCCGGTGGTGGCAGCGGTGGCACGCAGTTTCGACGAGTACTGGAACAGCGGGTCGGCAGTGCCGATCGAGTCGATCGTCGGTCCAGCTCCAACGTCAGCCGCGGTGGAGCGCGCTCGAGCCGAGATGGCGGAGCAAGCCGCACGCTTTCGGGAAAGCGACTATGCCGGCGCACTGCGCGAGGCGGCATTCGGACTCCTCGTACGCACGGGGCGGGTTCCGCTAATTGTCGCGCCGGCAGAGGTCCTCTACGACGCGCCGATCGAACTCTATCCCGATGCGGGAGACAGGACGAGCGCGATCTTTCCGGTGCTGCGCCGTTTCGTCGAGAAGGCTCAACGCGAGGTGATCATGGTCTCACCCTACCTTGTGCCGGGCGTGCCCGGCGTGGCTGCGCTTTGCAGTGCGATCCGGCGTGGGATCCGGGTGCGGATACTGACCAACTCCCTGGTGTCCACCGATGTTCCGGCGGTGCATGCAGGTTACTCACGCTATAGGCCAGAGTTGCTGGCGTGTGGGGTGGAATTGTATGAGCTGCGCCCCAGACGCAAGAGCCTCCAGCTCGCGCGTCCTGGTCTTTCATCCGGGGCGAGTCTTCACACCAAGGCCATGGTGGTCGACGGCGAGGTGGTGTTCATTGGTTCGATGAACCTCGACCCCCGTTCCAGGTTTCTGAACTCCGAGGTGGCTCTGCAGATCGAGAGCGGCGAGTTGGGTCGGCAACTGGTGAACCTGTTCGATGAGGCCACTGCGCCCGATCAAGTGTTCCGCGTTGGACTCGATGAAGCTGGCAATGCAAATTCGGCGCTGCATTGGGAGTCCATCGAGAACGGTCAACCGATCCGCTATACACGCGATCCATTGGCGAGCGAATGGCGCCGCTGGCTCGCCCGCTTGCTGGGGGCGTTCACGCCGGAAGCGATGCTGTAGGGCTGGCCGCCGTGCTCGCCGAGCAGAAGCAGAAGCCGACGTACGTCGTGCGGCGAAGCGGCCGAGAAGTCGGTTGAAGCGAGGCCTCGTGAACAAAATGCGGTGCAAGCGCCTGGAGGCGGGAATTCGAAAATCTCTCGCAGTTCTATGAACCGTCGGTGGCGGTGTTCATCAGCCGGTTACGCCGTCGAGGATCTGGGCAACGTAAGCCTTGCCTCGAGCCCACCCGCGGCACGGTTTGCAAGCGTCAGTTCGCCAAGGTGGCTTTCGGCGATGCTCTTGGCGATCGTCAGCCCCAGCCCGCTCCCCCCCGTATCGCGGCTGCGCGAGCCTTCGAGGCGATAGAAGGGGTCGAACACCCGTTCGAGTTCAGCCTCCGGAATTCCGGGGCCCTCGTCGCGAACCACGATCTGCATTCGATCGTCGTTGTCATCGACCTCGATCGCGGCGAACCGCCCGTACTTGATGGCGTTCTCGACCAGGTTGCGCACGCAGCGCTTCAACGCCGTGGGCTGGCCGACATAAGGACGCAGGGGCCGCCCTTCGATGCTGACCCGGCCGCCCACCTCCAACAGATCGGCCTGGAGGCTCTCCAGCAGCGCTGTCATGTCCACCGGCTGCGGGGTCTCGGCGCTGCCGAAGCCGCGCAGAAAGTCGAGCGTTGCGCCCACCATCGATTCCAGTTCCTCGAGGTCGCCGGTGAACTTCTGCCTGAGTTGCGGATCGGCCAGCAGCTCTGCGCGCAACCGCAGACGCGTCACCGGCGTTTTCAAGTCATGCGACATCGCCGCGAGCACGCTGGTGCGCTCGCGCAGGTAGGCCACGAGACGCGATTGCATCGTGTTGAAGGCGCGGGCCGCGCGGGCCACCTCGACCGGGCCACCTTCGTCCATGGGGGAACCATGGACGTTGCGACCCAGCGCGTCGGCCGCGTCGGCGAGCGCAATGAGCGGCCGCGTCGCCCAGCGCACGGCGATCAGGGACAGGATGATCACCGCGGTCAGCAGCACGAGCAGGCTCAGGAGCATCCGGTATGGCCAACTGGCGGTTGCAGCGGATTGGCGCGCGTCGAAGGTGACCAGGGTGCCATCGTGAAGGCGGATCTGGGTGACAAACGAAAAACCCGGCTGCGCCAGCGAATGCATGCCTGCGCCGAAGGAACCGTGGCGCAGCCCCGATCCTGCGCCCATCGAACCGCGCCCGTGCATGGGCGCAGGAGGTGACGAATCGTCGACGATGACATCGATGGGCCATTTCTCGCCAAGGGAGCCGCGAATCATCGCGGCGAATAACGCCGCACGGCCGCTTGCACGGGAACCCTCGCCGGCTTGGGTGATCGGGGCGCGATCCAGGCTGACGCGCAGCGGTGGTGCGCTCAGGACGTTCATGATCGTGTGCCGTTCGGCCGCGCCCGACGATTCCAGCAGCCGCACCGCATCGGCGATGCGCTGGGCCGACTAGATCCCGCTGGCTTGCAGCAGCAGCTCGCCACGCTCGTGCATGTGGATCGCGAAGCTCAGCAACTGCGCAATGATCAGCCCGGCGAGCAGCACCAGCACGAGGCGGCTGAACAGCGAACGGGGCAACAGGCGCATCAAGGCGTGCTCTCGACGGCGGCCGCCAACACATAGCCTTGTCCGCGTACCGTCTTGATGATGGCGGGTTCTTTCGCGTCTTCTCTGAGCCGCTGTCGCAAGCGGCTGATCTGGACATCCAGCGCGCGGTCGAACGGGCCCGCATCGCGAGACAACATGAGCTCGATCAACTGGTCGCGCGTCAGCACCAGGCCGGGGCGATCCAGAAGCACGCGCAGCAGCTTGAATTCGGTGCCGCTCAAGGGAACCACTACGCCATCCGGGGCGGTCAGGTTGCGTGTCACGGCGTCGAGACTCCATCCGGCGAAGCGGAACCAGCGCAACTCGGCGTTTCGCAGATTCGTCGGCAGCGATTGCGAGCGCCGCAGCACGCTCTTCACGCGCGCCAGCAACTCGCGCGGGCTGAAGGGCTTGGGCATGTAGTCGTCTGCGCCCACTTCGAGGCCGACGATTCGATCGGTTTCTTCGCCGCGCGCGGTGAGCATGATGATCGGAACCTCCGATCGCGCCCGCACCATGCGGCACAAGCTGATGCCGTCGTCGCCCGGCAGCATCACGTCCAGGATGATCAGATCCGGCTGCGCCGTTGCCAGCGTGGCGCGCAAGCCCTTGCCATCGGCGACAGCGTGACGCGATATCCATTGTCCTGGAGGTACTCGCGCAGGAGTTGCCGGATATCGGCGTCGTCATCGACGACCAGCAGATGCTCGGGAGAGGTGCTCATGGGATGGATGGTCAGGCGCTGCACGGCATTTTTGCCGAGGAATTGAAACGCCACCTTTCAACACCGGCGTTTGCAAGCTTGCGATACAAAGTGCCGGCTGGCCGACATGCTGGTCGAGGGAGGCGATGGTCTGATGCATCCCATCTTGATACAGAAGAAGGATCAGATCATGAAACAGTTTCGCAAAATCGCTCTCGGCGCTACCGCCGCCTCGGCCCTCGTCTTCGCAGTGGTCACTGCCTTCGCGCACTCGGGTTCGATGGATGGTGGGCCGCCTGGCGGCATGTCCGAACGGACGCAGGGCAACATGCATGGCGGTATGCAGGGCATGGGTTCGGGCATGCATGGGCCGAATGGGCGCATGGGCCGGTCCATCCAGCACGATGAGACGTTCTCGTCCGACATGGGTCAGGTTCACGAGCTGCTCGCCGAGCACGACCGGATCGAGCGCAAGGTCACATCCCTTTCCAACGGAATCCGAACCGTCACCGAGTCCGATGACGCGCAAGTGGCGAAGACCATTCAGGCCCACGTCGCAAGCATGACAGCCCGACTGAGCGAGGGACGCGGGTTCAACATGTTCGGCAAGACGCTTCCCATACTGTTCGAAAACAAGGACAAGATCGAAACGAAGGTCGAAATGACGCAAAAGGGCGCGATCGTCACGCAGACCTCAGTCGATTCGAGGGTGGTCGCCGCTCTCCAGGGGCATGCTGAGGAAGTCAGTGAGCTGGCGCGTGATGGGATGATCGCCATGAGGCGAAGCGCGATGGCCGGTATGGGCATGGCCCCGCGCGCCGGCATGCAACCGGGTGGAATGCGAGCAAGCCGGCCATCCGCCGAAGGCCGCCACGCTCGCTGATCCGAAGAGGAATCCCGCGTATGAAGCGACACTTTCTGCAAATTATTGGCCTCGCGCTCGTCGCGCTGGCTGGCGTTCCCGAAGCCACTCTCGCGGCCGATGCGAAGCGCCAGGGCGAGGTCGCGCGGCGCGGCGCCGATGTCATGCCCTTCAGTCTGGAGGCCACCACCCACATTTTTGACAAGACCTCCGAGGGCGGCGTGCAGCGCGTGGTCGCGAAGAACCGCTCGGACTTCGCGCAGGTTCGCCTGGTGCGCGAACACCTGCACGACATTCAACGGCAGTTCCGCAAGGGTGACTTCTCGGGCCCCGCCCACATCCATGGCGCCGACATGCCCGGCCTCGCCGAGCTAAAGGCCGCGAAGCCCGGCCTGATCACCTTCTCGTACGCGGACGTTGAAGGTGGGGCACAGCTGACCTACCGCAC
Organism: Variovorax sp.; assembly: GCA_040003555.1. Taxonomy (GTDB): domain Bacteria; phylum Pseudomonadota; class Gammaproteobacteria; order Burkholderiales; family Burkholderiaceae_C; genus Variovorax. The sequence continues at coordinate 4,302 of JBDUCH010000019.1, read as the reverse complement.
GCGCAATGACAAGCTGGTTGCTGCGCTTCACCGATGGTTCGATGCGCAGCTCTCGGATCACGGCGCAGCTGCGATGCAAGGCGGTAAGCATCGGCACAGCGAAATGCACCGCCGATAGCCGCTCCATCGACTCCCGTGACGCTTGTCGCGACCGACCGGAGCGATGAAGCTTGACACATCGCAATGCCGATTCGGAGCGGGCGGCGCCCAATCAAGCAGAACCCGGCACGACGTGCCGGGTTCTTTTCGCGTTGCGGTGTTCGGCCGCATGCTCAGCGACAGCTTTGCCGGCATCGCGCCCGCCAGTGCGCCTGGCTTCGTACTGGCCGAGTGCGGGACATCCCAACGTGATCGAGTCGTCCGGTCTCAGCGGCGGTAGCTCAACCAGCACTCCACCGCAGCCACAGCACCGGCAGCGACGACGCCAGCAGCGCGACGCCCGATGCCGTGAGAAGCCCCAGCACGATCTGGCGGAACGCGACGTCGCTGATGCCGATGTAGAGCCGCGCGCCGAGCAACACCGGCACCAGCACGCAGACCGCGACGATGGCCAGCATCGGCAGCATGGCGACGGCCACGTTGCCGGCGCCGATCTGCAGAGCGAATGCCACTGCGAGCATGGAGAGATTGAAGTTCTGCACCACCGAGCGCTGGACGTCTTTTTCGAGCCCGCGCAACGTGCACCAGAGCGTGGGCACCGGCCCGGTGAAGCCGCCGACACCGCCGCAGATGCCGCCCAGGAAGCCCGAAACGCCGTCCGCCACGCGCCCGCCCCAGGTGACGCGGGGCAGCTTGCGCGCGAGCAGCATCGCAATGCACCACGGCACGAGCAGCCCGCCCAGGCAAGCCTTGAACAGCGCCACATCGAGCCGCGGCAACAGCCAGATGCCGATCGGCACGCCAACCAGTCCACCCAGCACAAAGGGCAGCAGCAGCCGCTTGTCGAAGCCGCGCCGCACGGTCACCGCAGCGATCACCTGCCCGCAGAGCGCGCCGAAAGTTGCGAGCACGGCGGCCAGCTTTGGGTCGACCGTCCAGGCCCAGAACGACATCGCGACCAGGCCGAAGGCGAAGCCCGACAGCCCCTGCACGAAGCCCGCGACCACCGCGCCGAGCGCGACGATCACGTAGAGCGAGGCGCCGCTCACCGGCCGCTCAGGCGGAGACCGGAACGAGCGCCGTGCGCCGCACCCGCCGCACGTTGAAGGCGCTGGCGATCAGCACGCCCTGCACCAGCGCCAACCCGAGGATCACGCTCAGGTACTGGCCGTTGTCCATGAGACGCCCGAAGATCAGCGGCGCCACGGCCTGCCCGATGTCGAGGCCTGCGTAGACCACGCCATAGACGCGCCCGGTGGCATTGGGCGGCGTCGATTTCTTGACCAGCAGGTCGCGCGACGGCCCGGCAATGCCCGAGGCAAAGCCCATCGCGCCGAACAGCACCGGCACCAGCACCGCCGGAAAGCTGGCGAAGGCAAGCACCAGCGCCAGCAGCGCCGCAATGCCGAAGCCGGCGCCCACGATGCGCTCGCAGCGCGACGGATCCGACGCAAGAAACCCGCCCACCACCATGCCAGCCGCGCTCGCCACCATGTAGACCGTCAGGCACACCGCCACCAGTGCCAGCGGCACCGCATGCAGATGCCCGGCCGCCACGGGCGCGAAGGTCTGCACGATGCTGATCACCATGGCGTAGAAGAAGAAAAAGCCGAAGCACATCCACACCGCCGGGATGCGCAGAAAGTCGAACTCGCCGCCGACCGCGGCCGGCTCGCCCTGCCCCGTCGCCTTGTGCACGGCTTTCACGTCGAGCGCGAGCACGCTGCGGTTGAGCCACAGCACCAGCAGCACCACCAGCGCCAGCACGCCCGCCCACGCCAGCGCCACGCGCCACGAATAGGCGATCGCGATCGGCACCACGAAAGCCGGTGCCAGCGCCCAGCCCAGGCTGCCGGTGATGCCATGCACGCTGTAGGCATGGCCGAGCCGCGTCGGCGCCACCTTGCGGTTGAACAGCGTGTAGTCGACCGGGTGGAACACGCCGTTGCCGACGCCCGCGACCATCGCGCAGGCCAGCAGCATCCAGTAGCTCTGCGCCATCGAGTAGCCAATGGCCGCCAGCGCCAGCAGACCGAGCCCGACGAACAGCACCGGCCGCGGGCCGAGCTTGTCGACAATGAAACCCGAGGCGGCCTGCACGATGCAGGAGACCACGAAGAACACGGTGAGCACCGCTCCAAGCTCGGTGTAGCTCACGTTGAAAGCGTCCTTGAGCCAGGGGAACAGCGGCGCCAACGTCAGTTGGCTGAAGTGGCTGATGGCATGGGCCAGGCCCACCAGGCCGATCAGCCTGGCATCTGCCTGCAAAGTGGAAGGGTGTGCGGCATCGATAGGGGCGGTGGTCATGTCTGGCTACAAATTGGGGAGCGAGCTTTGATGCTAGCCCCCGCAGAATCGGCAGAATAGCGACACCTTGCCAATGTTTACCGAAAACCAGCCAAGCCAGAAAGGCAGGACGAATGCCAAGCGCTGAACCGCACTCCCCCCTCTTGCCGGCAGTTGCCGAAAGGCGCCGCGCTGCCGCCCCTTCCACCGCGCCGACCACCAGCGTCGGCCCGCTCACGCCGCACCTCTACGCGCCCGACGCGGTGCGCCCGCTGCGCGCCAAGGAGCACTTCCTGCAGGCCGACACGCTGGTCGAGCTGCACCAGCATCCGTGGCCGCAGCTCACGTTTTCGACCCGCGGCGTGATCCGCCTCAGCACCGAAGACGGCTCCTACATCGTGCCGCCCTCGCGCGCGCTCTGGGTGCCGGCCGACATGCCGCACAGCATCACGCTGATCGAAGACGCCGAACTGCGCACGGTGTACCTGCACGGCTGGATCGCGCCGGGCTGGGAGAAATGCGAAGTGCTCGAGATCAGCCCGCTGCTGCGCGCACTGATGCTGGCGCTCGACACCACGCCCGATGGCCTGCCGCCCCGCGACTCGCAGGCGGCGCAGCGCGAGCGCTGGATTGCCCCGCTGCTGGTGAACGAACTGGAGCGCGCCACGCAGATCCGCATCGACGTGCCGCTGCCCGCCGACAAGCGGCTGCGCCAGTTGTGCGAGACGCTGCTGCGCAACCCCGCAAACCGCGCGACGCTGGCCGAGCGCGCCGCCGTCATCGGTGCCAGCGAACGCACCGTGGCACGCATGTTTCGCGACCAGCTCGGCATGAGCTGGCAGCAATGGCGCCAGCAGGCCGTGATGGCCCATGCGTTGCCACTGCTGGCACGCGGCATGCCGGTGAGCCAGGTTGCGACCGCCAGCGGCTATGCGACCGACAGCGCGTTCTGTGCGATGTTCAAGGCCGCAACGGGACAATCGCCCACCGCGTTTCAACACAAAAAGAGGCTCTCATGAACACTCGCACCACTCTCGCCGCCCTCGCCGCCCTCGCCCTGCTCGGCGCCGGCGCGTCGTTGACGGCCCATGCCAACCTGCTTGGCGACCTGAAAAATCAGGCTGGCAACTACGCGATGCCGGCCGTCGGCCAAAGCACCATCGGCAACGCCGCCGGCGTCTTGCAGTACTGCGTGAAGAACAACTATCTGGGCGGCGATGCCGCCTCCGTCAAGGACAAACTGCTCAGCAAGATCACCGGGCAGAAGCAGCAGCAAACCGGCTACGCGAACGGCGCCAAGGGACTGCTGCAGGGCGGCGACGGCAAGTCGCTGAACTTGAAGGCCGTGTCGGGCAAGCTCAAGACCAAGGCGTGCGACTACGTGCTCAAGAACGCGTCGTCGCTGGTGTAACGCCGTCCGGCGAGCCGGGCTGGGTGATTGGCGAGGCGAGCGCTCGCGCAGCCTCATCGGCACCCGGAAGACCCCATTCCACCGTGACCGCGTGAATGCGCAGTACGAAGCGCATGGCTTCCACTGCAGCCTCCTGGCGGCCGATGGCGCAGAGCAGCGCCCAGTCGGCATCGGCCGCAACCGGTAGCCCGGTGGCGCGCGCATCCTGCAGTGCATGCCAGACCGCAACGGCGGCACGTGAAGCTGGCTGCCCGAGCGCCGTCGGCGCCCGCGCTGCCAGATGGGTGTCGAGCCAACGCCGCAAAGCATCGTCGATACCGGCCACCGCGTGCACAAGTGCGTGGGCGAGCGGCACCGACGTCAATGGCAACGTCGAGAGCGTGGGTCGATAAACGCCGAAACGATCAGGCGCCGAACGCACAACCGACATGGTGGGGAGCATCCAGCGGAACATCCGCACAGCATGCCGCAATCCGGGCAGGCGGCGTGTAGGCGCAATGTCCATC
>JBDUCH010000218.1:0-7057 GCA_040003555.1 Variovorax sp. | reverse complement strand
TGCGTCTTCGATCGGGTGCGCAAAGGTGTACATCGGGTAGATGCACCACTTGTCGGCGGTGTTGTGGTGCGTGGCCCGGCGAATGCGGTAGAGCGCCGGGTCGCGCATGTTGATGTTGGGGCTCGCCATGTCGATCTTGGCGCGCAGGATGGCGGCGCCGTCTTCCAACTGGCCGTCGCGCATGGCGCGGAAGCGGGCGAGGTTTTCGTCGGGCGTGCGGGCGCGGAACGGGCTGTGGGTGCCGGGCGTGTTGAAGTCGCCGCGGTTGTGGCGGATCTCGTCGGCGCTTTGCTCGTCCACGTAGGCCAGGCCGGCCGTGATCAGGTACTCGGCCGCGCGGTACATGAAGTCGAAGTAGTCGCTCGCAAAGTATTCGTGTGGCTGCATCGTGCCGGGCGCGCTGGGGCGGTCGGCCAGGAAGGTTTCGTAGCCGAGCCACTTCACTGCGTCGCGGATGCTGTCGACGTATTCCTGCTCTTCCTTCTCGGGGTTGGTGTCGTCAAAGCGCAGGTGGCACACGCCGCCGTACTCCTTGGCCAGCTCGAAGTTGAGCCAGATGCTCTTGGCATGGCCGATGTGCAGGTAGCCGTTGGGCTCGGGCGGAAACCGCATGCGCACCTTGGCCGGGTCTTGCATGCCTTGCGCATGATGCTGCGCGTCGCCGGGGCTGCCGCCCCATTTGCGCGCTGCGTAGGCGCCCTGGTCGAGGTCGTTTTCGATCACGTGGCGCAGGAAATTGCTCGGCTTTGCGGTATCTTTGTCAACGGGAGAAGTCATCTGTTCATTCTAGGGGGCAGGTTTATACAGGTTACTTTTGGCAACCTTCTTCACACAAGCGAGTGCACCTGATTTGCACCTGACGCGTTCAATACCCACATCGGCGAAAATTCCGCCTGTAACCGGAGATCCACCATGAGCTTCAACCGTTCAACCTTCTTCAAATGGTCTGCCGCCGCCGCCGTGGCTGCAGGTGCCTTGTTCACGGCTGCATCGGCCAACGCCAACGGCGTGAGCTGGTCGGTCGGCGTCAACGCCCCCGGCATCGCAGTTGGCGTGGCCCAGCCTGGCTACTACGCCCCGCCGGCACCCGTCTACTACAACGCGCCCCAGGCCTACTACGCGCCCCCGCCGCCGGTTTACTACCGCCCGGCCCCCGTGTACTACGCGCCGCCGCCGGTGTACTACCGTCCGGCCCCCGTCTACTACGGCGGCCGCGGTGACGGCTACTACCGCCATCACCATCGTCGCGACTGGCGCTGAGGCTGCTGTCACCGCTCAAGGCCGGTTCCGGAAACGGGGCCGGCTTTTTTCATGGAAGAACGGCGGCGCGCGGACGGCCCCGCCACCTACGCGCAGGGCGGTGCGTGGTCGCTAAAAAAGTGGTTTCCGATTTCTTTCGCAACATCCCGGAGCCAACGTATGAACACCGCCACCATGACCGAGAAGCAGCAGGCCGTTAAGCCCAATCTGGATCAGCCCAGCCACGAAACGCAGAAATACGGCGAAATCGTCAAGCTACCGAACGGCCTGTCTGAAAAGGTGTGCAAGGAAAGCGTGGCGCTGCTCAACCAGTGCCTGGCCGACACCATCACGCTGCGCGACATGTACAAGAAGCATCACTGGCAGGTGGTCGGCCCCACGTTCAACCAGCTGCACCTGATGTACGACCAGCACTACGAAGGGCAGGTGCTGCTGGTCGACATCCTGGCCGAACGCATCCAGCTTTTGGGCGGCATCGCGCTGGCGATGGCGGCCGACATTGCCGAAACCACCAAGATCAAGCGCCCGCCGCGCGGCCGCGAGCCGGCAGCGGTGCAGATCAAGCGCCTGGCCGAAGCGCACGAACTCATCATCGTCGAGGCCCGCAAAGCGGCCAAGAAGGTCGATGAGGCGGGCGACGACGGCAGCAACGACGTGTTCGTGAGCAACGTGCTGCGTACCAACGAACTCCAGGTGTGGTTTCTGACCGAGCACCTCGTGGCGGCATCGCCGGTCAACGCCTGAGCCGCGACGTTGCCGGCTGACCGGCTACATCGCGCGGAACAAGTGCGCGTAGAGGCGGCTCACCGCCAGCCGCTCGTTGCGGCCGCGCAGCTGCAGATGCAGCTTGCCGGCCTCGTCGCGGTGCACCGATTCGATCGCTTCGGTGTTCACCACCACGGCGCGGTGCACCTGCCAGAAGGCGTTTGCATCGAGTTGCGGCAGTAGTTGCTTCAGCGGCGTGCGTATGAGGTATTCGTGGCCCGCGGTGAGCACGCGCACGTATTTGTCGGCCGCCTCGAAGTACAGCACCTCGTCGACCGGCACCATGCGCACGGTGGCGCCAGAGCTGCCGGCGTCGCTGGCAGCAATGCGCTTCAGCGGAACTGGCGAGCCGGGCAGGGCGCCGTTACCGGCCGCCGACAGCATGCGGCGCCATTGCGCCAGGGTTTCTTCCAGCGCGGCGCCGGCACCGTTCGGCACGGCTTCGAGCGGTGCGCGCGCGGCCAGCGCGGCCTGCAGCCGGGCCGTGGTCTTGCGCAGGCGCTCGGGCTGCACCGGCTTCAGCACGTAGTCGACCGCGTGCTGCTCGAAGGCGCGCACGGCGTACTCGTCGTAGGCGGTCACAAACACCAGTTGCGGCAACGGTGCGCGCTCCAGCGGCCAGGCGTCGGCCAGTTCGGCCGCGGCAGCCAGGCCGTCCTGGCCCGGCATGCGGATGTCGAGAAACAGCACGTCGGGCAACAGGCGCAGCGCTTCGCCAACGGCGCTGCCGCCGTCGCCGACCATCGCCAGCACGTCGAGCTCGGGCCACGCCTGCGCGAGTTCGCTGCGCAGCGCCTGTGCCAGCAATTTTTCGTCTTCGGCGATCAGGGCGGTGGGGCGGGTCATGCGGAGTTTTTCAGGGGGAACGTGACGGTGGCGAGCGTCCCGCCTTCGGGCGCGGCGATCAATTCGATGGCGCCGCGCGCACCATAGGCGCTGGCCAGGCGCTCGCGCACCTGCGTCAGGCCGAAGCCGCGGCCGGGCTCGTCGAGGGTGTTGGCCTGTGCCGCCAGGCCGACGCCGGTGTCGGCGACCTGGATGACCAGCAGCGCCCCGCTGTCGCTGCCGCGCTGCGACGCGCGCACCGTGATGCCGCCGCCGCCGACCTTGGGTTCCAGCCCGTGCTGGATGGCGTTTTCGACCAGCGGCTGCAGCAGCAGCGGCGGCACCGATGCGTTGCGCAGCGCTTCGGGCAGGTCGAGCGTGTAGTGCAGCCGGTCGCTCATGCGCACCGACATCAGCTCCAGGTAGTCGCGCAGCAAATCGAACTCGGCCGACAGCGGATGCGCCAGCGCGCGCGACCCGCTCAGGGTTGCGCGCAGGTAGCTGTTGAGCCGGTCGAGCATCGCCACGGCGCGCTGCGGATCGGTGGTGATCAGCACGCGCAGGTTGGCCAGCGTGTTGAATAGCATGTGCGGTTCGAGCTGCGTTTCGAGCAGCTTGAGCTTGGCTTCGCTGGCATCGCGTTCGGCGGCGCTGATCTTGGCGGCCATGTTCGCCGCCTCGCCGCGCGCATGAAAGTAGAAGCTGCCCACGCCGCCGGCCACGATGGTGATGGCCAGGCTCAACCTGTTGTCGCGCGGCGAATTCACCAGGCCGGTGCTGAAGAAGACATCGCCCAGCCGGTCGCCGAAGATGAAGCCGCAGGCGATGCCCACAGAGGTCAGCAGCAGCCCGCGCCAGCCTTTCGGCCAGCCGTGGCTGCCGGTGTGGCTGGAGTGGCAGTTGCGCTCGTCGACGAAATAGCGGCCGAACTCGATCACGGCCCAGGTGATGGTGCCCACCGAGGTGGCATAGCCCACCTGCACGAAGTAGGTCTTGGCCGGCCAGATCAGGGTGGTGAGCACCGCGATCACGCAGCAGAACGCAACGACCTGCAGGTAGTGGCGGGCGGCATCGCCCCATTGGATCTTCATGGTGCCGAGGTTAGCTTGCCGACGTCGCCCGGGTCGATGGCACGCCGGCGCAGGGCTTCGGTGGTCTCGCCCGATCCGTCAGGCGACCAGCCTGGCGGCTTGAACAGGTAGCCCCACACGGCGCCGGCCGAGCGGGCGGAGCGCAGGTCGCGCCACAGTGCCTGCCACTGTGTGAACTCGATGCGCAGCAGGTTGTTGGTGTGCATCGGGGTCACCAGGCCGTAGCGGCATGGCACGTCGGCGCGCTCGGCGACGTAGGTGCCGAACAGGCGGTCGAACACGATCAGCACGCCGCCGCAGTTGCTGTCGAGGTATTCGAGGTTCGACGCGTGATGCACGCGGTGCGCCGATGGCGTGTTCAGCACCCATTCGAGGGGGCCGAGCCGCGGGATCCAGGTTGCATGGATCCAGAACTGGTAGAGCAGGTTGAGCGTGAGCATCAGCAGGATCACGCGCGGCGGCATGCCGAGCAGCGGCGCGGCAAAGAAGAACAGCAGCGAGCCGGTGAGCTTGCCGGTCCAGCCGAATCGGTAGGCGGCCGACAGGTTGAGCTGGTTCGGCGAGTGATGGACGGCGTGGGTGCACCAGAACCAGCGCACCCGGTGCGCGGCGCGGTGGTACCAGTAGTAGCAGAACTCCTGGCCGAGGAAGCAGGCGGCCCAGCCCGACCAGTGGTTCATCGGCAGCGTCCAGAGACGGTGCTGGTAGACCCAGTCCATCGCGCCGGTGAAGAACGCCAGCGGCAACAGCCAGCGCAGCGGGTATTCGCGCACCATGAAGTCGATCACCGACACGCCCGCGGCCTTCCAGTCGTAGGCCGGCCCGCCGGCGCGCGCGTGGCGCCAGGAGAGCACGGCCGCCTCGACCAGCGAAGCCACCAGCACCGTGGCGACAGAGAGCTTGAGCAGCAACAGCAGCACGTTCATGGTGCCAGATTCTTCACGAAAAAGGCTGCGATGGCTGCGTATGTGCGAGGCAGGCCGCTGCGGTCGAAGCCGGGCGGGTCGTTCAGCAGCTTCGCGGCGCGGGCAGGCAAGTCCGCCGGCTGCGGCGACAAGATCGAGCCGTGGCCGCCGTCCGGCATGTCGGCGATAAGCGTGCAGTTCTTGCATGCGGCACGCACCGCGTCGATGTGCCATGGCGGCGCCAGCCAGCCGTCCTTGCCGGCGCGCACCAGGCCGAGCGGGATGCGGGGCTGCACCAGCGAGGCCATGTCGACCGGCGCCGCCATCGGCACGGCCGCAACGGCCGCCTTGATGCGCGGCTCGTCCCAGCCTTGCATGGCGGTGTCGTCGGCAAACTTGAAATGGATGATCCAGGTTGCGATGGTGCGCTTGAGCGGGTCGAACAGGCCGCCGTTGAGCTCGGTGAGGAGCCCCACGCAGGTCGGAAAGTCCTCGCTCAGGTGCGCGTCGCAGTGCTTCGACAGCCAGGCCGGCGACCAGCGCGCGCCGGCCAGTGTCAGCGCGGTGAGGCCGCCGGCCGACATGCCGTAGACGCCGACGTCCTGGAAGTCCAGCAGCGGCGCGAAGCGCGCGTCGGCGGCCATTGCGTCGATGGCTTGCGACACCTCTTTGGGCCGGTGCTTCCACGTGGCGGGGCCGACGTCGCGCATGTCGTGCCAGTTGTCGCCGGCGTGTTCGGGCATGGCCACGGTGAAGCCCGCGTTCACCAGCGCCTGCGCCAGGTCGGCCTGCGGCCAGGGCGAACCGCCCGAGCCGTGCGACATGACGACAAGGTGGCCGTTGCCGCGCAGCGGCGCTGCGTTCAGCGTGGCATCGATCGAAAAGGGGCCGCGCTGGAGCTTGCTGGCGGCTGCGGTGGTGGTGGGATAGAACACCGTGACCGGCCCGCTGTCCGGCGGCGTCGGCAGCACGGTGAGGCCGGTGGCGGCCGAGGCCAGGCCGGCGGCGGTGCCGAGGGCGGCCAGCGCCAGCAGGCGCGTGAACCGGCCGCTCACCACGGCTTGGCCCCGGTCGAGTCCAGCTTGGCGCGCTCGCGCTGCACCATGCCCTCCAGCAGGTTACCGCCCGGTGCGAACACCCAGACCGCAATGCCGTGCATCAGCAGGCCGAGCCCCCAGCCGAGCAGCGGGAAGATGGCCCAGGCCCGGCCGTTGGCGAGCGAGAGGGTGATGAGCCCGGCGTTGACCGCCAGGTACACCGCGGCATGGCTGAACCAGCCGAGCTTGGCCTTGGCGCGGCGGCGGGCCAGCTTGTCAAGGGAGGTGTCGTTGGATTCCATGGTGATCTCCTGGTGGGTGACGAAGGGGCTCAGGCCGGCTGGCCGTCGGCGACGGCGCGGTCGCGCCGGATCGCCAGCTTCCACAGGCGCAGCGTCCGGGCCGCGAAGATGCCGCTGAAGGCGCCATACAGGGTGCCGATGGCCAGTGCAAAGTTGTGCTGGTGAGCCAGCTCGGGGTGCATGGCGATTTGCACGCCGACCACGTACTTGGTGAAGAAGATGCCCATCATCAGCGCCAGCGGCACGGCGCTGCCGGCGACGTGAAAGCTGCGCGTGTCGGGGTCGTAGCGCGTGGCCGCCGGCAGCGGGCGCTGCAGCACCACCGCCACTGCAACCGCCGCCGCCACGGCCCAGCCGGCCAGCGCCATCGGCGAATCGCCGAAGGCCGAGAGCATGCCGTAGATCGACAGGCCTGCCATGGCGATCGGCAGGATCGTCACGCGGGTCAGGCTCACGCGGCCGGCCAGCAGCTGCTTGCTGCCGAGCCAGACCAGCAGGGCGAACACGGCGAACACCCAGCGGGGCGTGTGGGCGATGATTTGCAGCAGCATGGTGGAACTCCTTTGAGGGTGAAAAAACGGGGATGAAGAAGCGATGGGCGAACTGTGCCGACGCCGCTCCTGCGCCGCGACCCGGATGCGACGAAATGCAGCCAAACGGCGCCAGATGCAGCCGGCAACGACGAAGACGGGCCCGCATCGAGTGCTTTACAGAGCCTTTACGGTGCCGCAGGATGCCCGTCGCAATGCCTGCGGGGTCGCGCGCTACGATCGGCCGCGGCGAGCGCTCCGGCGTCGTCGAACGCTTTGCACTGTTACCAGGACGACCCATGGATTCCCGCCCGCCCGAGCCCCAGCCCCTGCCGCCGACCC
>JBDUCH010000217.1:0-7114 GCA_040003555.1 Variovorax sp. | reverse complement strand
GGGTAGTACTCGTTGGTGGTCAGGCCTTCGGGCTCCAGAAAGATCTGGTGGCTTTGCTTGTCGGCAAAGCGGTTGATCTTGTCTTCCACGCTCGGGCAGTAGCGCGGCCCGACGCCGTCGATCTTGCCGGTGAACATCGGGCTGCGGTCGAATCCCGAGCGGATGATCTCGTGCGTGCGCGCATTGGTGTGCGTGATCCAGCACGGCATCTGCTGCGGATGCATCGCGATGTTGCCCATGAAGCTGAACACCGGCAGCGCATCGGTGGTGCCGCCGGGCATGCCATCACCCGGCTGCTCGGTGCACCTGCTGAAGTCGATGGTACGGCCGTCGAGCCGCGGCGGCGTGCCAGTCTTGAGGCGGCCCTGCGGCAGCTTCAGTTCCTTGAGCCGCGCCGACAGGCTGATCGCCGGCGGGTCGCCCGCCCTGCCGGCCTGGTAGTTGTCGAGGCCCACATGGATGCGGCCATCCAGAAAGGTGCCGGCCGTCAGCACCACGGTGCGGGCGCGGAACGCGATGCCAACCTGCGTGACCGCGCCGACCACGCGCTCGCCTTCGATCATCAGGTCGTCCACCGCCTGCTGGAACAGCGAAAGGTTCGGCTGGTTCTCGAGCCGGCGCCGGATCGCGGCCTTGTAGAGCACGCGATCTGCCTGCGCACGCGTCGCACGAACGGCCGGCCCCTTGCTCGAATTGAGAATGCGGAACTGGATGCCGGCTTCGTCGGTGGCGATCGCCATCGCGCCGCCGAGCGCATCGACCTCTTTCACCAGATGGCCCTTGCCGATGCCGCCGATCGAGGGGTTGCAGCTCATCTGCCCCAGCGTCTCGATGTTGTGGCTCAGCAGCAGCGTCTTCGCGCCCATCCGGGCCGCGGCCAGCGCGGCCTCGGTGCCGGCGTGGCCGCCGCCGACGACGATCACATCGAATTCTTCTGGGTAGAGCATGGGAGCGGGCGCAAGGTGTGCGCACAGCAAAACGGGGCATCGATTTTAGTCGGGCGCCCTGTCGTATGCCGCCAGCAAGGTCAAGCGCTGTGGCCGCCTCGCCACAAGCCAAATCTAGCCACAGGACCCGCCCAGCGGGCGTTGTTTGCTATCCTTTTAATAGCATTCGACCTCAGGCGGCCGTTTCGACGGTGTGCGCGGCCGCCTCGGAACCGGCGGGCCCAGTTTTCACCGGCACCGGCTTCCCGATGCCAACGAGCGGCGCAATCTCGCCCTCAAACTCGCGCACGGTCAGCACCTTGTTGGTCATGCTGACCGGGCCGAAGATGGTGCAGAAGGCCACGTCCTTGGCATCGCGCCCGGTGCCGACGCGCACGATGCGGTCGACCGGCGCCATGCGGGTGGCGTCGAACAGCACCCACTGGCCGCCGATCCAGGCCTCGAACACTGCGTGGAAATCCTGTGGCGGCTCGTCGAACCAGACGTAGCCCACCGTCAGCCGTGCCGGAATGTTCACCGCCCGGCACAGCGTGATGCCCAGATGCGCGAAGTCGCGGCACACGCCCGCGCGCTGCACGAACACCTCTTGCGCGGTCGTCGTGGAACTGCTGCTGCCCGGCTCGTATGCGATGCTGTCGTGCACCCAGTCGGCGATCGCCTGAACGCGGCCGATGCCGGGCGGCAGGCTACCGAACAGCTGCTGCGCGGCCCGCGACATCAGGTCCGACTCGCAGTAGCGCGTCGGCATCAGGTAGTGCAGTACCTCGTCGGGCACGGCGTTCACGGGTGACTCGGCCAGATCCGGCGGCACCACCACCGGCGAGCGCTGCACGCTGGCGCGGTAGTGGATCTTGAGCGAGCCCGGCTGCGCATCGAAGCGAATGAATCGATTGCCGCTGCTCTCATCGCAAAAAGCGTTCATCCCGACCTGCGGCTCGACCACGAGTTCCTCGCTCAGCACGGCCTGCGTACCGCAACGCGCCGCCTCGATGTTGAGCACCATGTGCGCCGGTGCCCTCACCTGGTACTCGAGCGTCGCGTCAATCGTTGAGAAGTGCATTGATCCTTCCTGTGCAGATCGGCAAGCCGGCGCGCGGATGCTTGCCAGGCATCCGCGCCCCGTGGCGGCCGACCGCGCTCAGTCGAGCGCCTTCTTCACGGCGCCGACGCCGAGCGCCGCCAGCACCAGGAACACCACCGCCAGAATCAGGAACAGACCGAACAACACCTTGGCTATGCCCGCCGCACCGGCGGCCACGCCGCCGAAGCCGAGCGCGCCGGCGACCAGCGAAACGATCGCAAAAATGATGGCGTACTTCAACATGGCTGAACTCCTGTGAGCGACCCCCCGGCCGCGGTGAGGAAAAGCTTAGAAGAGGCGGGCTGCTGCACCGGATCGGCAGCCCGCCCAAAGGCCCGTAGGACAAGCCCGCGCGGCGAAACGGCTAGCATCCGTGCGCTGCAAACCCCCAATCCAATCCATCAGGAGCATCTCTTCATGAAGCTGTATTACTCGCCCGGTGCCTGTTCGCTCTCGCCCCACATCGCGCTGCACGAGGCCGGCCTGGCCTTCGAGCCGGTGATGGCCAGCACCAAGAGCCACAAGCTGCAGGACGGCACCGACTACTACGGCATCAACCCGCTCGGCTACGTGCCGCTGCTCGAACTCGACGACGGCGCCCACCTGCGCGAAGGCCCGGCCATCCTCCAGTACATCGCCGACCTGTCGCCGCAGAAGAACCTGGCACCGGCCAACGGCACGATGCAGCGCTACCGTCTGCAGGAGTGGCTCACCTTCATCGGCACCGAGATCCACAAGGGCTTCAGCCCGCTGTTCAACCCGGCCACTCCAGACGCGTACAAGACCATCGCCCGGGACAAGCTCGCCAGCCGCTACAGCTGGCTCGACAAAGAGCTCGCCAACAAGGAATGGCTCATGGGCGCGCACTTCGGCGTGGCCGACGGCTATCTTTTCACCGTCACCAACTGGGCCAAGCCCACCGGCGTCGATCTCGCTGCGTTTCCGAACGTGCAGGCCTGGCACGCACGCGTCGGCGCGCGGCCGGCCGTGCAGGCGGCGATGAAAGCCGAAGGCCTGCTCAAGTAACCCGCGTCGTCGGCACGCCTACACCAAAGCCGACAACCCCGCGGCAGCGCGGTTGCAGGTGCGGGCATACGCTGCGGGTGTTCATCCCACAACAACACTGCGTACACCGACGATGCCCACTCTTTTCGACCCCGTCCAGGCCGGCGACCTGCACCTTGCCAACCGCGTCGTGATGGCGCCGCTCACGCGCAACCGCTCGCCCGATGCGATCCCGCGCGACATCGCCATCACCTACTACGCACAGCGTGCCAGTGCCGGCCTGCTCATCACCGAGGCCACCGCCATCAGCCACCAGGGCCAGGGCTACGCCGACGTGCCTGGCCTCTACGGCACAGAGCAGCTCGACGCGTGGAAGCGGGTCACCGATGCCGTGCATGCCAAGGGCGGCAAGATCGTGGTGCAGCTGTGGCACGTGGGCCGCGTCTCGCACACCGAGCTGCAGCCCGATGGCGGCAAGCCGGTCGCGCCCTCGGCCATCACGGCCAAGACCAAGACCGTGCTGATCAAGGGCGGCGTGCCGACCTTCGTCGAGACCTCCGAGCCGCGCGCGCTCAAGGCCGAAGAGCTGCCCGGCATCGTTCACAGCTACGCTGCGGCGGCGCGCAACGCGGTCGAAACCGCGGGCTTCGACGGCGTCGAAGTGCACGGCGCCAATGGCTACCTGCTCGACCAGTTCCTGAAGACCGGCAGCAACCGGCGCACCGATGACTACGGCGGCAGCATCGAAAACCGCGCCCGCCTGCTGCTCGAGGTGACGCGCGCCGTGGTCGACGCCATCGGCGGCGGCAAGACCGGCATCCGCCTGTCACCGGTAACGCCGGCCAACGACGCGCACGACGAAGACCCGCAACCGCTGTTCGACCATGTGGTGAAGCAGCTCGCCACCATGAACCTGGCCTACATCCACATCATCGAAGGCGCCACCGGCGGCCCGCGCGAGATCGACGACCGCCCGTTCGACTACGACGCCCTGAAGGCTGCCTACCGCACCGCCGGCGGCAGGGGCGCCTGGATGGTGAACAACGGCTACGACAAGCCGCTGGCCGAAACCGCCGTGAAAGAAGGCGACGACCTGGTCGCGTTCGGCAAACCCTTCATCGCCAACCCCGACCTGGTGCGCCGTCTGCGCGAGAACGCTCCGCTGAATGAGGTGGACAAGGCGACGATGTACGGCGGGGGCGAAAAGGGGTACACCGACTATCCGGCGCTGGCCTGATCGTCATCCATCGAGACGCTCGACTGGGACGAGCTCGCTGCCGCAAACTAGGCTTCCGTCCCATGACCACACCATCCGTTCCCACGCTCTACGACTGGCTCGGCGGCCTCGACGCGCTGAATAGCCTCACCACGCGGTTCTACGAGCGCGTGCGGGACAACGCGCTGCTCGCGCCGATCTTTGCCCACATGGATGGCGCGCACCCGCAGCACGTGGCGGCATTTCTGGCGGAGGTTCTGGGCGGCCCGGCCGACTACTCGGCGCAGCACGGCGGGCATCCGCACATGATCCGACAGCACCTGAACCGGCACCTCGATCAGGCGCAGCGACGCGAGTGGGTCGCGCTGCTGCTCGACACCGCCGACGAACTGCAACTGCCGGACGACCCCGAGTTCCGCTCGGCGCTGGTCGGCTACCTGGAGTGGGGCTCGCGGCTGGCCGTGCTCAACTCCGAGCCCGGCGCCACCGCCGACGCCGACGCACCGATGCCGAAGTGGGGCTGGGGCGAGGTCAAAGGCCCGTACCAGCCATGAGCCGAACGTCATGATCCACCAGTCCGACGACTATGCCGGCGACATGATCACGGTCGCGCGCGATCTCACGCCCATCGACGCCCACATGCTCTGCGCCTGCCTGGCCGCGGCCGGCGTGCCCGCCACCGTGGCCGACGCCAACCTTGTGCAGGCCAACGCACTGTGGAGCGTGGCGGTCGGCGGCGCCAAGTTGCGTGTCGCCGCGGCGCATGTGGACGAAGCGAAGCAGGTGATCGCGGCCTTCGAGCGCGGAGAGTTTGCGCTCGACGACGACTTCGATCCGGCCACATGAAACCCATGCCGGCCATTCGCCCGGCCCGGCCCGCCGATGCGCAGGCGCTTGCCGCGTGCGTGGGTGCCGCGTTCAGCCATTACATCGAGCGCATGGGCGGCCAGGTGCCGGGCCCCATGCGCGCCGACTTCGCGGCGCTGATCGAGGCGGCACGCGCCTGGGTCGCGCAGGACGGCGAATGCATCGTCGGCGCGCTGGTGCTGGAGCCTGGCTACAAGGACGGCTTTTATGTCGACACAGTGGCGGTTCTGCCGTCGCACCAGGGCACCGGGCTCGGTCGCGCGTTGCTGCAGTTCGCCGAAGACGAGGCGCGCCGCCGCGGCCACAGCAGCATCTGCCTTGCGACCAACGCGAAGATGACCGAGAACCAGCGCTTTTATCCCCACATCGGCTACGTTGAGACCGGTCGTCGTACCGAAGACGGCTACGACCGCGTGTTCTATCGCAAGCCGCTGGCGCTATGACGGGGCAGGGCCGCCTGGCTGGCCGAACGCCACGCTGGCACGCAGGCCGCCGGTCACCGCATCGTTCTGCAGCGTGAAGCCGGCGCCGAGCAGTTGCGCATAGCGCGCCATGATCGACAGGCCCAGCCCGGCGCCCTTCCCGAGCTGGAGCCCGGCGGGGCCCTGAGCCCAGCGTTGCAGCAGATCGCGCTGCGCCTCGGGTGGAATGCCGGGACCGTCGTCGATCACGCTCAGCACGGTGCCGGCCAACTCGACCGTGATGGTGCGACCACCGTAGCGAAAGGCGTTGTCGATCAGGTTGTCGAGAATGCCTTCGATCAGCGCCACGTTGGCCTGCACCGTCACGCCGGCGTCATCGTCAATCCCGCGTGCACCCAGGTCGACGCCGCGTGCATCGGCGCGGGCCAGGTGGCGCAACACGGCGCGCTCCACGACCTCGGCCAGTTGCACCGGCGCGCGCTGCTGCGCGGCATGGGCCTCGTCGGCCAGCGCCAGCGCCAGCAGCTGGTCGATCAGGTGGCTGGCGCGCGCCTCGCTCTTTGCCACGCGCTCCAGCTGCTCGCGCCATACGGCCGGATCGTTCTGCCCGAGGCCGTAGTCGACCAGTGCGCGAATGCCGGCCAGCGGCGTGCGCAGTTCGTGCGCGACATTGCCGGTGAACTCCCGCTGCGCGGCCACGCTGTAACCTAGCCGCTCGAACAGCGAGTTGACCGCGTCTCCGAGCCGCTCGACCTCGCGCGAGGTGCGCACCACCGCGACCGGCGCCAGGTCGTCGGCATCACGCCGGTCCAGCGCATGCTGAAGCACACCGAGCGGTCGCAGATCGCTGCGAACGCCGCGCCAGATCCACACCGCCAGCAGCGTCAGCAACAGCAGCTGCGGTGTCAACGCGTAGACGAGCAGGCGCTCGACCAAAGCCGCGCGTTCACGTGTTGTCTGCGCGATCACCACGCTGAAGGCGGCCGGCGCCTCCTGACTCAGAACCACCGCGCGCAGGGTCTTGCCACGGAACGCAACGTCGGAAAAGCGATAGCGCGTACCGCTCTCGGGCGCCAGCGCCTTCAGCTCCGGGTCGCCCGCGATGAGCGAACCGTCGGGTCGCAGCACGGCGAAGTGAACCTCTTCCTGCTCATCGAACAGCACGGTGGTGACTTCGCGCGGCGACAGCAGCAGCTCGGGTCCGCGCTCGCCCGCCTGGATGTTGGCCGAGACCGCGTGGGCGTCGTCGAGCATGGCGCGGTCGAACGCCTGGTCGGTGAGATAGTTGGCCACGCCGGTCGCCACCGCGGAGCCGAGCAACCAGGTCAGCGCCAGTGGCCACAGCACATTGCGCAGAACCCTGCGTGTGAGCGAGGGCGCGCGGGACTGCGCCATGTCAGTCGTTCGGCTCGGCTTCAGGTTCTGCTTCAAGCAGGTAGCCAATGCCGCGCAGCGTGCGAATGCCTGCGCCGCTGCCCGACAGCTTCTTGCGCAGCCGCGAGATGAAGGCTTCGAGCGCGTTGTCGCCGAGCGCTTCGTCGAAGCCCGAGAGCTTGTCGGACAGGGTGCGCTTGCT
>JBDUCH010000216.1:0-7155 GCA_040003555.1 Variovorax sp. | reverse complement strand
GCTCCTGCGCCGCGCCAGGCGCCCGCGAAGTCGTCGTCCGGCTTCGACGACATGGACGACGACATTCCGTTCTGAGGCTCGGCGGACCGCGGACCGCGGGCCGAGGGTCGAGGGTCGAGGGGTAGCGCGCGGCCCGCAATGGCCCTGCTGCCTTGCAGGCCGCGGCTTCGGCCCAAGATACGCACCCTGTATCTGCTGCCGACGCCCGCCCGATGACCACTCCGCTTTCCATTCTCGATCTGTCCCCCATCTGCGAAGGCGGCGACGCTTCGCAGTCGTTTCGCAACTCGCTCTCCCTCGCGCAACATGGCGAGAAGCTCGGCTACCGGCGCTACTGGCTTGCCGAGCACCACGGCATGCCGGGCATTGCGAGCGCGGCGACCGCAGTGTTGCTGGCCCACATTGGCGCTGGCACCCAGACCATCCGCATCGGCGCTGGCGGCGTGATGCTGCCGAACCATTCGCCGCTGGTCATCGCCGAGCAGTTCGGCACGCTGGAGTCGCTGTATCCGGGCCGCATCGACCTCGGCCTGGGCCGCGCGCCGGGTTCGGATCAGCGCACCGCGCAGGCGCTGCGCCGCAACCTCGAATCCGATGCCGACCAGTTCCCGCAGGACGTGGTCGAGCTGATGGACTTCATGTCGAAAGCGCCGCGCCAGCCAGTGATGGCCGTGCCGGGCCGCGGACTCGAGGTGCCGGTGTGGATCCTCGGCTCCAGCACTTTCGGCGCGCAGCTCGCGGCGCACCTCGGCCTGCCCTACGCCTTTGCCTCGCACTTCGCGCCGCAGCAGCTGATGCAGGCGATCCGCATCTACCGCGAAACCTTCAAGCCGTCCGCGCAGTTGCAGAAGCCGTATGTGATGCTGGGCTTCAACGTGTTCGCGGCCGACACCGACGAAGAAGCGAACTTCCGCGCCAGCTCCTGGCAACAGGCTTTCGTCAACCTGCGCAGCGGACGGCCGGGACGCCTTCCGCCGCCGGTCAAGAACTACCGCGGCACGGTCGGCCCGGCCGAGAACGCGCTGCTCGATTCGGTGCTGTCGTGCTCGGCGGTTGGTTCGGTCGAGACGGTGCGGGCCGGCATGCGGGCTTTCATCGAGCGCACCGGGGCTGACGAGCTGATGGTCACTTCGCAGGTGTTCGACCACGCGGCGCGGCTGCGCTCCTACGAGCTTTTGGCCGGCATCCGCGACGGACTGGTGCTCAGAACCGAGCCTTCAGCGACAGCGTAGGCCCCTGCAGCTTGAGGCGAAAACGCGTGAGGCCGTAGTCGTCGCGCTTGAGATCGACGTCGGTCACGCCATAGGCCAAGGCCACGCCGACGTTGCGCACTGGAAAGTATTCGAGGCCGACCTGGGCGTTGTAGATGTTGCCGTGCACGCCGCCGCCGCCCTTGCGCACGCCGGACGCATCGGCGAACAGACGGAAATCGGGCGTGAACGCGTGGCGCACGCCGACCTCGAGGAGTGG
This sequence comes from Variovorax sp., assembly GCA_040003555.1. Taxonomy (GTDB): domain Bacteria; phylum Pseudomonadota; class Gammaproteobacteria; order Burkholderiales; family Burkholderiaceae_C; genus Variovorax. The sequence continues at coordinate 5,685 of JBDUCH010000216.1, read as the reverse complement.
TGCCACCGCACTGTCGCCGTCGGTGCGGCTGAAGCTGTCGCCATAACTGGTGCCGAAGCCGGCCAGGCTGCCGAAGGCGCCCGTCTCGCTCTTGATGCCGTAGTAGGCGGCGCCGACGCCGGCGCCGATCGCGGTGTTGCCCGAACTGAACCACCAGCGGTAGGACAGCTTGGCGAACTCGAGCTTCAGCGCCAGATTGGCTCCGCCCGCAACCCCCAAGCCGCCGAACGGCCCCAGCGAGTAAGCGTTGGCGAACGACGTGCTGTAGTCCTTGCTGTAGCGGAAATAGTCGAACGACAGCCCTTGGCTCTCGAACAGCAGCAGGTCGGCGGAAATCCGGGGCAGCGCGACGCGGTCGCCCGTGATCTTGCCGGAGTCATACGAACCGTAGGGCGTGCCGATCCCGATGTTGACACTGGGCTCGGCGTAGAAGGCGCCAACCGAGAGGCTGAAGCGATCGAGCGCTGGCGAAAGCGATGTGGGGGTGTAGGGGGCGGAGGAGCCGGTGTCCTGCTGCGCCATGGCGGCGGTCGAAGCGAGCAGCGCGGCAGCGACGGCCAGGGATGCAATCCGGTGCACGGACATGGTGGCTGGGGTTTTGCGGTGACCGTGTTGCGGCGAGGCGCTTCACCCTCGTACCACGCTGCGGCAGATCCTCCCTGATGGAAGCAAAACCCTAAAAATTCGCTGCGCCTGCGAAAAGGCGACCTTTGCTGCAATGCGCGTAGGACGAATGCTCAGCCCAGCGCCGGGGAGCCCATGATCACGCCGCCCCCGAGACAGACTTCGCCGTCGTACAAGACGGCGGACTGGCCAGGCGTCACGGCCCACTGGGCGTCGGGGAAGTCGAGGCGTATGCGGCCCTCGTCACCGCTGCCGAGCGCGCAGCCCGCATCGGCCTGCCGATAGCGTGATTTGGCGCCATAGCTGCCCGGCGGCGGCGGCGCGCCGGCGACCCAACTCGTGTCGTCGGCTTCGAGGGCATGCGACAGCAGCCACGGGTGGTCGTGCCCCTGCACCACCCACAGGGTGTTCTTCTCGACGTCCTTGCGCGCCACGAACCAGGGCGAGTGGTCGCCGCCGCCGCGCTGCACGCCCTTCTCTTTCACGCCGCCGATGCCGAGGCCCTGGCGCTGGCCCAGCGTGTAGAAGCTCAGGCCCTGGTGCTCGCCGATGGTGCGGCCACGCGCGTCCTTGATCGGGCCCGGCGCCTTGCTGATGTAGCGGTTCAGGAAGTCGCGGAAAGGCCGCTCGCCGATGAAGCAGATACCGGTCGAGTCCTTCTTCTTTGCGTTGGGCAGGCCGATGTCATCGGCAATGCGGCGTACCTCGGTCTTGTGCAGTTCGCCGACCGGGAACAGCGTCTTCGACAACTGCGCCTGGTTCAGCCGGTGCAGGAAGTAGCTTTGATCCTTGGCGGGATCGAGGCCCTTGAGCAACTCGTGCTGCTGCGTGGCCTCGTTGAAACGCACGCGTGCATAGTGGCCCGTGGCGATCTTCTCGGCGCCGAGCCGCATCGCATGGTCGAGGAAGGCCTTGAACTTGATCTCGGCATTGCACAGCACGTCGGGGTTCGGCGTGCGGCCGGCCTGGTACTCGCGCAGGAACTCGGCGAACACGCGATCCCGGTAGTCGGCGGCAAAGTTGACATGCTCGGTCTCGATGCCCAGCACATCGGCCACGCTGGCCGCGTCGATGAAGTCGATGTTCGACGAGCAGTACTCGCTGTCGTCATCGTCTTCCCAGTTCTTCATGAAGATGCCGATGACCTCGTGGCCCTGCTGTTTCAGCAGGTGCGCCGTGACCGCGGAGTCGACCCCGCCACTCAGACCCACCACGATGCGCTGCTTTTTCATGACCCGTCGATTGTCCCCGTCCGCGCAAAGCGCTGCCGGCATGCGGGAAATCACGGGGGCACACGGCGTACGGCGGTGCGTGCGGGCTCGGACAATGGCCGCCTTGATGCACGGAGACAACCCCATGACGACGCGTTCGCTTTTCTCGTTCCAACGCCGCCGCGTTTGCCAATCGCTGGCGCTGCTCGCCACCGGGGGCGCCAGCGCCCTGCAGGCGCAGGGCGCCTGGCCGCAGAAGCCGATCCGGCTGGTGGTGCCGTTTGCGCCCGGCGGCTCCAGCGAGGTGGTCGCGCGCTCCGTGGCGGGCGAGTTGACCAAGCAGCTCGGCCAGAGCGTGTTCGTCGAGAACAAGCCCGGCGGCGCCGGTGTCATCGCGATGCAGGAGGTGGCCAAGGCCGGCGCCGACGGCTACACGCTGATCCTCGGCCACGTCGGCACGCTGGCGGTCAACCCGTACATGCTGCCGAACCAGCCCTACGACGTGAACAAGGACTTCATCCCGGTCACGCTGCTGGCCAAGGTGCCCAATGTGCTCGTGGTGCACCCGGACGTGCCGGCGAAGACTTTCAAGGAGTTCATCGCCTATGCCAAGGCCAACCCGGGCAAGGTCAACTACTCCTCGGCCGGCAACGGCAGCGCCGGCCACCTGAGCATGGAATACCTCAAGCTCACGGCCGGCTTTTTCATGACCCACATTCCCTATCGCGGCAGCGGCCCGCAGATGACCGACCTGCTGGCCGGCCGCGTGCAGGTGGCGATGAACGGGCTGCCGAGCGTGTCGGCCTTCATCAAGAGCGGCAAGCTGCGCGCGCTGGCGGTCGGCTCCGCGCAGCGCATAGCGGCGCTGCCCGATGTACCGACCATCGCCGAGAGCGGCTACAAGGGTTTCGAAACCTCGCAGTGGTACGGTCTGCTCGCGCCGGCCGGCACGCCCGCGCCGGTGGTGAAGCGGCTGCAAGAGGAAAGCCTCAAGGCACTGCGCACCGGCCCGGTCACCGAACGCTTCGCGCACGACTCGGCCGTGGGGGTGGGCGACACGCCGGAGCAGTTCGCCGCGTTCATCGCCGCGCAGCAGAAGGTGTGGAAAGACATCGTCGTCAAGGCCGGCATCAAGCCGGATTGACCACCGACGGATCGGTGTGGATCAGGTCCAGCGGGTAGCGCCGGCCGGCCAGGTAGTCTTCGATGCATTGCAGCAGCAAGGGGCTGCGGTGCCGCTCGATGCTGGCGCGGATTTCGTCGGCGGTGAGCCACAGCGTGCGCACGATGCCGGTGTCGAGTTCGCGGCCGGCTTCGAACATGCCGAGTTCGCCGGCAAATGCAAAGCGCAGGTACGTGACGTCCTCGTCGTCCGCCTGCTTCTGGAACCGAGCCATGTAGATGCCGATCAGCGCGGTCGGCGCGAAGTGATGGGCGGTTTCTTCGAGCGCCTCGCGCGCACAGCCCTCGGCGGGAGATTCGCCCGGATCCAGATGGCCGGCCGGCGTGTTGAGCTTGAGGCCGCCGGCGGTGTGCTCCTCGACCAGCAGGAAGCGCCCGCCCTGCTCGATCACTGCTGCAACCGTGACGTTCGGTTTCCAGCGCGGGGCGCTGGGTGCGCCTTCGGGCTTGTGCATGGCTGCTAGCGAAGGACGTAGCCGCTGAAGCGCCAGATCCCGTCGCGATCCATGTGAAAACTGACCAGCTCGCGCATCGAGGCCCGATTCGCCGCCGTGTTGGTGAAGCGGGTTTCATACTCCACGCTCACATACTGGCCGGCCAGATCGGCATCACTGTCGGCCACCACCTGCCGGTTGATGGCAACCCACGTGCGCTGCAGCGGCGCGCCGAGTGGGCCGCGCAACTTCGAGATCTGGGCCATGAAGTCGGCGCGGGCCACGCGCTTCCTGGTGGCCGGCGCGGCGCCGTCCCACAGCTCACCGATCTTCGCCTGGTCGACCAGCTGGATCACCTGCAGGCCGCCGCGCACCATGTCGCTGGCCTCCACGTCCTGGGCCGTGGCACTGCCGAGCCACCCGGCCAGCAGCGTCAGGCCAAACAGCAGCTTGATCGTCGTTCGCTTCATTCTTCTCGTTCCTTGTCGTCGTCGCGCATCGCCAGTGTCACCGTGCAATCGGCATTCTCCACGCTGTGGATCCCGATCGTGCCGCCATGGCGTTGCGCCACGGCGCGCGGTCATCCCCCGGCGGTGATGGCCAGTGGGGAAGAGGGGGCGAACGACTCGCCGTCCATGGCTTCGAGCCGGTAGCCCAGGCCGTAGACCGCCGACAGCAGAAAACCGTTCGACCGCAGGTTGAGTTTGGTGCGCAGTCTTGACACGTGGGTGTCGAGCGAGCGCGAGGGCGCGTCGAGCCCGGCGCCCCACACCGCTTCGCGCAGGTGTTCGCGCGACAGCAGCCGCCCGAGGTTCTGGAACAGGAACAGCGCAAGTTCGTACTCGCGGTGCTTGAGCTCGATCGGCACGCCGTTGACCTGCAGCGTGTGCGCACGCTGCACGAAGTGGTAGGGCCCGAACGAGACCTCCGCCTCGTGCTGGCGCGGATAGGCGCGGCGCAGCAGGGCGCGACTGGAGTTCGCCCACCCGGATCGGTTTGACCATGAAGTCGTCGGCGCCGGCTGCCAGGCCTTCGATCATGTCGGCCTCTTCACGGCGGGCCGTCACGAACAGGATGGGAAGGCTGCTTGCAAGATCCCGGCGAATCCATTGAACGACCGCGGGCCCGGATACGTCGGGCAAGGTCCAGTCAAGAATGAGCAGATCGAAGCTTTGCTGGCGCAGGTCGCGCAGCAATGTCTTCCCTTCGGTGTAGCAGCGGCATTCGTGGCCAATGCCTTCCATCGTGTGCTCGATCAGCTCGAGCTGGCACGGTTCGTCATCAAGCGCTGCGATTCGCCTTCCATTCCCCTGACTTTTTTATAGTGCCCGCGAGTCTAGGGCGGGTGGGTGCTTGCAGGCCAGCGTGCGGCAGGCATCAACTGTCAACTACCGCACGAAGTTGCGCATCGAGTGTTGACGGAAGGCATTCGCTTTCCTGGAAGGGGTGCCGGGGCAACCCGTTCCGATGCTGGTCATCTGCTGCAAATTTGATAGCGGCCGAGATAGATTTGGCGTGTGCTCCAGGCCGAAATCGCCGCTGAACAGATGGGACAGTGCGCGCTGGACGTCTTCGGGTAAGCTCGGCGCAAATTTCAATGCGGCCCCGACGCCGCTCCCGCCCTGAGGAGATATCTATGCTGATAGGCGTGCCCGCCGAGACGACGGCTGGCGAAACCCGAGTGGCGCTCACGCCCGAGACGGCCAAGAAACTCGTGGCACAGGGCCACACGGTGCGTGTGCAGTCGGGTGCCGGCGTCGCAGCCAGCGTCACCGACGCGGCGTACCAGGCAGCCGGCGCGGAGATCACCGACATCGACGGGGCTTTTGCGGCCGACATCGTGCTCAAGGTGCGAACCCCTGACGATGCCGAAGCCGCCCGCATGAAACCGGGCACCGTGGTCGTCGGCATGCTCAACCCCTTCGATGCCGCCGGGCTGCAACGTCTGGCCACGGCCGGACTCACCAGCTTTGCACTCGAAGCCGCGCCGCGCACCACGCGCGCCCAGAGCATGGACGTGCTGAGCTCGCAGGCCAACATCGCCGGCTACAAGGCCGTGATGATCGCGGCCGACAAATACCAGCGCTTCTTCCCGATGCTGATGACCGCCGCCGGCACCGTGAAGGCCGCGCGCGTCGTGATCCTGGGCGTCGGCGTCGCCGGGCTGCAGGCGATCGCGACCGCCAAGCGCCTCGGCGCCGTGATCGAGGCGAGCGACGTGCGGCCGAGCGTGA
>JBDUCH010000215.1:0-7202 GCA_040003555.1 Variovorax sp. | reverse complement strand
TGGTCGATGAAGTTGCGGTTCCAGATCGGCTCGAACAGCCCGTTGGCAAAGCGGAAGGCCAGGATGTTCTGCGCCGGTTCCTTGCCCAGGAAGTGGTCGATGCGGAAGATCTGCTCCTCGTCGAACACCTCGTGCAGCTTGGCGTTGAGCGACACCGAACTCGCGAGATCGATGCCGAACGGCTTCTCCATGACGATGCGCGAGCGCTCGATCAGGCCGGCCTCGCCGAGCATGCGCACGACCGGCAGCGCGGCCTTCGGCGGCACGCTCAGGTAGTGCAGGCGCCGGCATTCGGCGCCCAGCGACTGCTCGGCGCGGTCGACCGCGGCGCGCAGCGCGGGCGCGCCGGCCGACAGCGGCACGTAGTCGAGCGTGGCGGCAAAGGCGTCCCAGGCGGTCGGCGTGATCTTGCGGCTGCCGAACTCGTCCAGCGCAGAACGCGCGGCGGCACGGAAGCCGTCGACGTCGAGCTCGTCAAGGGAGACGCCGATGATGCGGCAGCCCGGGATGAAGCCGGTGCTGCACAGATGGAACAGGCCGGGCAGCAGCTTGCGCCGCGCCAGATCACCGGTGGCGCCGACCAGAACCACCACCTGCGGAAAGCGCGGCCCGACGCCGGGAGGGATCTTCGCCATCGATATCACCTTGGGTTTGTTGTGGAGGCGGCCAAGCGATTTCGGTGCCAGCCCGTCGCAGATCCTCTGGCGGCTCATACCGGCAGCGTGCCGACTGACCAGGTTGTCAGCGCGCGCGCGTTCCCATGACGGCCGCCGAAATGATCATCAGCGCCGCAAGCGCAATCGTCCAGCTCAGCGGCCGTCCAGTCACCACCAGCAGCAGTGCGGTCGACGCGAGCGGCGTGAGGTAGCTCAGGATGCCGATCTGCCGCGCGTCGCCGCGCTTCAGCGCCATGTCCCACAGGTAGAACGCGGCGCCGAGCGGGCCAAGTCCGCACAGCACGACCAGCAGCCAGTCGCGCGCCGAGAGGGCCGCCGAGGGCTCGAGCAATGCGTGGCACGCTAGTGAGAGCAGGCCTGAAACCAGTCCGAACAGGCCGATCGCCGATGTGGGAAACGCCGGCACGCGCTGCGTCCACAACGAGTAGCTGGCCCAGATGAAGGCCGACCCGGCCGCCAGCGCGAAGCCCCAGGTCTCGCCGCTCGCAGGGGTGGCGCCGCCGCGAGCGCCGAGGATCGCGATGGCTGCGCCGACGAAGCCCAGCAACGCTGCCAGCAGATGCAGCGCGCGCAACGAAACGCCCCGCAGCAGCAGCGGCGCAAGCACCACCATCAGCAGCGGCCAGAGGTAGTTGACCAGGTTGGCCTCGACCGGCGGTGCATGCCGCAGCGCGATGAACAGCAGGAAGTGAAAGCCGAACAGGCCGTAGATGCCGAGCGCCAGAGTGGTCGCCGGCACTTGCCATGCGGCGCGGTCGCGCAGCACGCTGGGCAGGCTCAGCACGCTGCCGATGGTGAGTGCCAGGCCGGTCAGCAGAAAGGGCGGCAAATGGGCGAGCGAAGTGCCGAGCGAGGCCAGCGAGGCCCAGAGCGCGATTGCGCCCAGCGCGTAAAGGCGGCAAGTAGAAGATCGGGAAGAGGACGCCGATGGCATGCGCCCAGCTTAGGAGGCGGCTTCGTCGCGCAACGTCGGTGTATCGTCGCGTTTCAATGGTTGGTGTGACATTTGACACGCTCCCGGGAAAAGGGGGTTACATGGCGTGTAGTAACAAAGTTACACTTCGCGATTCAAATTGCTACTTTTGTTTGCTTGATCGGGTGCCTCGTGGGTACGCCGTTCCGGCGAGATCAGCAGCTCCCTGTCACCCACCCCCGAGGCAGCTTTTCCATGAATCGTATCTACCGTGTTGTGTTCAATCAGGCCCTCGACAGCTGGCAGGCTGTCTCCGAAATTGCGCGGGGCCGCGTGCGCAGCAGCAGCTCGGCGGCCGAGCGCACGTCCGTTGCCCGATCTGTTCCCAGTGCGGGCGGCTTGCGAGCTGTGGCGACCGCCGCAATGCTTTGCCTGCTGGCCGGCACGGTCGCGGCTGGGGCCGGCGGCGCGGGTGGCCAGCCGACCGAAACGATCATCCACGGCGGCGCGGGCGGTAGCGACAGCACAGGCGGCGCAGGCGCCGTCAACGACACCAATTTCGGCTCCTTCGGCGGTGATGGCGGCACTGCGACGCCTGCGGGCGCGACCGCAGGCTCGGCTGCATTTCCGGGCGTTCCGTTCGTCGGGCCTGCCGGTGCCGGCGGCGCAGCCGGCATCCCCGGCACGCCGGACGGCTCCCCAGGCGGAAGCCAGACGGGCGGAGGCTTCGGCGGCGGCGGTGGCGCCGGCGCTGCCGGTGCGAGCGGCGTCGTCACGGTCAACGGTGGTCTCCTGACAGGCGGCAGCGGTGGCGCCGGCGGTGCCGGGTTTTACGCTGGCGGTGGCGGCGGTGGCGGCGGCTACGGCGTCGTGCTCGACCCGTCGGTCACGTCATTCGTCAACAGCGGCACCATCGCCGCCGGGACGGGCGGCGCAGGCGGAGATGCCAACTCACAGGGCGGCGGCGGCGGCGGTGGTGGTACGGGCGTCTACTTCGCGCCTGCGGCCACCACCAGCCTGATCGTCAACAACGCCGCGAGCCTCATCCAGGGTGGCAACGGGGGCAACGGCGGCAACGGCATCGGCGCCGGCGGCACCGGCCCGAGCGGTGGTGGCGGTGGTGGTGGTGGCAACGGCGTGACCATGCTCGGCGGCCAACTGCGCAACGAAACCGGCGCCACCATCGTTGGCGGCAATGGCGGTGCGGGCGGAGCGGGCGACGCCACCCAGGGCGGCGGCGCATCGGGTGGCGGTGGCAACGGCGGCAACGCGATCAACATCAGTGCCGGCGGCACGCAGGTCTTCAATGCCGGGACGCTGACGGGGGGCAATGGCGGGGCAGGTGGCGTCAACACCACCGGGCCGACCGGTGCGGCGGGCAGCGCCGCCGTGGGCGTCGGCGTCGTGGGCGATGCCAATACGGTCATCAACGCGGGCAGCATCGCCGGCGGGCTCGGCGGCGACGGCATCACGCGCGGCAGCGCCGTGACCTTTGTGGGCAACAACAATACGCTGGAGCTGCAGACCGGCTACGCCTTCATCGGCAATGCCGTGGCGAGCGGAGCCGGCAATGCGCTGGCGTTGGGCGGCACCACCAATGGTGCGTTCGATGTGACCGGCATCGGCACCCTCTACCTGGGCTTCGACGGTTACCGCAAGACCGGCACCAGCACCTGGACGCTGAGCGGCAGCAATGCGGCCGTCACGCCGTGGACGGTGCAGGCGGGCACCCTGGCGATCGCCAGCGATGCGAGCCTTGGCGCCATCGCGGGCGCGCTCACGCTGGACGGCGGCGCGTTGCAGACCACCGCCAGCATTGCAACCGCCCGCCAGGTGATTCTGGGCGCGGCCGGCGGCACGCTGCAAACCGACACCGGCACCACGCTCTCGCTGAGCAGTGGCATCACGGGCGTGGGCAGCCTGCGCAAGGAAGGCGCCGGCGTGTTGTCGCTGAGCAGTGTCAACAGCTACACCGGTGCCACCAACGTAGCAGCCGGCACCCTACAGGCCGGCGCCGCCAACACGTTCGCCGCGGCCAGCGCCCACACCGTGGCCGCCGGTGCCACGCTCGATCTGGCCGGCTTCAACCAGACCCTCGCCTCGCTGAACAACGGCGGCACCGTCAGCCTGCTGGGCAGCACGCCGGGCACCACGCTGACGGTGACGGGCCCCTACGTCGGCAGCAACGGCACCCTGCGGCTCGGCACGTCGCTGGGCAACAGCGGCAGTGCCACGGATCGTCTGGTGCTGAGCGGCGCCACCGCCGTGGCCAGTGGCAGCACGACGGTGCAGGTCGTCAACATTGGCGGGCTCGGCGCGCAAACCACCGGCAACGGCATCGAGGTCATCAGCACGGCCAATGGTGGCAGCATCGGCGCCAACGCCTTCAGCCTGGCCGGTGGCCATGTGGACGCGGGTGCCTACGAGTACCGCCTGAACACGACCAGCAGCGGTGGCTACCTGAGCTCCACCACGGCCGTTGCTCCGCCGCCCACCAATCCGACCACCCCGACGAACCCCGGGGTGCCCGGGGTGCCCGGGGTGCCCGGCGTGCCCGGCGTGCCGGTCGGCACTGTTCCCACCTACCGCGCCGAAGTGCCGCTCTTTGCCGCATTGCCCGAGCAACTGCGCCAGGGCAACCTCGCCATGCTCGGCAACCTGCACCAGCGTTCCGGGGACGACGCTGGCGACCGACAGGCCTGGGCGCGCGTGATCAGCACCGATCGCAACATTCGCCAGACCGGCACCGTCAGCCCCGAAAGCGACGGTCGCCTGACCGGGCTTCAGGCTGGAACCGACCTTTGGGCCAATGCCGGATGGCGCGCAGGCGTGTACGTCGGCCAGCTCGACGGCGACATGAAGGTCAGCGGCTTCGCCCGTGGCATCCAGAACCTCGCGGTCGGTTCCAACGATCTGCGCAGCCAGTACCTCGGCGCCTACGCCAGCTACAAGAACGCGGGCGGCTTCTACGCGGATGCCGTGCTGCAGGCCGGGCGCCACCGCTACACCGTGCAGCCGAGCCTGGCCCTGAGCTCCGCCGGCAAGGGCGACAGCCTGCTGGCCTCGATCGAGGTTGGCCAGTCGTTCCAGCTGGCACCGAACTGGATCATTGAGCCGCAGCTGCAACTCGTGCACCAGCGCCTGAGCCTGGACGACGCCTCGATCTTCGGTGCGCAGGTGCAGCAGGACGCCGACAGTGGCTGGCTGGTGCGGGCCGGCGTGCGCGTGAAGGGCGAGATCGCCACCGGCTTCGGCACGCTGCAGCCCTATGGACGCTTCAATGTCTACAGCAGCAGCAAGGGCAACGATGTCACGCGCTTCATCGGGCCGGCGGCTTACACCGACATCCTGACGCGCACCGGCGGCACCAGCAGCGAGCTGGCAGCCGGCGCGACGCTGGTGCTGTCGCCGACGACCAGCCTCTACGGCGAACTCGGCAAGCTCTGGGCTTCGGGCGGCAATGCGCGCGTCAAGAGCTCGGTCAACGCCAGCCTCGGCGTGAAGGTGCGCTGGTAAGCAGCGCCTATCCGGCGCGCCGCATCGCTGCGGTGAGCGCCGACGGCGAGCGGTAGCCGGTGCGCCACGCCACCTCGGCCACGCCGAGGCCATGGCCGCGCAACTGGCGCGCATGTGCCAGCCGCTGCTGGCGCAGCCACTGCATCGCCGCGACGCCCAGTTCGTCGCGGCAGCGCTGGGCGAACTGGCTTGGGCTCAGGCAGACCACGGCGGCCAAGTCGGCCACGCCCAGCGGCCGCTGCCAGCGCGCCTGCGCCCAGAGGCTCAGTGCGCCCCAGTCAATCGGCCGGCGTCGACTTGCGCTGGCGGGCAGCGGGCCCCAGGCTTCCAGCAGCAGCGCCGGGCCGTGCTGCAGTGCGAGCGCCTGTGCCTCGTTCTGGCACAGGCACAGCGCGAGATAGCGCGCGAGCGACAGCGCCTGCGGCGCAAGCGGGGAGCGTCCTGCCGCGCGGGCCCATGGCGTTTCGCGCGTGTCGAGCACCAGGCACCTTGCGCCGTCGCGCGCTTCGAAGTCGTGCCGATCGCCGGGCTCGACCACCCAGCCGTCGCCGGCCGCGATGCGCCGGCCCCGGCCTTCGACTTCCAGGTCGAGCTGTCCGTCGAGGCCCACGAGGATCTGGAAATGGTCGTGCGCGTGACTGCCGCGCGACGCGCCATAGCGGCGCAGCGAGAGGCCGTGCGGTGCAGGAGCGAGAGCGGAGATCGACGACATGTGCGACACGGATTGTCAGCGCGGTCGACGGCGCTGTCACCCGATCCGCAACAACAGGGCCGAGGCGGAGCAGACGATCAGAAACGGAATGCTGATGCGATGGAACTCGGCCAGGCCGTTCGGCAGCTTCGCGAGCCGCAGCGCGATCAGGTTGGCCAGCGAGCCCAGCACGCAGCCGAAGCCGCCCACGCTCACGCCAGCCGCCAGCGCGGGCAGGTCATGCACGGTGCGGTCGAGCAGGATCGCGGCCGGCACGTTGCTGATGACCTGCGACGCCGCGATCGCGGCCAGATAGGCGCGCCAGCCTTCTGCGATCGGCCACCGCGCAAGCCGCTCTGCGATCGCCGGCAGCTCGGCCAACTGGCGCAAGTCGACGAACATCAGCGCGATGATGAGGAGCAGTGCCCAGTCGACGCCACGCAGCACGCGCGGGCGAAACAGCAGGAAAACACCGAACACCAGGCCCAGCCCGGCCAACAGCCAATGGCGGTCGAGTGCCACCACAAAAGCGACGAACAGCGCGCCGGCCAGCCACAGCAGCCGGGGCTGCACCGGCTTGGCGTCGACCGCGGGCTTGAGCGCAATCGACGTGCGCGGCACCAGCAGCCACACCGCGACGAACAGCCAGAAAAGCATCACCGCCACGGTCGGCGCCATCATCCCGACGAAGCCGAAAAAGCTTTCGCCCGAGCGATGCCAGAGATACAGGTTTTGCGGGTTGCCGATCGGCGTGAGGGCCGAGCCGGCATTGACGGCCAGCGCTTCCAGCACCACGAGCCGGGCCAGCGGCAGGTGCGCCTGGGTGGCGAGTACGCGCGTCAGCGGCACCAGCAGGAACAGGCTCACGTCGTTGGTGACCAGCGCCGACAACAGTGCGGCACCGGCGGTCAGCAGCAGCGCAAGGCTGCGCAGCGTGGTCATGCGTGCCAGCAGGCGCTGCGCGGTGGCCTGCAACATGCCGCTCTGCTCGACGCCCTGGGTGATGGCCAGCAACCCGGCCAGGGCACCGATGGTCTGCCAGTCGACCAGACGAAGGTAGTCGAGCGGCGCGCGCGGGTGAACCACGGCAAAGCCGATCGCAACGGCCAGCAACACCCAGAGCAGGCCATTGCCGCCGCCCTCGTTCGGCGGGGCTGCCGCCAACGCCTCAGCCGCGGGCATGCAGATCGCGCAGTTCACGCTTGAGCACCTTGCCGATCGCACTGCGCGGCAGATCGTCGATCAGCCGCAGCGCGGCGAGCCGCTGGGTCTTGCCAAGCTGGGCGTTGGCCCATTGCAGCAGCGTGTCGGCGTCGGTGGCGTCGCCGGCCCGGCGCACCACGAAGGCGACCGGCGTCTCGCCCCATTGCTCGGACGGCACGCCGACCACGGCCACGTCGGCCAC
>JBDUCH010000214.1:0-7212 GCA_040003555.1 Variovorax sp. | reverse complement strand
CGCAGCGTGCCCCACCGCCCTGAGCCTGGACGCGGCGTGATTGTTCGCGCTGAACGCGCGGAGCGTGCCCTGGCCGACGGCGGTGGGTGGCCCCTGGAGCGAAATAAAGGAGGAGGCCGCACGCCGGGGGACATTCGCGGAAGGGGCCACCTACCGCCATCGGCCCGCCCCAACCTCCTCGAACGCAGCCCCGCATGAGGCACGCACATTCGATGCCGTTCGGCGCGGCCGTGCACGACGAGGGTGTGCGTTTCAGCTTCTGGGCACCGGAGGCCGAGGGCATCTCACTGGAACGAAACGACCGCCCTGCGGCGCCAATGACGCGCGACGCGCAAGGTTGGCATCGGCTCGATGTGCCCGACGCGCATGCCGGCGACCGCTACCGTTTTCGCCTGCCCGACGGCACCCTGGTGCCCGACCCCGCCTCGCGCCGCAACCCCGACGACGTGCACGCGGCCAGCGAGGTGGTCGACCCACGCGGCTACGAGTGGCGCGACGACGCATGGCGCGGCCGCCCCTGGGCTGAAGCAGCCATCTACGAACTGCACATCGGCACCTTCACGCCGGAAGGCACCTTCGCCGCGGCACAACGACGCCTGCCCGATCTGGTGGCACTCGGCATCACGGTAGTGGAGCTGATGCCCGTGGCCGACTTTCCCGGTCAGCGCGGATGGGGCTACGACGGCGTGTTGCTGTTCGCGCCGACCGCCGCTTACGGCACGCCCGACGAACTCAAGGCCTTCGTCGACGCCGCGCACGGACACGGCCTCATGGTGCTGATGGACGTGGTCTACAACCACTTCGGGCCCGAAGGCAACTACCTGCACGGGGGCAGCCCGTCGTTCTTCAATGCGGCGCACCAGACGCCCTGGGGCTCGGCGATCAACTACGACGGCGACGCATCGCGCACGGTGCGCGACTTCTTCGTGCACAACGCGCGCTACTGGGTCGAAGAGTTCCGCTGCGACGGGCTGCGCATGGACGCGGTGCATGCAATCCGCGACGACTCCAGCCCCGACATCGTGGAAGAGATCTGCGCGGCGCTGCGCGAGGGGCCGGGTCGCGAGCGGCAGATCCATGTGGTGCTGGAAAACGATGCCAACGGCGCGCGCTACCTGGCGCGCAACACCGACGGAACGCCGCGGATCGCCACGGCGCAATGGAACGACGACCTTCACCATGCTGCCCATGTTCTCGTGACCGGCGACACCGACGGCTATTACGCCGACTACGCCGACGACCCGGTGAGCCAGTTCGGCCAGGCGCTCGCGCAGGGCTTCGTGTTTCAGGGGCAGCCATCGCCGTTCCGGGAGGGCGAGCATCGCGGCGAACCGAGCGGGCACCTGCCGCTGGGCGCCTTCGTATCCTTTCTGCAAACGCACGACCAGGTCGGCAACCGCGCCTTCGGCGACCGCATCGACGCACTGGCCGACCCGGTGTCGCTGCGTGCCGCCTACGCCTGCCTGCTGTTGTCGCCGCATGCGCCGATGCTGTTCATGGGCGAGGAATACGCCGCCTCCACGCCCTTTCTCTACTTCTGCGATTTCGGGCCCGAACTGGCCGCCGCAATATCAACCGGTCGCCGCGCCGAGTTCGGCAAGTTCGCCGCGTTTGCCGACGAGGCAGCCCGCGCGCGCATTCCCGACCCGAATGCGGCATTGACCTTCGAAGCGTCGAAGCTGCGCTGGGAAGAGCGGCTGCAGAGCCCGCACCGCGAATTCATGGCCCATATCGCCGAGCTGCTGGCGATCCGCCACCGCGCCCTGGTGCCGCACCTCGCAAGCCAGCCCGGTGGCGGACGCCACTGGCGCGACGGCGAGGCGCTGCGCGTCGAATGGCCGCTGGCCGGCGGCGCCAGCCTTCAGTTGCTCGCCCACTTCGGAAAACAGCCTTTGACGGGGGTGCGGGCGCTGCGCGGCCATACCATTCATGCCTTCGGTACCGAGACCGGGGGCCACGACACGCTGCGCCTGGCACCCGGCGCGGTGTGCGTCGTGTTGCAGGAAGAGAAACAAGAGAAAACCCATGGATGAGGCCCCCGGCGACCACGAGGCATTGCAGCGCCTGTGCGCCCACTTCGGTATCGCCACCGACTACCACGACATCTTCGGCCACCGCCATGTGATCGCGCCGGACAGCCTGCGCGCGCTGCTCGGCAGCTTCGACGTCGACACCGCCCAGCCGCTGCAGCAGACCCTGCACGACCTGCAGCAGGCCGCGTGGCGGCAAGCGCTGCCGCCGGTGCTGGCGATCGACGCCGAGCAGGCGCACTGGTCGCTCACGCTGCGCCTGCCCGCCGCATTGGCCGAAACCGGCTGGACGGTGGTGGAAGAAGGCGGCCAGCAACACAGCGGCCTGGTGTCCCTGCATGCCATTCCCGAGGGCGCCCGCACCGACATCGATGGCGTTCCGCACTGCGAGCGCCAGCTCGAACTGGCGCTGGCGCTGCCAATGGGCTACCACCGGCTGCGCGTCGACGGCTTGGCCGGCGAGACCCTCCTGCTGTGCGCACCGCCGCATTGCTACCGGCCGCCGGCGCTGCAGGACGATGGGCGCGTCTGGGGTCCGGCGGTTCAGCTCTATGCGCTGCGCTCCAACCGCAACTGGGGCATCGGCGATTTCAGCGACCTGGCCAGGCTCGCACAGCAGTCCGCGCAACGCGGCGCCGGCATCCTTGGCCTCAATCCGCTGCACGCGCTGTTCCCGCACAACCCGGCCCATGCGAGCCCCTACAGTCCGTCTTCACGGGTGCAGCTCAACGTGCTGTACATCGACGTCGAGGCGATCGACGAGTTCCGCGAGTGCGAGGCCGCCCAACAACGCGTGCAGTCGCCTGAGTTCCAGAGCCGCCTGGCTGCGCTGCGCGAAGTGGATCTGGTCGACTACCCCGGTGTCGCGGCAGCCAAGGTCGAGATCCTCGAACTGCTCTATGCGCATTTCCGCGCGCAGCACATCGCAACCGGCAGCGCGGGCGCGCAGGCTTTCGATGCGTTCCGTACGGAGCGCGGTGCGTCGTTGCGCCGGCATGCGCTGTTCGAGGCACTGCAGGCGCATTTCCATCAAGCCGATGCGGCCGTCTGGGGTTGGCCGGCATGGCCGGAGGGCTACGGCGCGCCGGACGCGCCGGCTGTGGCCCGCTTTGCCGAGCTGCACGAGGAGCGCATCACCTGCTTCGAATACCTGCAATGGCAGGCCGCACGCCAACTCGATCGCGTGAGCGCACAGTGCAAGGCGGTTGGCATGGCAGTCGGCCTTTACCTTGACCTGGCAGTGTCGGTCGACCGCGCAGGCTCCGATGCCTGGTGCGAGCGCGACGCCTTCGCGCTCGGCGCCAGCGTCGGCGCGCCGCCCGACGAGTTCAACCCGAACGGCCAGGGCTGGGGCCTGCCGCCGTTGCGCCCGGATCGGCTGCGCGAAACGGGCTACCGTTTCTTCGTCGAGACTTTACGCGGCAGCATGCGCGGCGCCGGTGCGCTGCGCATCGACCATGTGATGGGCCTGATGCGCCTGTTCTGGATCCCGCCCGACAAGACTCCGCACGACGGCGCCTACGTGCACTACGCACTGCACGAGATGCTCGCGATCGTGGCCATCGAAAGCCAGCGGCAGCGCTGCATGGTGATCGGCGAAGACCTGGGCACCGTGGCCGACGAGATGCGCGGTGCGCTGGCGCGCTTCGAGGTGTTGTCGTACCGCCTGCTCTACTTCGAGCGCAACCACGAGGGCGACTTCAAGGCGCCGGCCGAGTACCCGCGCAACGCGCTGGTCGCGATCAGCACGCACGACCTCGCAACGCTCACGGGCTGGTGGGCCGGCCACGACCTGCGCCTGCGCCTGTCGCTCGGCCTGTTCCCGAACCAGGCCCTCTTCGAAAAGCAGTTGTTCGACCGCGCGCAGGAGCGCGTGCGCCTGCTGCTGGCGGTGCAGCGCGCCGGCCTGCTGACGGCCGACGCGGTGGCCGAATCCACTGGTGCACAAACGCTGTCGCCAGCCGTGGTCGCCGCGATCCACGCCTACGTGGCGAGCACGCCGTCGCAGGTGATGATGGTGCAGCTGGAAGATGCGGTCGGCATGCTGGAACAGGCCAACATGCCAGGCACCACCGAGGCGCAACCGAACTGGCGGCGCAAGCTGCCGCTCGATCTGCAGCAACTTGCGGCCGATGGCCAGACGCTGCAGTTGTGCGAGACGCTGGCGGCGATCCGTCCGCATCCTGCGCCGAGTGCCGATCGACAGCGTGGCATCGAAACGGTGATTCCACGCGCCACTTACCGCCTCCAGTTCCACAGGAACTTCCGCTTCGACGATGCGATCGCCGTGCTCCCCTACCTGGCGAAGCTAGGCGTGAGCCACATCTATTGCTCGCCGATCCAGCGCGCGCGCCCCGGCAGCACACACGGCTACGACGTGGTCGCGCACGACGAGATCAACCCGGAGCTCGGCGGGCGCGAAGGCTTCGAGCGTTTCAGCGCCGCGCTCAAGGCGCATGGCATGGGGCAACTGCTGGATCTGGTGCCGAACCACATGGGCGTGCTCGCCGCCGACAACGCATGGTGGCTAGACGTGCTCGAGAACGGGCCAGCCTCGCCCTATGCGCAGCACTTCGACATCGACTGGCAGCCGCTCAACGTCGAGCTGCAGGGCAAGGTGTTGCTGCCGGTGCTTGGCGACCACTACGGCGACGTGCTGGCGCGCGGCGAGCTGGTGCTGGCCTTCGACGCCGAGGCCGGCAGCCTGGCGCTGCGCTACCACGAGCACAGCTTTCCGCTGGCGCCCGAGACCTATCCGCGCGTGCTGCAGCGGGCCGAATCGCGCATCAACGACGTCGAGCTGTCGGCCAGCCTGGCCAGCATCGCGTCTTCATTCGGCCATCTGCCGGAGCGTACGGCGACCGAACCCGAGTCGGTGGCCGAACGCGCGCGCGATAAGGAAGTGCTCAAGGGCCGGCTCGCCCGCCTGGTCGCGCGCCAGCTCGACGTGGCGCAGGCGATCGCCGCTTCGGTGGCCGAGTTCAACGGCCCGACCGAACGTGACGCGCTGCATGCGCTGCTCGAGGCCCAGGCCTACCGCCTTGCCTACTGGCGCGTGGCCGCCGACGAGATCAACTACCGGCGCTTCTTCGACATCAACGAACTGGCTGCCCTGCGCGTCGAACGCGAGGAAGTGTTCGAAGCGACGCAGGGCATGGCGCTGGATCTGGCCGCGGCCGGCGTGGTCGACGGCCTGCGCATCGACCACCCCGACGGCCTCTACGACCCGGCCCGCTACTTCGAGCGTCTGCAGCTCGGCTTTGCGTTGCGCGCGGGGCTGGTGCTGCCCGGCCCCGATGCCGAAGGCCGGCCGGCGCGGCCGCTCTACGTCGTCGCCGAGAAGATCGCCGCCTCGCACGAAGAAGTGCCGGTGCAGTGGCACATCCATGGCACCACCGGCTACCGCTTTGCCACGGTGGTCAACGGCGTGCTGCTCGACGCGAGCGCGGACGAGCGCTTCCAGCGCATCTGGCGCAGCTTCAGCGGCGTGGAAGAGGAATTCGAGGAGCTGGCCTACCGCGGCAAGCGCGCCATCATGCGCAACGCGCTGTCGTCCGAGCTCAACGTGTTGTCGACCGAGCTGCTGCGCATCGCGCGCGCCGACCGCCACACGCGCGACTACACGCTCAATACGCTGCGCCGCGCGCTGGCCGAAGTGGCGGCCTGCATGCAGGTCTATCGCAGCTACATCATCGACGTGCCTTCGGTGCAGGATCGCCACTACATCGACGAGGCCGTGGCCCACGCGCGCGAGCGCAGCCTCGATGCCGACGGGTCGGTGTTCGAGTTCCTGCGCCGCACCCTGCTGGCCGAGGCCATTGCCGATGCGCCGGAGGCACTGCGCGCGCGCGTGCGGCGCTTTGCGATCCGCTTCCAGCAGTTCAGCGCGCCGGTGACGGCCAAGGGCGTGGAAGACACGGCCTTCTACCGCTACTTTCCGCTGAGTTCGCTCAACGAAGTGGGTGGCGAGCCGGCGCATTTCGGCATGACAGTGGCGGCCTTCCACGCCGCCAGCGCCGACCGCGCGCTGCGCTGGCCGCACACCATGCTGGCCACGTCGACCCACGACAACAAGCGCTCCGAAGACGTGCGCAATCGCATCAACGTATTGTCGGAAATGCCGGCCGCATGGCGCCTGGCGCTGCGCCGCTGGCGCGTGATGAATGCCACGGACGAGGGCATCGCGCTGCCCTCGGCGGCCGACCAGTACCTGCTGTACCAGACGCTGCTCGGCACCCTGCCGGCCGGCGGCCTTGATGCCGGCACGCGCGAGAACTATGCCGAGCGCATCGAGCGCTACGCGCTCAAGGCAGCGCGCGAGTCGAAAGCGCACACCAGTTGGGTGGTTCCCAATCCCGACTACGAAGCGGCGCTGACCCGCTTTGTGCGCCGCCTGCTGGCGCGCGTGCGGGACAACCCGTTTCTGGACGACCTGACGGCGCTGAGCAGCACGCTGGCCTGGTTCGGCACGCTCAACAGCCTGTCGATGACGCTGATCAAATACACCTCGCCCGGCGTGCCCGACCTGTACCAGGGCAACGAGCTGATGGATCTGAGCCTGGTCGACCCCGATAACCGGCGCCCGGTCGACTACGCGACGCGCTCGCGATGGCTCGACGAGTTGACGCGGATCGCAATGCAGTCCGACATGGCGGCTGCCGTCGGCGCGCTGGCCGCCCGACCGCACGACGGCCGCGCCAAGCTGTGGCTCACCTGGCGATTGCTGGGTCTGCGCAGCGAGCAGCCTGCGCTGTTTCGCGACGGCAGCTACACGGCGCTCCAGGCCAGGGGTGCGAAGGCCCACCATGTGCTGGCGTTCATGCGCCAGCACGAAGGGCAGACGCTGGTGGTGATCGCAGCGCGGTTGTTCGCGATGCTGGAAAGCGACCCCGTTGCAGCGGCTGCGGCGCGGCGCCTCCCGTTGGGCAACGCGCCGTGGGGTGACACGCTGCTGAAAGTCCCGGGGTTCTCCGACGGTGCACGCTTCTGCAACGTGCTGACCGGCGAAACACTCGTGCTGACGGGCGGCGTGCTGCGGCTCAGCGCTGCACTGGCTAGCTTTCCCGGCGCGGCTTTGCTGGCGCTGTGATGCGGGCGCGGCGTTGCTGGCGCTGTGATGCGGGCCGCTGGCGGCGGGTGGCCCCTTCCGCGAATGTCCCCCGCCTTCGGCTCCTCCTTTATT
>JBDUCH010000213.1:0-7244 GCA_040003555.1 Variovorax sp. | reverse complement strand
AAGCTGCTCTGGGCCGAACGCCAGGCCCAGGCCCGGCTGGCACCCCAGATCGAGGCGCTGCATGCCGATCTGGAGCGCGCCTTCGCGCTGGCGTTCGACGACCGCACCCATGTGCTGAGCCTGCAGGCCAGTCATGACGATGCGCTGGTGCTGCTGCGCTCGCACGCGGCCGGCAGCGCGCGGCTCCAGCTCGACATCCAGTTCAGCGGCAGCGTGGACGCCATCAGCGCGCTGAACCAGGGCCGCTGCACCATGGCGGGTTTTCACACGCTCGAATCGGCTGCGGCCGGCTCGCTCACGCAACGCACCTACCAGCCGCTGCTGAAGCCGGGGCTGCACAAGCTGATCGGCTTCGCACGCCGCACGCAGGGCCTGATGGTGGCGCCGGGCAATCCGCTCGCGCTGAAATCACTGGCCGATGTGGCGCGCCTGCAGGCCCGGTATGTGAACCGTTCGATCGGCACCGGCACGCGCGTGCTGCTCGACGAGTTGCTGGGTGCCGCCGGGCTCGACGGCGACGCGCTTGACGGCTATGGGCGCAGCGAGCCCTCGCACGGCGCGGTGGCGCACGCGGTGGCGGCGGGCCAGGCCGATGCCGGCCTCGGCCTCGAATCGGCGGCGCGCGCCGCGGGCTTGAGTTTTGTGCCTCTGGCGCACGAGCGCTACCACCTGGCCTGCCTGAAGTCGGCACTGACGCATCCGGCGACCGAAGCCTTGCTCGTGCTGCTGCGCGGCGCTGCCTGGCAGCACCGCCTGGGCACGTTGGCCGGCTACGAGAGCGCCGCCAGCGGCGAGGTGCAATCGCTGAGCGCGTTGCTGCCCTGGTGGCAGTTCAAGTCCAAGAAGAAGAAGGGTTCGACCCCGTGAGCATGCCCCCGCTGCCTGATCAGTGGCCCGTCGGTGATGGCGAAACCGCCGGCCTGGTGCGCCAGTTCGGCGCGGCCGATTCGCCGCTGGGCGCGCCGGCGCAGTGGCCGGTGGCACTGCGCACCACCATCGACTTCCTGTTGCCGTCGCACGCGCAGATCGTGCTCTTCTGGGGCCCCGATTTCGTGGCCTTCTACAACGACGCCTACGCGCCCACCATCGGCAACAAGCATCCGGCCGCCCTCGGCCGCCCGGCGCGCGAACACTGGGCCGAGCTGTGGGACGACCTGCGGCCACTGCTCGAACGCGTGCTGCTCGGCGGCGAAACGGTCAGTGCGAACGACCGCCCCTTCTCGATCAACCGGCACGGCGAACTCGAGCAGGTGTACTTCGACATCTCCTACTCGCCGGTGCGCGAAGACGACGGCTGCATTGGTGGCGTGCTGTGCATCGTGAGTGAAACCACTGGCCGCGTGCGCATGACGCAGGCGCTGGCGGCCAGCGAAAGCCGGACGCGCGAAACCAACAGGCAGTTGCAGATGGCCCAGGCGGCCGGCGGCATCGGCGTGTTCCTGCTCGACATCCGGGCAGATGCGCTGAGCGTGTCGACCGAGTTCTGCCGCATCTTCGGCGTGCCGGTGCGCGCGACTTTCGAAGCCTCCGAAATCGACCGCTTGCGCCTGGACCGGAACGAGCGGATGTCGACGCGCGAAAACCGCACCGATGGCAGTGCGCCGCTCAATGTCGAATACCGCATCCGGCGCGCCGGGGACGGTGCGCTGCGCTGGATCTCGCGCCGGGCCGAGATGGTGTGCGACGACGCCGGTCGACCGATTCTGATGCGGGGGGTGGTGCAGGACATCACGGCGCAGAAGTGGTCCGAGGCCACGCTGCGCGAGAGCGAAGCGCGTTTTCGCGCGCTGGCCCAGGCCGTGCCGAACCAGGTCTGGACGGCCGCGGCCGACGGCCAGCTCGACTGGTTCAGCGAGAGCGTGTACGCCTACGCGCACCTCACGCATGCCGAACTCGCCGGCGACGGCTGGACTTGCATGGTGCACCCGGAAGACCTGCCGCGTGTCATGGAACTCTGGGCCCGTTCGCTGGCACAGCAAAGCGCCTACGAAACCGAGTTCAGGTTGAGACGACACGACGGCGCCTGGCGCTGGCACCTGGTGCGTGCCCAGCCGCTCGACGCCGAGACAAACGTGGGCGTGCCGGTGCGCTGGGTCGGCACCAACACCGACATCGACGACCAGAAGGCCGCGCAGGCCCGGCTCGAGCAGAGCGTGGAGGAGAGCACGCGCGACCGCGACCGGCTGTGGCATCTGTCGACCGACATCATGGTGGTGGCCGACTTCGGCGGCCGCATCACCGCGATCAACCCGGCCTGGGAAGAACTGCTGGGCTGGACCGAGACCGAATTGCTCGGCAGCCAGATCCTCGACGTGCTCCACCCGGACGATGTCGCGGCGGCGACCGCAGAACTCGGCCAACTGGCGCGCGGTCACAGGATGCTGCGCTTCGAGTGCCGCCTGCGCCACCGGGACGGCAGCTACCGCACGGTGTCATGGACGGCCGTTCCCGACGATCAGTTTCTGCATGCGGTGGGGCGCGACATCACGGCGCTGCGCGAATCCGAAGCCCGGCTGCGCCAGAGCCAGAAGATGGAAGCCATCGGCCAGCTCACCGGCGGCATTGCCCACGACTTCAACAACCTGCTGCAAGGCATCACCGGATCGATCGAGGTGATGCGCCGGCGCGTGGTGCTGGGCCGCACCGAGGGGCTCGAGCGCTACATGGACGCGGCCACCCAGTCGGCCCAGCGTGCGGCATCGCTGATCCAGCGACTGCTGGCGTTCTCGCGACGCCAGACGCTCGACACGCGGCCGGTCGACGTCGACCGCCTGATCGGCTCGATCGAAGAGCTGCTGCGCCGCACGCTGGGCGAGCAGGTGCAACTCGCGGTGCAGCTCGATGCCGACGCGGGCGCTGCGCTGTGCGACGAGAGCCAGCTCGAAAGCGCGATCCTCAATCTGGCCATCAACGCGCGCGACGCCATGCCGCACGGTGGCGAGCTGCACATCACGGCCTCGCAGGCGGTGCTGACCGATGCCGACACGCGCGGGCATGAAGGGCTGGAACCTGGCCACTACTGCACCATTGCGGTGGCAGACAGCGGCACCGGCATGACGCCCGATGTGCTGGCCAAGGCTTTCGATCCGTTCTTCACCACCAAGCCGATCGGCCAGGGCACCGGCCTCGGGCTGTCGATGGTGTACGGCTTCGTGCAGCAGTCGCTCGGCCACGTGCGCATCCGCAGCCAGGTGGGCCAGGGCACCACGGTCACGCTCTACCTGCCGCGTGCCAGCAGCGAAGACACGTCGGATTCAGTGGCCACGGCAGCTGCGGCCGCGCTGCCGCACGGCAGCGGCGAAGTGGTGCTGGTGGTGGAAGACGACCCCGGCGTGCGCCTGCTGGTGCTCGACGTGCTGGAAGACCTGGGCTATCGCACGCTGCAGGCGGCCGACGGTGCCTCCGCCGTCCCCATCCTGCAATCGGGCCAACGCATCGACCTGCTGGTGAGCGACGTCGGCCTGCCGGGCATCAACGGCCGCCAGCTGGCCGAGATCGCGCGCCAGCACCGGCCCGGCCTCGACGTGTTGTTCATGACCGGCTATGCCGAGCACGCCACCACGCGCGCCGAGTTCCTGGCACCGGGCATGCAGATGATCGCCAAGCCCTTCGCCATCGACGACTTCGCGCACATGGTCGAGCAGATCATGCGCAATGGGCCGCGCACCCAGGGCCGGTTCGAGCCCTGACGCTCAGGAGCCGCGCAGCACGGCCTGAAGCTTGCGCTGCGCCGAATTGATGGCGGCTGACTGGCTGCCGAGTTGCTGGAACATCTCGTTCAGCCGGGCCTGAACCGCCGGGTCGCTCACCTGCACCGACGCACCGCTGATCTGGATCTTGCTGCCGTTCTGCTTGATGTAGTCGGCGATCTTCAGCCCATGGCCGAACACCGCGTCGACCGCCGGGAACACTTCCATGAAGGTACTGGCCGGCGTGCTGACGGTTCTCTCATAGGCCTTGCCGAAGACCGCCTTCAGGTCGTCGGGCTGCTTG
Source organism: Variovorax sp. (assembly GCA_040003555.1). Taxonomy (GTDB): domain Bacteria; phylum Pseudomonadota; class Gammaproteobacteria; order Burkholderiales; family Burkholderiaceae_C; genus Variovorax. The sequence continues at coordinate 3,251 of JBDUCH010000213.1, read as the reverse complement.
AGTTTGGCGCGTGCAACTTCGGCCGTTGCGAGCTGCTGGTCGAGCGCGCCGCGCAGCGCGGCCATGGCTTCGCGCGCCGTCTGCAGGTCGTCGCGCCGCGTGACGATATCGCCGATGGAGCGCAACCCGCCCTTGGCCATGATCGCCTGCATCGGCTGGCTGATCGACTTGTTCATGCCGTCGTTGAAGTCGGTGATGACCGCGTAGTGCTGCGCATAGTCGCCGAACGAGGCCTTCTCGGCATCGGTGAGCTTGGGCACGTGCACGCCAGGCTTGTCGAGGATGCGGGTCTGCAGGAAGGTGGTGAAGGCGGTGCGCTGCTCGGCCTCCTTGTTGCCGCAGGCGGTGAGCGCGAAGCTCAGCGCCAGCAACAGGACGGTGCCGAGCGCGCGTTGAATCAAAGCCATGGTGCGATCTCTCCTCGTTGTCATCAAAGCGTGCAGGTGCGAAACCCGAAAAATCCATTGTCGCGCCCCGGCATTGCAAAGCCGCGCGCCTTGGGCGAGCGCAGGCGAGCGCGGGTTGCAAGCGACGCCCCGCGCAGCACGCGGGCCTGGTAGAACGCCGGCTCCGGGTCGAATTCGCCGCCTGCGCTCCACGGGTCGGTGCGGTAGCCGGGCCACGGCTTCAGCGTGCCGGCTGTCCATTCGTGCACATCGGCCCAGCGGAAGCCACGGCGCGCGGCGGTGTGTGCCGCGATCTCCCACTCGACCTCGGTCGCAATGCGGCGGCCGGCCCAGCGCGCCCAGGCGTCGGCTTCCCACCAGCTCAGATGCACCACGCTCTGGTGGCCGGCAGCACGCACGGTGCGTCCGAACCGGTGCTGCAGCACCGAGCCGCCGGTGCCGTGGTGCGCCGCGCCGATCTGCTCGACATGCCGTGGACCGCGCCGTCCCTCGCCGGCCTGCTGCGCCAGCCAGTCCCAGCCGCCCTCGGGATGCCAGAACTCGCTGCGGTCATAGCCGCCATCGTCCACGAACTCGACGAACTGGCTCCAGGTGACGGGCTGCGCATCGATCTCGAACTCGGGCACGTCGACTTCGTGCGCGCCCTGCTCCTGCGCAAACGAAAAACCTCGCGCCGGCAGACCAAGCTCCCACAACGTCGACGGCACCAGCAGCGGCTCGCCCGGCGGCGGGGCCGGTGCCAGTTCAATGCCGATCGGCAAGCCCAGGGTCTGCGCCATCACCACCAGCTGTTCGCCGCGCAGGTCTTCATGGAACAACGCCAGCCTGTAGAAGTAGAGGCCGGCGTCGGTTTCGGCCGCGCGTTCGAGCAGCTCGAGCGTGCCTTCCAGCGTCTCGAGCAGGTAGGCCTTGGTCTGGCCCAGATCCGGCAGGTCGGGTGACCAGGGCCGCTCGGCGCCGCCTTGCAGCGGGCTCCACCAGTCGTCGGCCTGCGGCTCGATCGCCGCCAGCCGCGTGGGCCGAACCGGGCAGTCGATGCCGAAGGCGCGTTGCGTGTTGCGCGCGATCCACCATTCGGCGAACCAGCCGATGTGGCCGGCCAGCCAGATCGGCGGCAGCACGCCCTCGACCCGCTCGACCGGCAGCGCGGCCGAGCCGAGCGCATCTTCGTAGAGCGAGAGCAGGTGCAGCGTGTGGTTGCGCGCGTCGATCAACGCAAGGGAGAGCAGTTCGCGGCCGGCCCGGCGCATATCGGGGGTATCGATTGCGTGCGACAGGGAATTTGGCGCGGCCATGGCCCATTATCACGAGCGTCCGGGCCACGGCGCGGCCGCGGGAATACACCCCCCTTGCAGCCTCGGGCAGGTCGCCGTGCGCCGATAGAATTCGCGGCATCTCAAATGACAGCCCTCAACGGGAGACAAGCATGAATGTGCTTCTCAGGTTTTCGCGCGCCATCGATTGGCTCAACGCACAGATTGGCAAGTATGTGATCTGGCTCATCCTCGCCTCCACCGTTATCAGCGGCGTCAATGCCGTGGTGCGCAAGGTGTTCAACATGAGCTCCAACGCGTTTCTCGAAGTGCAGTGGTACCTGTTCGCGGCCTCGTTCATGATCGCGGCCGGCTATACGCTGCTGAACCAGGAGCACGTGAAGATCGATGTGATCTCCAGCCGCCTGTCCAAGCGCGCCCAGATCTGGATCGACATCATCGGCTTCGCTTTCTTCCTCACGCCGATCTGTCTGGCCATCCTGTGGTACGGCATTCCGTTCTTTCTGCAGGGTTTCCGCTCCGGTGAAATGTCGAGCAACTCGGGCGGGCTCATCCGCTGGCCGGTGTACGCGATGATCCCGCTGGGCTTCAGCCTGCTGCTGCTGCAGGGCTGGTCGGAACTGATCAAGCGCATCGCCTTTCTGCAAGGCCGCATCGACGATCCGACCGCCAAGCGCGATGAAAAATCGGCCGAGGAAGAGCTCGCCGAATCGATCCGCCGTCTCGCCGAAGCCAGCGGCAAACCTGTCTGATCGAGTAGGTAGCACGCTATGGAATTCATCATCCAAAACTTCGCCCCGCTGATGTTCGTGGGCCTCATCGCATTCCTGCTGTTCGGCTTTCCGGTGGCTTTCAGCCTCGGCGCCTGCGGCCTGTTCTTCGGCTTTGTCGGCATCGAGCTCGGACTGCTGCCCGAGGCGCTGATGCAGGCGCTGCCGCTGCGTCTGTTCGGCATCATGCAGAACGACACGCTGCTGGCGATCCCGTTCTTCACCCTGATGGGGCTGATCCTCGAGCGCAGCGGCATGGCGGAGGACTTGCTGGACACCATTGGCCAGCTGTTCGGCCCGGTGCGCGGCGGCCTGGCGCTGGCGGTGATCTTCGTCGGCGCCCTGCTGGCCGCCACCACCGGCGTGGTCGCCGCCTCGGTGATTTCGATGGGCCTGATCTCGCTGCCAATCATGCTGCGCTACGGCTACGACCGGCGCCTGGCATCGGGCGTGATCGCGGCCTCGGGCACGCTGGCCCAGATCATCCCGCCTTCGCTGGTGCTGATCATCATGGCCGACCAGCTCGGCCGCAGCGTTGGCGACATGTACAAGGGCGCCTTTGTGCCGGGCTTCATCCTGACCGGCATGTACGTCGGCTATGTGGTGCTGGTGGCGATGTTCAAGCCTCAATGGGCGCCTGCGCTCCCGCTCGAAGCACGCACGTTCCGCGAGAAAAACGGCAGCAGCGGCCTGCCCTCGCTTTTGATCCTTACCGTGCTGGCCACCGGCGCGGCAGTCTTTTTTGGCCAGCACATCGCCGACGTGCACACGTGGTGGTCGGGCCAAAAGGTCGAAACGGT
>JBDUCH010000212.1:0-7272 GCA_040003555.1 Variovorax sp. | reverse complement strand
ACCAACATGAGCGAGCAGACCATGGAAAAGGTCGACGCCGAGGTGCGCCGCATCATCGACCAGCAGTACGCGCTGGCACGCAGCCTGATCGAAGAGAACAGCGACAAGATGCACGTGATGGCCAAGGCGCTGCTCGAGTGGGAAACCATCGATTCCGAACAGCTCGACGACATCATGGCCGGCAAGGAGCCGCGCCCGCCCAAGGACTGGACACCGCGCGTGCCACCTTCGGGCAACAGCGGTGGCGGCGCGGGTGGTACGCCGGCCGTCAAGCCGGATCCGGCGCCGACCGCCGCCTGAGCGTGACGCATCGGCAATCAACGGGGCCTCGGGCCCCGTTTTTTTGTGGACTCGCAGCCGCATGACGACGATCTGGCAGACCTCGCGATTCCGGATCGATCTCGCGCGACCGCGCGTGATGGGGATCGTCAACGTCACGCCCGATTCGTTTTCGGACGGCGGGGCGCACGACAGCACGGCGGCGGCGCTGCGCCATTGCGAGAAATTGGTCGAAGAGGGCGCAGACATCCTCGACATCGGCGGCGAATCGACCCGGCCGGGCAGCCCGGCTGTGCCACTGGAGATCGAGCTGGCGCGCGTGCTGCCGGTGGTGCGCGAGGCCGTCAGGCTCGGCGTGCCGGTCTCGGTCGATACCTACAAGCCCGAAGTCATGCGCGCCGCGCTCGACCTCGGTGCCGACATCGTCAACGATGTCTGGGCGCTGCGCCAACCCGGCGCACGCGAGGCCGTTGCGGCGCATCCTGCTTGCGGCGTCTGCCTGATGCACATGCACCGCGATCCGCAGACCATGCAAATGGCGCCGATGACGGGCGATGTGGTGCCGCAGGTGCAGTCGTTTCTGGCGCAATCGGCGCAGGCACTGCGCGCGCTGGGGGTGGATTCGGCCCGCATCGCGCTCGACCCCGGCATTGGCTTCGGCAAGACTGTGGCGCAGAATTTCGCGCTGCTGGCACGCCAGTCCGAGTTGCTCGCGCCAGGCTATCCGCTGCTGGCCGGCTGGTCCCGGAAATCCTCACTCGGCGCGGTCAGCGGCATCGAAGCCGCTTCGCAGCGCGTGCTGCCCAGCGTGGCTGCCGCGCTGCTCGCGGTGGAGCGGGGCGCCCGCATCGTGCGCGTGCATGATGTTGCCCAGACGGTGAGCGTGCTCCAGGTCTGGCAGGCCATGCACGCCGAAGAAGCACAACAACAAACGAGCGAAATCCCACCATGACACGCCAGTATTTCGGCACCGACGGCATCCGCGGAACGGTCGGCCAGCCTCCGATCACGCCCGACTTCGTGCTGCGCCTGGCCCATGCGGTCGGCCGCGTGCTCAAGAAGACCGAGGCGCGGCCACGCGTGCTGATCGGCAAGGACACGCGCATCTCCGGCTACATGCTGGAGAGCGCACTCGAGTCCGGCTTCAATTCGGCCGGGGTCGACGTGCTGCTGCTGGGGCCGTTGCCGACACCCGGCGTGGCCTACCTCACGCGCGCGCAGCGCGCCAGCCTGGGCGTGGTCATCAGCGCCAGCCACAACGCCTTTCCGGACAACGGCATCAAGTTCTTCAGCGCGCAGGGCACCAAGCTCAGCGACGAGTGGGAGCTGGCGGTCGAGGCCGCGTTGGAAGAGGCGCCCGTGTGGGTCGAGTCCGCCCAGCTCGGCAAGGCGCGCCGCCTCGACGACGCAGCCGGCCGCTACACCGAGTTCTGCAAGAGCACCTTCGCCAACGACCTCACGCTGCGCGGCCTCAAGCTGGTGGTTGACGCCGCCCACGGCGCGGCTTACCAGGTTGCGCCGCAGGTGTTCCACGAGTTGGGAGCCGACGTGGTCAGCATCGGCTGCGCGCCCGACGGGCTCAACATCAACAAGGGCGTCGGCGCGACGCATCCACAAGCGTTGATCGAGATGGTCAAGGCGCAGGGCGCCGACTACGGCATCGCACTCGACGGCGATGCCGACCGGCTGCAACTGGTCGACGCCAGCGGACGCCTGTTCAACGGCGACGAGCTGCTCTACCTCATGGTCACCGAGCGCCTGGCCAAGGGCGACCGGATCGAAGGCGTGGTCGGCACGCTGATGACCAACAAGGCGGTGGAAGTCGCCCTGCGCGCCAAGGGCATCGAGTTCGTGCGGGCCAAGGTGGGCGATCGCTATGTGCTCGAAGAGCTGCACAAGCGCGGTTGGCTGCTCGGTGGCGAAGGGTCGGGCCACCTGCTGGCGCTGGACCGTCACACCACCGGCGATGGCATCGTGAGTGCACTGCAGGTGCTGCAAGCCTGCGTGCGCTCCGGCGAGACGGTGGCGCAGCTGCTGGCCGACGTGACGTTGTTCCCCCAGACGCTCATCAACATCCGGCTGCGCGAAGGCCAGGACTGGCGCAGCAACCGCGCGCTCGCCGAGGAAACGAAGCGCACCGAGGCCGAACTCGGCGACGGCGGCCGCGTCCTGATCCGCGCCAGCGGCACCGAGCCACTGCTGCGCGTGATGGTCGAGGCGCGCGAAGCGGCACAGGCCGAGGCGTGCGCGCGACGGCTCGTGGCGACGGTCGAGGCGGCCTGACCGTGTCGATCGACATCAGGCTCGCGAACTACGCCAATCCCGACGACGCCGCGGCCCTGGTCGCGTTGCTCGACGCCTATGCGCGGGATCCGGCCGGCGGCGGAACGGCGATCGCGCCCGAGTTGCTGGAGCACCTGCCGGCCGAACTCGCCCGACGGCCGCAGGCCTACAGCGTGCTGGCAGTCGACAGCGATGTGCCGGTCGGACTGGTCAACTGCATCGAGGGCTTTTCGACCTTCGCCTGCCGCCCGCTCGTGAACGTGCACGATGTCGTGGTGCTGGCCAGCCACCGCGGCCAGCGCCTCGCGCAGCGCATGTTCGGGCGTGTCGAACAGGAGGCGAGGGCGCGCGGCGCCTGCAAGCTCACGCTCGAGGTGTTGTCGGGCAATGCGAGTGCGCTGCGTGCCTACGAGCGCGAAGGCTTCGCCGCCTACCAGCTCGACCCGGCCTTTGGCTCGGCACTCTTCCTGCAGAAAAAGCTATAGAAAAAAATGCCGCCGGCGCCTGTGGCGCGGGCGGCAGCGGCTGTCCAAAGGGACAGCCGATGAAGAGTGCCGATCAGAAGCGGGTGACAGGCGGCTCGCTATCGCGCTTGTCGGCCGAGTACTTGCCCAGCTCCCATTTGGCGATCGCGTTACGGTGCACCTCGTCCGGACCGTCGGCAAAACGCAAGGTGCGAGCATTGGCGTAGGCATAGGCCAGCGGGAAGTCGTCGCACATGCCGCCACCGCCATGCACCTGTATTGCCCAGTCGATCACCTGGCAGGCCATGGAGGGCGCGACCACCTTGATCATCGCGATCTCGTTCTTGGCGACCTTGTTGCCGGCCACGTCCATCAGCCAGGCGGCCTTGAGCGTGAGCAGGCGCGCCATGTCGATCTTGCAGCGCGCTTCGGCGATGCGTTCCTGCGTCACTGTCTGCGAGGCGACGCTCTTGCCGAAGGCCACGCGCGAGGAGGCACGCTTGCACATCAGTTCGAGCGCGCGCTCGGCCAGGCCGATCAGGCGCATGCAGTGGTGGATGCGTCCCGGGCCGAGGCGACCCTGGGCGATCTCGAAGCCACGGCCTTCGCCGAGCAGGATGTTGTCGACAGGAACGCGCACGTTCTCGAAATACATCTCGACGTGGCCGTGCGGCGCATCGTCATAGCCCATCACATTGAGCGGACGCACGATGCGGATGCCCTTGGCATCGGCCGGCACGATCACCATGCTCTGTTGCGAGTGCTTGGGGGCGTCGGGGTCGCTCTTGCCCATGGTGATGTAAACCGCGCAACGCGGGTCGGCCGCGCCGGAGATCCACCACTTGTGGCCGTTGATCACATACTCGTTGCCGTCGCGTTCGATGCGCGTCGCGATGTTGGTCGCATCGCTCGACGCGACGTCGGGTTCAGTCATGGCGAAGGAGGATCGGATCTGGCCTTCCAGCAGCGGCTTGAGCCAGCGGGCCTTGATGTCCTCCGAGCCGTAGCGCGCGATGGTTTCCATGTTGCCGGTGTCAGGTGCCGAGCAGTTGAACGCTTCGCTGGCCCATGGCACCGCGCCCATGATCTCGGCCAGCGGCGCGTATTCCTGGTTCGTGAGGCCAGCGCCCTCGTAGCCCGAGGCCGAGGCGCTGTCGACCGGCAGGAACAGGTTCCAGAGGCCCTGGGCCTTGGCCTTTTCCTTGACCTTCTCGACAGTCTTGAGCGCGCTCCAGCGTTTGCCTGCTGCGGTGTTGGCGGCCATCTCGGCGGCGTACTCGCGTTCCGCCGGGTAGATATGCTCTTGCATGAAAGCACCCACACGTTTCTGCAGATCCTTCGTCTTGGCCGAATATTCGAAATCCATCTGGTGTCTCCTTGGGGTAAATGGGTCAGGCGCGCTGCGCGAAGGCCCAGGCCATTTCGGCCATGGGCCTTGCGCCGCGCCCGGAGGCCACAGCTTGCTCGCTCGATGCTGTGCCGGCCTCGACGCGCTTGGCGATGCCCTGCAGGATCGCGGCCATGCGGAACAGGTTGTAGGCCTGGTAGAAGTTCCAGTCGGGCGCCAGCGCCTTGGGTGTGGTGAGTCCGGTGCGTTCGCAGTACTTGCGGATGTATTCGCTCTCGGTCGGGATGCCCAGGCTCTTGTGGTCAAGCCCGCCGATGCCACGGAACACGCCCGGTGAGATATGCCACGACATGCAGTGGTAGCTGAAGTCGGCCAGCGGGTGGCCCAGCGTTGAGAGCTCCCAGTCGAGCACGGCGATAGCGCGCGGCTCGGTGGCGTGGAACATCAGGTTGTCCAGGCGGTAGTCGCCATGCACGATCGACACCATGCGCTCGTCGCGCGCGCTGGCCGGCATGTGTGCGGGCAGCCATTCCATGAGCTTGTCCATCTCCGGAATCGGATGCGTGATCGAGGCCAGGTATTGCTTGCTCCAGCGGCCGACCTGGCGCTCGAAGTAGTTGCCGGGCTTGCCGTAGTCGGTCAGGCCCCGCTCGGCGAACTTCACCGTGTGCAACGCCGAAATGACGCGGTTCATCTCGTCGTAGATGGCACTGCGTTCGGCGTTGGTCATGCCGGGGAGCGACTGATCCCACAGCACGCGGCCGGCCATGAACTCCATCACATAGAAGGCGCGGCCGATGATGCTTTCGTCGGTGCACAGGCAATGCATTTGCGGCACCGGTACGTCGGTGCCGGCGAGGCCGCTCATCACCTTGAACTCGCGCTCGATCGCATGGGCTGACGGCAGCAGCTTGGCAACCGGGCCGGGCTTGGCGCGCATCACATAGCTCCGGGCCGGCGTGACGAGCTTGTAGGTCGGGTTCGATTGCCCGCCCTTGAACATCTCGACCGTCAACGGGCCGTTGAAGCCATCAAGGTGCAGTTCAAGCCAGGCCGTCAGCGCCTCGATGTCGAAGGCATGCTGCGGCGAAACGGCACGCGTGCCGACGAAGTTCTGGAAATCCGTCATGTCAGATGTCTGCTTCCGAAATGCGCATGAGAGCAGCGCGATCCAGCACCACCAGGCCGGCCGGCTCGATGCGGATCGCGTTCTCGCGCTCCATCGCCTTGAGCTCCTGGTTCACGCGCTGGCGCGAGGCGCCGAGCAGTTGTGCCAGTTCTTCCTGCGCCAGATGCAGGCCGATGCGCATCTGGCTGCCGTCGGCAAGGTTCGGTACGCCGTAGCTGCGCACCAGGTGAATCAGCTGCTTGGCCAGTCGCGCCCGCAAGGGCAGGGTGTTGAGGTCTTCCACCAACCCGAACAGCGTGCGGATGCGCCGTGCCTGCAGGCGCATGAGGGCCTCGTAGAGCTCCACGTGCGCAGCCAGGATCTTCTGGAAGTCGGCGCGCGCCACGTTGAGCGTGGTGGTGTCGCCATGCGCATAGGCATCGTGCGTGCGGCGCTCGCCGTCGAACATCGCCACGTCGCCGAACCATATCCCCGGCTCCACGTATGTCAGCGTGACCTGCTTGCCCGACACCGCCGTCGAGCTCACGCGCACGGCGCCCTTGGCACAGGCGATCCACTGCTCGGGCGGGTCGCCGCGTGCGCACAGCAGGTCGCCGTCCTTGTAGCGTTTGACAAAAGCACATCGGAGGATGTCGTGGCGAAGTGATGGGGAAAGTGAAGAGAACCAGCGACCGGCATTGATCGCTTCTCGTTCTTCGATGGTAAGAATGGGGTCGTCCATTGTTCTGTCCTGTCGGAGACTGAAAGGGGTGAGGGATGTCGCTGGCGCGACCCGGCGCTACTCGTAGCGCGGCGGCGTCTTGGCGAGAAATGCCGCGATGCCGATGCCGGCATTTGCATGGTGCAGGTTGCGCACGAAGTGGTCGCGCTCCTGCGTGAGATGGGCTGCCAACGTGGCGCCACGGGCGTCGTTGAGCAGTTCCTTGATGCTCGCCAGCGAATTGGGCGCACGGCATGCAAGCGTGGCGGCCAGTGTGAGCGCACCCTGCAGCGCCTGACCTGGCTCGGTCAGTTGATTGACCAATCCGAGCGCATGCAGGCGCGGTGCAGCGATGCGTTCGCCGCCCATCAGCCATTCGCTGGCGAGCTGGCGCGGCAACGCCTGCGCAAGCTGCCAGCTGAGACCGCCGTCAGGCGACAGCGCGATGTTGCTGTACGACGCGGCGAACACTGCATCGCGTGCCGCGATCACGAAATCGCAGGCCAGCGCGAGGGAAAAGCCCGCTCCTGCAGCTGCGCCTTCGACCGCGGCGATCACCGGCTTCGGAAAGGCGCGAATCGAATCGATCCAGTTGTGCAGCCCGTCGATGCTCTCGGCCTGCGCCGCTGGCTCGCGCTCGCGGTTCGCGGCCAGGCGCTGCAGCGATCCGCCCGCGCTGAACCAGGCGCCATCGCCCACGATCACCACGTTGCGCACGTCGTTGCTGTTCTCGGCGCCGTTCAGCGCCTCGATGCCGGCTGCGTACATCTCGGGGCCGAGCGCGTTGCGCTGCGATAGATTGGCCAGTGTCAGCACCATGGTCTGGCCTTCGGTGCGGCTCTTGAGTTCTGCGGTCATGCTTCTTCTTCGTGCATCAGGCTGAGGCCCAGCGCGCCGCGGCGGCGCAACCAGGGACTGGGGCGATAACGCGGATCGCCGTAGACGGTCTGCAGGTTGAAAAGCACTTCGAGCATGTTGGTCGGGCCGTACAGGTTGCCCATTGCAAGCGGGCCATGCGGGTAGCCGAGGCCGCGCGTCACCGCAGTTTCGAGGTCGGCCGGAGAACACA
>JBDUCH010000018.1:0-24077 GCA_040003555.1 Variovorax sp. | reverse complement strand
AGGCGCGCGCGTCGGGCGGGAACACTCGGTTCTCGACCAGAACCGATTCGATGTTGGTGGTTGCGTTGTTCGTGCTCATTGCGGCGCGGCCTCGACTTCTTTCCATTTGTATGCAGGGAATCCGCAAGTTCGGTGCCATCGCTTGGCGCCGCTGCAACGTGTCCCTCGCAGTGTTCACGTGGTTCATCCTGTAGCAGTTGCTCCGCAACGGCACAGACCGGCCGCGGCGCAGCCACAGTACCGGCACGGCGCGACAACCGCAAAAACCTTTACCCGACAACCACTTGCATCTCCCGAAGCGCGCTGGCACGAGTTGGCCCGTCGATTGCGAAGAAGTGCGTGCGATTCTTTCCTCAACTTCAACGGAGATGATTTCATGGACATGGCTGAAATGCGCAACCTCGGTATCGCGAACCCTTTCAAGAAGCAATACGGCAACTACATCGGCGGCCAGTGGGTGGCGCCCATCGACGGCCAGTACTTCGACAACTTGACCCCGGTCACGGGCAAGACCTTCACGAGCATCCCGCGCTCGAACGCAAAGGACATCGAAGCTGCACTGGACGCCGCACACAAAGCGAAGGCCGCCTGGGCCCTCACCTCTACCACCGAGCGCGCCAACATCCTCCAGAAGATCGCCGACCGCATGGAGCAGAACCTCCAGACGCTCGCGGTCGCAGAGACCCTCGACAATGGCAAGCCGCTGCGCGAAACCATGGCGGCCGATATGCCGTTGGCGATTGACCATTTCCGCTATTTCGCTTCCTGCATCCGCTCGCAGGAAGGCGGCATCAGCGAGATCGACCATGAGACCTATGCGTACCACTTCCATGAGCCGCTCGGCGTGGTCGGCCAGATCATTCCGTGGAACTTCCCGATCCTGATGGCGGTTTGGAAGCTCGCACCTGCCTTGGCTGCAGGCAATTGCGTCGTGCTGAAGCCGGCGGAGCAGACGCCCGCCTCGATTCTTGTGCTGATGGAGATCATTGGCGATCTCCTGCCGCCGGGCGTTCTGAACGTGGTGAATGGTTTTGGACTCGAGGCCGGCAAGCCGCTCGCGTCGAGCAGTCGCATCGCCAAAATTGCGTTCACCGGCGAAACAACCACGGGACGACTGATCTCGCAGTATGCGAGCCAGAATCTCATTCCGGTCACGCTCGAGCTTGGCGGCAAGTCGCCCAACATCTTCTTCGAGGATGTGCTCTCGGCCGATGACGCCTTCTTCGACAAGGCACTGGAAGGGTTTGCGATGTTCGCGCTGAACCAGGGCGAGGTCTGCACTTGCCCGAGCCGCGCGCTGATCCAGGAATCGATCTATGACCGATTCATGGAGCGCGCCATCAAGCGGGTCGAAGCCATCACCCAGGGCCACCCGCTCGACACCTCGACCATGCTGGGCGCACAGGCCTCGCAGGAGCAGATGGAAAAGATCCTGTCGTACATCGACCTCGGCAAGCAGGAAGGCGCCCAATGCCTGACTGGCGGCGCGCGCAACGTGAAGACGGGCGAACTTGCGACCGGCTACTACATCCAGCCGACCGTGTTCAAGGGTCACAACAAGATGCGCATCTTCCAGGAAGAGATCTTCGGCCCGGTGCTCTCGGTGACGACCTTCAAGACCGAAGAAGAAGCGCTCGAGATCGCCAACGACACGCTGTACGGGCTCGGCGCCGGCGTCTGGTGTCGCGATGCCAATCGCGCTTTCCGCATGGGGCGTGGCATCCAGGCCGGCCGCGTCTGGACCAACTGCTACCACCAATACCCCGCGCACGCGGCCTTCGGCGGCTACAAGCAATCGGGCATCGGCCGCGAGAACCACAAGATGATGCTCGATCACTACCAGCAGACCAAGAACCTGCTCGTGAGCTACAGCCCCAACAAACTGGGCTTCTTCTGATCCACAGCATCATGTCGTCCGATCGACTGTCCGAATCCGCCGCGCCAGCGGTTGTGAGCCGGGTGTCCGCGACGCCATCCGCGCAAGCGCTCATCGAGCGCTTGCGTGCGGATCACGGTCCCCTGATGTTCCACCAGTCAGGTGGCTGCTGCGACGGGAGCGCGCCAATGTGCTTTGCGCTGGGTGAGTTCATCACCGCCGAAGCCGACATCTGTCTTGGTGAGATCGCCGGCACTCCGTTCTACATGAGCCGATCGCAGTTCGGCTACTGGCAGCACACGCACCTGATCATCGATGCCGTGCCTGGCAACGGTGGCATGTTCTCGCTGGAGCGCCCGACCGGACTGCGCTTTCTCACGCGCTCAAGGCTGTTCGACGACGGGGAGTGGGAAGCACTTCAGGCACAGGGCCGGTTCTAGACCGACCTTTCGACGTCAAGGTGCTGACCACGCCACGTTGCCTGCCTCGAACATCTTGTGCAGGCCGCCACTGCTGGCCAGTTGGTTGACGCTGGCCTGAAGGGCTTGCGCCAGATCGGTCGCATCGCTCTTGACGGCCATGCCCACCGCCCAGCCATTGCGCTGGGCGCGCGGCGAAGGCAGCGATCCGATGGCAAAACGCGGATCGCCGCGAAGCACCGACTCCATTTCCGACGCAAGACCCGCCGCGGCTGCCACCTCGCCCCGCTGCAGGGCCCGAGATGCCTCGGTTCCGTCTTTCCACTGTGTGATCAGCTGGTTGCGATAGGCGCCGCTGTCGGCGCCGATCATCAACCAGCCCGCGAGTGTCTGCCCAGGAACGGCGACCTTTGCATCGCCAAGTGCAGACAAGGTGTCGAGCTGCGGGAGACGGTCGATCTGGCGTGCCAGCACCACGCGCTCGCGATAGTACGGCGCAAAAATGGTGGCCTGCGGAGTGGCGTCAATGAGCGGCTTGTCGACCGGGACATGCATGAGCACGTCGGCCGGCCCGAAGCCCAGGTAGTGGCCGCGCCAGACCATGTTGCGCAGGTCGTCGCCCATGTTCTCGTCGGCATTGAAAGGCAGCATCGACAGCTTGACGCCCAGCGAATCCGCCAGCGCCTTCGCGATCTCGACATCGATGCCTTTGCCATCAACCTGGAACGGGGGCATGTCTTTGTAGAGGGCGACGACGAGGCTGCCACGCTCACGGATGCGGTTCAGGGACGCAGCGCTCGATGCGCCCACAGCCCCCGCAAGCGCCGCGGCCCCGGCCCAGCGCAAGCAATCCCGGCGGGATGGATTGAAGTGTTGCATCTTCGGCTCCTACAGGGGCTTGTCGCGCCGGGTCTCAAGATACGCCTTGATGGACCAAATCGCCTCCTGACTCATCACTCCCTCGAAGGGCGGCATGTAGACGGCGCCATTGCGGGTGCGCCCATGCCGCACGGTACTGAGATAGTAGTCATCCATCTCCTTGATGCAGGCCGCTTTCTTGGGGGCATCCTTCAGGGAAGCGCAGTCGTTGTCGATCTTGCGCAGGTCGGGCGCGATGCCACCGGAGATCGCTTCGATGCCGTGGCAGCGGGCGCAGTTCTGGTTGTAAGCCGAGGTTCCGATCTTGACGGCGGCGGTATTGGCGCGGAACGGATTCTCGGGGCGCCAGTCCTTGCCGAGATTGGGCAGTCCTGCGGTGTCCACGGCTTGGGGCGTAACGTCCCCGTGCGACCAGGCGGGGGTAGCAACCACCACCAGCGAAATCGCGGTGGCGATCAGCATGCTCGCCGCGCGCGCGGTTCGCGCAGCCCGTGCATCCAAATTGTTCATGTCAGTCTCCGTCATCTTGAAGTTGAAACATCACAGGATTCGCAAACGCTATGCCACGTCGACTTGTTGCAGGCGGGAACACAAATTGCGTGAATTGCCCAGGGTGTGGCATCCTTGACGTCTATAAGACGACAAGAGACAGAGGGGACCGGCATCTGCTGTACCAAAACGGAACACGATGGCGATCCGGCGACGAAAGCGTGTGAACGATCGAGAAGACCTGCTCGCCCAGAAGCAGAGGAGACAGAACGATGAATACCCCCCAACGTGCCTTGGCGCGCAGCTGGACGACACCCGCTGCGCAGTCTTTCGCCCAGGAACCCGCGCGCACTGAGTTGATCGAGCAATGGCATCAGCGATGCTCGGCGTTCGGGCTGACTCGAGCGGAGCGACCCGATTCCGGGCCCCTGATGCGTAGCGACCTCACCGTCGCACGCGAGCGCAACCAGCGCCTTTTTACCCATGCCGCGCCGGTCATGGAAATGCTGTTCGAACAGATCGTCGACACCGAAAGCATGATCGTGCTCGCCGACGTGTCGGGCACCATCCTGCATTCGGTCGGCGACGCCAAGTTTCTTCAGCGGGCCGACAAGATCGCGCTGGCCCCGGGCGCGAACTGGGCCGAGCATTCCAAGGGCACCAATGCGATCGGAACGGCGCTCTTCGAAGAAGCACCCACGGTAGTCAATGGTGGCGAGCACTTTATTCACGCCAATCACTTCCTCACCTGTTCTGCGGCACCAATCTTCGATCCGCGCGGCAACATGCTCGGTGTGCTCGACGTGACCGGCGATCAGCGCTCGTACCACCAGCACACCATGGGTCTTGTGCGGATGTCCGCGCGCATGATCGAAAACCAGTGGTTGTCCGACGACTATGGCAATCGCCTGAGGCTTCACTTCCACTCGCGCGTCGAGTTCATCGGCACGCTGCTCGAGGGAATCATCGTTGTCGGCGCCGATGGCAAGATTCTCGGGGCCAACCGCAGCGCGCTCGACCAGCTTGACTTGAGCAGCGCCGCCTTGCGGATGCACAGCCTCACCAGCCTGTTCGGGGCCACCGTACCCACCGTGTTCGACCACTTCCGCGGCCCCTTGCCGGCGCCGATGACGGTGAACCTGGCCAACGGAAGGAAGTTCTACCTGAACGCGCGATTCAACGGCCCGCAGCGACCGATGGCGCTGGGGTCCCAGCTTTCGCATGCCGCCACGGACGTGGTCGTCAATGACCGGCCAGGCGCCGTCGCCAACGGCAGCACGAGCTCCAGTTCGCTCGCTGGCGACACCGCCCATTCCGCGCACGGCACACTTTTCTCCGGACTTCACTACCTCAATACCGGCGCCCCCCAGATCAGCGCCCTCGTCCAGAAGGTGCAGCGCGTGCTGAATCGGGACATCCCTTTGCTGATTCTGGGCGAGACGGGCACCGGCAAGGAGCTCCTCGCGCGCGCCGTGCACCAGGATTCCAACCGGGCCAAGCAACCCTTCGTGGCGGTCAACTGCGCATCGATCCCGGAATCGCTGATCGAGGCCGAGCTGTTCGGCTACGAAGATGGCGCCTTCACGGGTGCGCGGCGCAAGGGCGCTGTGGGCCGTATCGTGCAGGCCAACGGCGGCACGCTCTTTCTCGATGAGATCGGCGACATGCCGCTGCCGCTGCAGGCCCGGCTGCTGCGGGTGCTGCAGGAGCGCAACGTGACGCCGCTGGGCAGTCTCAAATCCATTCCCGTTGACATCGCCGTGATCGGTGCCACTCACCGCAATCTGCGCGACATGATCAGCGGCGGCACGTTCCGCGAGGATCTCTACTACCGTCTGAACGGCCTTGTAGTGAAGCTGCCCGCATTGCGCGAGCGCTGCGATCTGGGCGTGGTGGCAAGGCGGATCCTTCTTGCCGAATGTCCTCACTCGACGCCGGAGATCAGCGCGCCGGTCATGTCACTCTTCAACGCCTACGCCTGGCCAGGCAACGTGCGTCAGCTGGCAAACGTCCTGCGCACTGCTGCCGTGATGGCTGCCGGTGAAGCCATGATCCAGGAAGAACACTTGTCTGATGACTTCCTCGAGGATGCGCGGCGCGCGAGGCCAGTCGCTGTCGAGGCGATTTCGTGCGAGTCGCCGGTGCAGCAGCCATCGAACCGTCCACCGTCCAGCGACAGCAGCGCGGCCGCAGTACCGGCACAGATCGATCCCGTTGAAGGGGACGAAGCCGAAATCGCTGCGCCGCCGCTCGCCGCTGCACCGCGCACCTTGGGCGAAGCCGAAATCGACATGATCCGCAATGCACTGGAAACCGCCAACGGCAATATCTCGGTGGCCTCGAAGCGGCTGGGCATCAGTCGCAACACGATCTATCGCAAGCTCAAATGGGGCAAGGACGCCTGAGGGAATCCCCTGTGCCAGCGTCGCACGACGCTGTACCACGCTGGAGCAACGCCACGCCGCAGGCTGTGCCACCGTCCTGCTGAGACCTCCCCAATCTCCTATCACGCCCTCCTCCTAAGGGCAATCCCCAGTCTTTTTCCGGATCCCGAACCCGTTCGCTGCGGGCATGCGATTTGCGGAACATGAGCGGTCCAGTTGGGCAATTCCGCCCGGACCGTAATGCCCCAAGGAGACTCCATGCAATGGTCGCAACCCGCGTTTGAAGACATGCGCTTCGGCTTCGAGATCACGATGTACATCTCGAATCGCTGAACAACAGAAATCTGGCGGCAGCGCGGCCGTTGGCTGCACTGCCGCCAGTGCGAATGCACTCCCCCATGAAAATTCTTGTACTCGGATCGGGCGCCGGTGGCGGCTTTCCGCAATGGAACTGCAACTGTCGCATGTGCGCCGGCCAGCGGCATGGCGATCTGACGGCCCACGCGCGCACCCAGAGCTCGATCGCGGTGTCGGCCGACGGTGAGTCGTGGGTATTGCTCAACGCATCGCCGGACATCGGCCAGCAGATCCGCAATCATCCGCAGCTTCATCCCCGCCATGGCGTGCGCGACACGCCTATCAAGGCGGTTGTGCTGATGGATGCGCAGATCGATCATGTGACCGGCCTACTGGGCCTGCGCGAAGGGCCGTGCATCGACGTGTACGCGACGCCCTGCGTCTTTGAAGACCTGACCACCGTGTTCCCTGTGCTGAGCGTGCTGGAGCACTACTGCGGTACCCGCTGGCACATGCTGCCGGTCGCGGGCACGCAGACAAGCGCGCCATTTTTCGTTTCAGGGTTTCCGCTCCTGCGATTCACCGCCGTCGCGATTCCGGGCAAAGCGCCGCCCTACTCCCCGCACCGCCGCGAACAAAACGTCGGCGACAACATCGCACTTCTGATAGAGGATCTCAAGCATGGCGGCAGGCTCTTTTACTCACCGGGTCTGGCAGAGGTCGGCGAACACGAACGGCAATGGATGTGCGATGCCGACTGCCTGCTCGTCGACGGCACCTTCTGGCTCGAGGACGAAATGCGGCACGCCGGCCTCAGCCGGAAAACGGCAAGCGAAATGGGCCACCTGCCACAGATCGGCACCGACGCGCGCATCGGCATGGTCGACGTGATGCTTGCCACCGACGCACGACGCAAGGTGTTGATCCACATCAACAACAGCAATCCAATCCTCGACGAAGGCAGCGAGCAGCGCCGCGTGCTGGACAGCCACGGCATCGAGGTGGCATACGACGGTATGGAGATCACGCTGTGACCGCCGAAGTCGTGACGCCCGTCCAGGGAGCTACCCCTCACACGGCCGCTGTCATGGAGCCGCGCAGACTGTGGACTTTCGACCAGTTCGAAGCGCGTCTGCGTGGGCTCGAGTCGCGCTACCACATCCACCACCGCTTCAACCTGCGCCTCAACCGCGGGGAGCTCCAGCCCTTCCAGGTGCGTGCGTGGGTGGCCAACCGCTTTTACTACCAGGTCAACATCCCGCAAAAGGATGCGGCTGTGATGTCCAACTGCACCGATCGTGCGGAACGTCGCCGCTGGATATTGCGCATGCTCGACCATGACGGGCGTGACGCTTTCACCGGCGACGACGCCGGTGGTATCGAGGCATGGGGCCGGCTCGCGCAGGCGGTCGGCCTCGATCTGCCCGATCTGTGGGCGCACCGGTACGTGCAGCCCGGCGTGCGCTTCGCTGTCGATGCCTACGTCAACTTCGCACGACAGCGTCCGTGGGAAGAAGCCGCCATCTCGTCGCTCACCGAGATGTTCGCGCCGAAGATCCATGCCGACCGGCTGGCGGGCTGGCCTGGCTTCTACCCCTGGATCTCAGCCGATGGTCTCGCCTACTTCCGCAGCCGCATTCCGCTGGCAACGCGTGATGTGGAGCATGGGCTGGAAGTGGCACGGCGCTGGTGCACAACCCGGGAACGGCAGGAGCGCGCCATCGACATCCTGAACTTCAAGCTGGACATTCTTTGGTCGATGCTCGACGCGATCGAGGCCGGCTTCCCGGACGACATGCCACCGGCCCTGCGACCATGATCACCCCCGACGCGCGCCCCCGCATCTCGAATCTGTTCAGAATGCAGTTCGAGCCTGCACAGGACGGTTGGGTGCTGCTCTACCCGGAAGGTATGGTGCGGCTCAATGCGCCCGCGGCGGAGATCCTGAGGCGCTGCGACGGGCGTCGCACGGTGGACGAGATCGTCGCCGAACTTGAACTCGCGTTCGCGCAGACGCCGCTGCACGACGATGTCGTCGTCTTCCTGAGCCAGGCGCTGCAGAGCGGCTGGCTGCATTCGGGGCACGCGTGAAGTCGACGACCGATCACGGCGCAGTCCGGCCGCCTTTCTGGCTGCTGGCCGAACTGACCTACCGCTGTCCGCTGCACTGCGTGTTCTGCTCCAACCCCATCGACTTCGCGCGCCATGACGAGGAGCTCGACACCGCGACCTGGAAGCGGCTACTCGGCGAGGCACGAGCCCTCGGCGCGGTGCAACTCGGCTTCTCGGGTGGAGAGCCGCTGTTGCGCGATGACCTGGAGGAACTGGTTGCGCACGCCCGCGGACTGGGCTTCTACACGAACCTCATCACGTCCGGCGTCGGCCTGACTGCATCGCGTGCGCTGGCCCTGAAGGACGCCGGCCTCGACCACATTCAACTGTCGTTCCAGGATTCGACCCGCGAACTCAACGACTTCATCAGCTCGACCCGGACGTTCGACCTGAAGTCCAGGGTCGCGGCCATCATCAAGGCGGCAGGCTATCCGATGGTGCTGAACTGCGTCATGCACCGGTACAACCTGGCGCACGTCGATCGCATCATCGACATGGCCGAGCGAATGGGAGCGGACTACCTTGAACTGGCCAACACGCAGTACTACGGCTGGGCCTGGCTCAACCGTGCCGCCCTGATGCCGACCGTTCAGGCGCTGCGCGATGCGGAAGCCATCGTGCAGGTTCATCGCGAACGGTTGGGAAGCCGCATGAAGGTGCTGTGGGTCTCGCCTGACTACGCGGACGCCAAGCCCAAGCCATGCATGGCAGGTTGGGGTGCGGTTTTCATGGTCGTTGCGCCGGATGGTGTGGCCATGCCCTGCCACAGCGCGCGCATGCTGCCCGGACCGGCGCTTCCCGATCTTCGATCGGTCTCGGTCGGCGATGCCTGGTTCCATAGCGAGGCGTTCAACCGCTACCGCGGACAGGCCTGGATGAACACGACCTGCGGCGACTGCGACGAGCGGCACCACGACTTCGGTGGCTGTCGTTGCCAGGCTTTTCTCGTCACCGGTGACGCGGCTGCAACCGATCCGGTCTGTCCGAAGAGCGAGCACCGCAGCCGCATCGACGGCATGCTCGACCAGGCTTGCAGCGCACCGCCGAAGGCACAGCCGATGCGCTTCGTCCCCGGTGCCCGGCGCGGCGGGGATCTTGTCTACCGCAGCCACGAAAACTCGCTGGCCTGCAGCAGCGGGGATCCCTTGCCATGCTGAAAATCCGGGGTCTGACGCAGCGCTACGGCGCGCGGGTTGCGCTCGATGCGCTGACCCTCTCGGTCGCGCGCGGCGGCTTCGTCGTGCTGCTCGGGCCGAACGGCGCGGGCAAATCAACGCTGTTCCAGGTATTGACAGGCCTCTTCGCGGCGGACGAAGGCGACGTGAAGGTGGCTGGACTGTCGATGCGCACAGATTCACGGCGCGCACTGGCGCACATCGGGGTCGTGTTCCAGCAGCAGTCGCTCGACCTCGACCTGAGCATCGCGCGCAACCTGCAGTTCCATGCCGATCTCCAGGGCCTGCCCGCCCATGAAGCACGCGAACGCATCGCCTTCGAGGCGGCGCGCTTCGGCCTCCTGGCCGATCTGCAGCGCAGCGTGCGCGAGTTGTCCGGCGGCAACCGGCGCAAGGTCGAACTGGTGCGCGCACTGCTGCATCGCCCCGATCTTCTGCTCATGGACGAGGCGACAGTCGGCCTCGACCCGAAGTCGCGTCGCGACCTCGTCGAAGGCCTGCACGAGGAAGTGCGCCAGCGTGGCGTCACCGTGCTGTGGGCCACGCACTTGGTGGCGGAGGCGGATCACGCCGACCGCGTGGTGGTACTGCATCGCGGCCGACTGCTGGCGAGCGGTTCGCCGTCCGACGTGACGGTCACGCTCGGCGGCGCAACGCTCGAGGAGGCTTTCCTGAACGCCACGCGATAGCCGTTTCCTCGAACCCGATGATTCCACGAGACAAGACTGCATGACACGCCTCATCCCTGCACTGTTTGCGCTGAACTGCGCACTGGCCGCACTGGCCACACTGCCGGCGACGGCCGCGGATCGCCAACTGGCCTTCGTCTCGAGCGAGAAGGACAACGCCATCACGGTCGTCGACCTGAAGACATTGGCCGTCGTGGAGGTCATTCCGACCTGCAAGCGTCCGCGCCACATGCAGCGGTTCAACGGCGACACGCAACTGATGGTCGCATGCAGCGACTCCGGACGGACCGAAATCATCGACCTCGCCACCCGGAAGTCGGTGGGCAGCATGCCTTTCGGCGACGACCCCGAAGTATTCGACCTTTCGGCCGACGGCAAGACCGCCTACGTGTCTGCCGAGGATGACGGCACGCTCAACGTGTTCGATCTTTCCGCCCGGAGACTCGTCAAGAGCATTCCGGTCGGCAAGGAACCCGAAGGCGTCAAGGTCTCCGCCGACGGCAGGCGCGTGTACGTGACTTCCGAGGTCGCGAACATGGTTCATGTGGTCGATACGGCCACGCTCAAAGTGATCAAGAACATTGCTGTCGGGCAGCGGCCCCGGCGCTTCGCCTTCACGCCCGATGGCGGCGAACTCTGGGTGACGAACGAACTCGGCAGCAGCGTGACCGTCATCTCGACCGCCGGACTCCAGGTACTGACCACCCTCGTCTTCCAGGTCAAGGGCATGCGGCCGGCCGACATTACCCCGGTTGGCATTGAACCGTCGCGTGATGGCAAGACCATGTACGTCGGGCTCGGTCGTGCCAACCACGTGGCCTTCGTCGACGTGGCCTCGCGCAAGACCACCGCGTTGGCATTGGTCGGCAAGCGCGCATGGGGCGTGGCGACCAGCCGCGATGGAACCCGGCTGTTCGTGATCAACGGGTTGTCGGACGACATGACGGTGGTCGACACCGCCACCGCAAAACCGGTCAAGACGCTGGCCGTGGGCCGCGTCCCCCACACCGTGGTGATCGATGACTAGGACACACTTCGCGCTCCGCTGGTTGCGGCGCCTGCACCCGCTCGCCGCGCTGCTTCCGGGTGTCGCGTGCGCGGCCACGATGACGATCGGAATCCTGCAGCGGGCAGACGACGAGCGGCTGGAGCCGGCACGCATTGCGCTGGCCTATCCCGGGCAGCCGGGCGGGCGCGCACGCGACGCGGTGGACATGGCCATCGATGAGAGCCGCTTTGAGCTGGAAGCCGCCAGCCTTCAGGTCGCTGTCCGCGTCGTCGAGGCGCGGTCTGCCGATGACGCCGCATCCCAGCTCGCGGAACTGGACAGATCCGGCGTACCCGGCACCCTGCTGGACGTGCCCGCCGCCTGGATCAGTCGCGCCGCCGCCACCTCGATGACGCTCATCAACGTCGGCGAAGGCGCGGATGGCGCGCGCCATTCGATCTGCCGCGCCAACCTGTTTCACACCCTGCCCAGTGACCGCATGCGGGCCGATGCACTGGCGCAGGCGCTGCTCGCCCGCAGGTGGACCGGCGTACTCCTGCTCTCCGGGCCCCGCCCCGAGGACGCCACCCGTCTGGCGCTGGCACAAGCCGCGTTGAAGCGCTATGGCCTGCGGCAGGTAGCGGCCAGGAATTTCAGGCTTTCTGCGGATCCGCGCGAGCGCGAGCTGGCGAACCCGTTGCTGCTGACCAGGCCCGCCGTGGGCGGCGACTACGACGTGGTCTGGGTGGTCGACAGCGACGGCGAGTTTGCGCGCACCCTGCCATACCGCATTGCGCTGCCTCGCCCGGTCGTTGGTGACGCAGGCCTGGCAGCGGTGGCGTGGGCGCCGCATTTTGAACGCTACGGCGCGCCACAACTCGCACGTCGCTTCGCTCGCCAGGCGCAACGACCGATGACCAGCTTCGACTGGGCAGCCTACGTCGCCACCAAAGCCCTGCTGCGGGCTGCGCTGCAGCAACCCGGAATTCCGACCGCCGCCAGACTGAGCGCGACCTTGAGTCAGCCCGGATTCACCCTGGATGGCTTCAAAGGCGTGCAGCTGAGCTTTCGCGCCTGGGATCACCAGCTACGCCAGCCCATGCTACTGAGCGACGGCGCGAGCGTGGTCGGCACCGCTCCGGTCGAAGGCATCATGCATGCGAAGAACGTGCTCGACACACTCGGCACGGATGCACCCGAGTCGCCATGCAAGGGCGCGCCGTGAATCGCGGACGCATCCGGAACAAAGGTCTGGCGCACGCCGTGCAGTCGCTACGCGCCATCGTCATGCGGGAACTGATCAAGTTCTGGCAGCAGAAGGCGAGGCTATTCTCGGCGCTCGTGCGCCCCGTGCTCTGGCTGGCCGTCTTTGCGGCCGGATTCCGCAATGTGTTCGGCGTCGCCATCGTCGAGCCCTACGACACCTACATCCCCTACGACATCTACATTGCACCCGGCCTCATCGGCATGGTGCTGCTCTTCAATGGCATGCAGTCGTCGCT
Organism: Variovorax sp.; assembly: GCA_040003555.1. Classification (GTDB taxonomy): domain Bacteria; phylum Pseudomonadota; class Gammaproteobacteria; order Burkholderiales; family Burkholderiaceae_C; genus Variovorax. The sequence goes on along the minus strand of JBDUCH010000018.1, from coordinate 11,267 downwards.
GGCAATGGTGTACGACCGCGAGATGGGCCTGATGCGCCTGCTGCTGACCGCACCGCTTCCGCGCTGGTTCCTCCTGCTTGCAAAGATGCTCGCAACGGCCGTCCTGAGCTTTCTCCAGGTGCTGGCCTTCCTCGCGGTGGCGGCGCTGCTGGGAACCGCCCTGCCGATGTCACCCCTGCCGGTGGCGCATGCAATCCTGGCCATACTCGTGTCAGCGCTGATGCTGGCGGCTGTGGGCCTGCTGCTGTCGGTGTACGTCAGGCAGCTCGAGAATTTCGCAGGGACGATGAATTTCGTCATCTTCCCGATGTATTTCCTGTCGACCGCGCTGTACCCGCTCTGGAAACTCGAGGAATCGGGTGCGACCTGGGTGTACCGCGTCGCCCAGTGCAACCCGTTCACCCATGCGGTGGAATGGATCCGCTTTGCACTCTATGGCAAAGACCCGGGAATGGCGCCCTGGATCGTCCTCGGAACGCTGGCGGTCTGCTTCACGCTCGCCTGCTGGGGATACGACCCGCAGCGTGGCTTCGGCGGACTCACGCAGCGGGGCAGCGCATGACGACGCGGCGCAGCCTGCTGCGTCTGGCCGCATCGATGGCGTCCGTGGGTGCGGCGCCGTGGGCTCATGCCCAGACCCGGGCCGATGCGTCATATCCGCGCCGGAATCTTTTCTTGTGGGTGCCGTGGACGGCCGGTGGGGGCACCGATGTCACGCTTCGGCTGCTGGCCGAACTGGCGGGCCGTGAGCTCGGCCAGCCCATCGTCATCGAGAACCGGGCCGGTGCCGGCGGCACACTGGCGATGCCGATCCTGCAGCAAGCTGCACCGGACGGCTACACCCTTGCCCAGATGCCGCAGCCGGTGTTCCGCGCGCCGCACATGCAGAAAGTCACCTGGGATCCGATCCGCGATACCACGCCGATCCTCCAGGTGAGTGGCGTGACCTTCGGCCTGCTGGTTCCCGCCGCCAGTCCGTTGCGCAGCGTGGCGGATCTGATGGACTACGCCGCGGCACACCCCGGTAAGCTGTCCATCGCGACCAACGGAATCGGCACCACCCCCCACGTCGTGCTGGACGATCTTTTTGCCAGGCGCGGCCTGACGTTCCTGCACATTCCCTACAAGGGAGCGGCCGAGCAGTTGATTGCCCTCTCGGCCGGTCAGTTCATGGCCGGCGTGAATGCCAATGGTTTCGCGCCCTTCGTCGACACCGGCCGGCTGAGACTGCTGGCGACTTTCGGCGCGGTGCGCAGCAGGCGCCGGCCCGACGTACCGACAATGAGCGAACTGGGCCATGGCATCGTCGCCATGTCACCGTACGGCCTGGCCGGCCCGCGGGGCATTCCCGAGCCGATCGTCCGGCGCCTCCACGACGCCTTCAAAGCCGCGCTGTTTGATGCGCGCCACATAGCGGAACTCGGCAAATACGACCAGGAGGTCGCCTACCTCGATACCGCAGACTACGGCCGCAGCATGCGTGCGGCATACGCCGCGGAAAAGCTGATCGTGGAGCGGCTGGGCCTGGCCCCGGTGTGACGGCCATGCCGAGGTGGGCATTGACGCTTGCTCTCGCCGTCGCGTCGGTCATCGCGGCTGCGACGACGGCCTGTGCAGGCGTCTTGACGCGCGCAGATCTTGAGAAAGCGTTCCCGGCGCCTCTCACCGTGGGCGAGAAGGACGCGCAGCTGCCGGTGTGGCCGATTTTCAGGCAGGACGTCACGGCACCGATGCTGGCTGGCTATGTGTTCGAGTCGATCGACTTCGCGCCGATTCCGGGCTTCTCCGGAACGCCGTTCAACCTGCTGGTCGCACTCGACGCCAAGGGCACCTTCCTCGACGTCCACGTGCTGTCGCACCACGAGCCGGTGTTCCTTGAAGGACTGGGCGAGGTGCCCCTGTTCAGGTTCGCCGACCAGTACAAGGGACTCTCGCTGCAGCAGAACATCAAGATCGGCTCCAATGCCAACCGGGGCGAGGAGCGCGGGAGTGCCAACGTCTACATCGACGGCGTGGCGAAAGCCACCGCCTCGGTGCGCATCATGAATCAGAGCTTGCTGTCGGCCGCGCTACGGGTCGCGCGTGCCAGGTTTGGCTACGCCGCAGGGCGCGATCCCGATCTCGTGGCGCGGGTGCGGCGCGATACCTACGCGCCGATGGACTGGCAGGCGATGGTTCGGACGGGACTGGTGCAGCATGTGCAACTAGCCCAGGGCACGATCGAGAAAGCCTTCGAGGGCAGTGGCGTCGAGCGCCCCATCGAGGGTGCATCGGGCGCTTCGGTGACCAATCTCTACGTCACCTACCTCAACCTGCCAGCGGTTGGCCGCAACCTGCTGTCGGATTTTGGTTGGCAGCACTTGCTGGGCCGCATCGACGAGGGTGACCACGCGCTGCTGGTGATCGCCACCGGCCCCAACACCTTCGTGGGCGACAGGTTCGTGCGTGGCGCCGTGCCCGACAGGCTCTCACTGAAGCAGAGCGAACTTCCACTTGAATTGCGCGACCTCGACCTCGACGATCCACTCAAGCTGCCCGCGGGGCTGCGGCAGGCCGATGCAAAGGTCTTCCGCGTGATCGGCCCGGCTGGCCTCGACCCTGCCCGTCCACTCGACTTTGCGCTGCGCGTGACGCGCGACAAGGGCATGGTGTATCCGGAGCGCATCAGCCGCAGCTTCGCGGTGCCCTACCAACTGCCGGCAGACCAGGTCGTGCAGCCAGAGGCGGACAGCAAGAGTTGGCATGGCGTCTGGCGCTCGCGAGCGTGGGAACTCGGCGTTCTCGCCGGTGCACTGCTGCTGCTGACGGTGGTGCTGATCCGACCAGCCTGGATTGTTGCCACACCGGCGCGCCTTGCGCGTTTCCGGCTGGGCTATCTCATCTTCACGCTGGTCTTTATCGGGTGGTTCGCGCAGGGACAACTGTCCATCGTCAACATCACCGCCATGGTTCAGGCCGTAGCGGAGCGTCGGGATCTGAGCTTCTTCCTCTACGACCCGCTGACCGTGTCGCTCTGGGCCTTCGTTGCAGTGACGCTGGTGGTTTGGGGGCGCGGCACATTCTGCGGCTGGCTCTGCCCGTTCGGCGCCATGCAGGAACTGGTGGCCGAGGCCGCCCGGATCACCGGCATCAGACGGATCAAGCTGCATCGCGACATCGATGCCCGCCTGAAGCTGCTCAAGTATGTGGTGCTGGCGGGTATCGCAGGCCTTGCCGTGGTGTCGCCGCTGTGGACCGAGCGCGTGGTGGAGATCGAGCCGTTCAAAACCGCCATCACGCTGAACTTCGTCCGCTCCTGGCCGTTCGTGGCGTGGGCGGCCGGACTGCTCCTTTTCAACGTCTTCATCTACAAGGGTTTCTGCCGCTACCTGTGCCCCCTCGGCGCCGGCCTCGGGCTGCTGGGCCGGGTGCGCCTGCTGCGTTGGATCCCGCGACGGCGCGAATGCGGCACCCCCTGCCAAACCTGCCGGCACCGATGCGAATACCAGGCTATCCGGCCAGATGGCGCGATCGTCTACGAAGAGTGCTTCCAATGCCTGGACTGCGTCGCGATCCATGACAGCCCGCAGCGATGCGCGCCTCTGATCGCCCGGCAACGCGACCGGGTGATCGCGATCCGCCCGTTGCCGACACTGGCAGGAGCCGAAGCATGAAAAGACGCCAGTGGTTGCGCGCATCGCTGGGACTGGGCGCCTTGGCCGGCCTGTCCGGCCTTGCGCCGGCCGTCACGGCGCTGCACTGGCGACGGCGGTTCCTGGTGGGGTTCGGCACCACGCTCTCGATTCAGGCCGCGCACGAAAACATCGGCATTCTCGAGTGCGGCCTCGATGCAGGCATAGAGACGTTGCGCCGCATCGAGCAACACATGAGCCTGTTCAATTCCGACAGCGCACTCTCGCGCCTGAACCGCGAGGGGCAGCTGCGTTCGCCACCGGCCGAACTTGTCGAGATACTGGACGTCGCCCACGGCGTTTCGCGCGACAGCAACGGCGCCTTCGATATCACCGTGCAACCGCTCTGGATCGCGTTCGATTCGGCGCAGCGCGCCGGGCGCCTGCCACTGCCAAGCGAGATCAGCGCCGCACGCGCCAAGGTCGACTGGCGAGCCCTTGACGTCTCGCCGCGCCGGGTTCGCTTCGATACTCCGGGAACCGCCGTCACGCTCAACGGCATTGCCCAAGGCTATGCGGCCGACCGGGTGCGCGCCGCGCTGGCCTCGCACGGCATCCGGCACGCCCTCGTCGACGCGGGCGAGCTGGCACCGCTCGGGCACAACAGCGATGGTCGCGCATGGACGCTCGGCATCGCGGATCCTCGTGAACAGGCGACGTTGATCGCGCGCCTGGTGACCGATGGCCGCTGCGTCGCCACGTCGGCCGACAGCCTCACCACCTTCAGCGCCGACCACCGACACCACCACATCTTCAACCCGCACACGGGATATTCCCCGACCGCGCTCTCGGCTGTGACCGTTGTCGCCCGAAGCGGTGCGCTCGCCGACGCGCTGACCAAGGTGTTCTTCGTGGGCGGCCCCGGCCAGGCCCGCGCGCTGGCGCGGTGGTGGAATGTCGATGCGCTCTGGGTCGACAAGTCGGGCCGCTGGGACGCAACGCCCGGCCTGCGAGGCTGCCTCGATCGTCAGCCGGATCCCGCTCAGGCACCGAACGTGTAGCGCAGACCGATCCACGCCGCGCGCGGCGCGCCAGGTGACATCAGGCTGCCTCGGCTGACCGGATAGTCGCCGTTGGCGTTCTGCGGCAACGCGCGCGCGATGTACGCGCCACCGGGCGTGAAGCCGTTGGTACCGAGCTGGCCGCCGGTTGTGTACTTGCGGTTGAAGAGATTGGCGACCTGCACGAAGAACTTCAGGCCAGGCCGCGGCTTGTAGTCGACGCCGAGGTTGAACACCGCATATCCGGCGCTGCGGCCCGGGCCTGTGTAGTACAGGCCATCGGCCCGGTGTTGGCTGTTCTCATTGCCGCGCAGGCTGGCGCCGCTGGAGGCCACCATGTCCAGGCCGATGCGCCACTGCGCGGTCGGCGCATAGTCGGCGTAGATCTTGAGCACCTGTCGCGGCAGCATGGGGATGCGGTCGCCAGGCCTGATCTGGATGTTGCCATCGACGCCCGGAAATCCGGCCATGGCTTGATCATTGCTGCTATTGCCTGCGCCCCCGACCGTCTCGGAACTGCGATAGGTCGCATCGAGCAGCATCAGGTTGCCGCCCAGTGTCAAACCGCTGGCCGGCTGCGCCTGCAGACCCAGCTCCAGGCCCTGACGGCGCGTCTTGCCGAAATTCCTGAAGTAGCCGAAGCCGCTAGAGTCGTCGGCCACGAAGAGCAAATCATCACGGTTGTCCGAACGGAAGACGCCCACGTTCCAGGCGAGGCCCGACGGGCCGCGCCCGCGCAGACCCGCCTCGAAGGTCGTGGTCACCACCTTCTTGAGTGGCGGATCGCCGGCAAACGAATTGGGCAGCTTGCACGGGCTTGCCGGATCGGCACAACCCAACTCGATCGCGGTGGGCGCACGGCTGCCTTGATTGACACCGGCATACAGCGTCACGACGTCGCTGGCTGCGAACGTCAGGCCCACGGCGGGATTGAAGCGGCTGAACGTGTAGCGGCCATCGAGAGTGCCCGGCCCACCGCCCGGGGTCAATCCGTCGGAGTTGCGCACTGAAGTCCGGTTGTAGCGCCCCGAGATGGTCAGGTGCGTGCGTGCATTGAATGCCAGGGTGTCGGTCGCATAGAGGCTGGCGGTACTCGACCGGCTCGAAAGGTCGACGCGGGCATCGGACGCGTTCTCCGAGTCCTGCGTGCCATCGGCGAACGCACCCGGGCCGTAGACCGGCGTCACACTGCGGTCTGCATTGATGTAGCCGAACTGGGTGCCCTGGCCGAAGCGCACGCGGCTCGCATCGTAGGCCGCGCCCGCGACGAACAGGTGACCCACGCTGCCCGTCATCGCTTCCGCAGAGAGTTGGCCCGCCAGCCCGAAATTCTTTTGCTTTGTCTCGGTGCGGTTGATCAGGCCGCTGCACTTCTCGTTGGGCTCGCTGTTGAGCAGTGCATTGGCGATACAGCGCCATTGCGGAAACGGCGTGTTGGATGCGCTTGCGCCACTGGCCGGATAGCCGGTGAAACCGGCGGTTCGAAGTGCCGCGCGCTCGCCGGCGCCGGGCTGGTACACCGACTCGCCGAAAGCCTCGTCGTTGACATCGCCGTTGAAGGTGCGGGTCGCGATGCGACGGTAGTACACGTTCCCGGAGAACGTCCATCTGTCGTCGAGCGCCTGCGTCATGGCGAGGTTTAGCAGACCCGCCTTGTTCTTCGTTTTGTCGGGGACTGTACGCACACTGGACCAGTCCCGGCGCAGCGCACCCAGTTCCTGCGCCCCGTTGCCCGTAAGTTCGTTATCGGCAAGGGCTGCCGTGAGCGAGATTCGCCCGCCGCGCGTGGTTCGCCCCACCTTGGCAAAGAGCTGGCTCACGTCCGAAGGCGAATCGAGCCGCCAGCCCTTCTCGTGGAATCGGTTGCCGGTGACGAACCAATCCCAACCGCTCTTCGGGTCGCTGCCGCCCGTCTCGAACTCGACCGCTGCACGCCCCCACGAGCCACCCGTTGCCTGGACGGAGGTGCCAGGGTTCCGCTGGCCATCCTTGGTCTGGATGGCCAGCGCGCCGCCGAGCGTGTTGAGTCCGAACAGCGGATTGCTGCCGGGCATCAGCATGACGGTGGAAATTGCCGATCGCGGCACCAAATCCCAACTCACCACGTCGCCGAACGGCTGGTTCAGACGCACGCCGTCCATGAAGACCGACAGGCCCTGCGGCGTACCGAGCAAAGGCGATGCAGTGAATCCCCGGTAGTTCACATCGGGCTGGAATGGATTGCCCTGGGTCTCGTTCACCGTCACCCCGCCGACTGCGCGTGACAGATAGTTCGAGAGGTCGGGTGACTGGAAGCGATCGAGGTCTTTGGCGGTGATCGTCTGTACGTTGGCTGGCACCTCGTCGCGTGGAACGTCCAGCCCGGGCAGCGGAGTGGACGCGACCACCAAGATGGCAGGAAGTTCACCCAGCTCGCGCCCCTCCTGCGCCACCACAGCCACGGACTGGCAGAGCAGCAAACTGGCAACGGCGAGTTGGCCCAGATCTCCCTTGTGCTGGAAACTGCAGGCAGTTCTGGTACGCGCCGACCAGTCGCTGCACAGTGATTCGAGCGCAGCCACCAAGCCGAGCGCATCCAGCTCGGCCGGTCGCAGGCGACGCGATGCGCCTTTGTTGCGCGGTTGAGCGCTGGCGGGAACGGTCATTTCCAGGACTCCAGTTCAAGTGCACGCGTGCCGCCTGTCAGGTAGGCGAGGCGCTCTGCAGGTTCATCACGCTGCAACCGCACCAGCCCGACTCCGCGGCAGTACCACTCTGTGCTTGTAAGGGGCATGTCGCGCCATCCGCGCACGGGGTCGGCATAGAGCCGCAGCGTCGCCGTGCCCTTGACGCGCAGGCAATGCTCGAAACGGCCGGCGGGCACATCGACCGATTCGTCATCGGCCTCGATCTCGAAGGCCATCGGGATGTTTTGATGTCCGTGGCGGATCTCGCGCGGAAACTCGTTGCGGCGCATCAGCAGATAGCTCGTGGTGGTTGCCTGCCATTGCGTGCCCTTGACGAACGGCGCACGCAGCACGAAGCGAAGTGGCTTGTCGGGCCTGGGTGTCTCGTCGAGATCGCTCTTGATGGCCACACGGTAGATTCCGGTGTCGTCGGTGCGCAACCAGTAGTCCACGCCACTGTCGCTGCGGCGGCGCCAGGCCGGCCCGCCATCGATGGCGTCATCCGAGGCAGCGCCCAGCGTGTGCATGACGAGCGTCTCACGCTCGACGAGGCCATCCTCGGTCTGTGTGACGACGCGGTACGTCCAGCGATGACCTGCCTCCAGCGGGAACCACTGCGCCGACGGGCCACCCGGGTTGCAGCCGCCAACAGCGGCAAGACAGAGGCCGATCCATGCGCGCCGCACGTCACTTCTCCGGCAGCTGCGGAACCGGCAGGTCGCGCAGCTTGATCGCCGTCTCGTCATTGCCCGGGCGCAGCCATGCCAGCCCCCCTCTTCGCGCCTTGGGCTCTGTCGTACCGAGCTGCGTCACGCCCTCGCGCACCTTCTTCATGCCGTCGTTCAACAGCGAATGCAGATCCTTGCTGTATGGCAGGCGGAAGGCGCGAGGCTGTGCGGCGGGCTTGCCGTCTTCTATCGCGTTGACCCAGACGTACAGGTTGCCGGCCCGCTTGCTGTTCGGCTCGTCGATCACTGCTGCCAACAGCACGAAGCGCTCCGGCATTCCATCCGGATTCGGCCATCCCCACATGCTGTGCACGGTGTCGTCGGCGAAAAAGTAGAAGGCCGTGACGCTCACTACGAGCAGGCCCTTGAGCCATGCCGGCCAACGCGACCAAAGCAGCGAGAGGGCAACGAGCAGCACCAGCGCGGTGAAACTCAGGACGAGCGTCAAGGTCACAGTCGCTGCACCAGCTTCTTGGGCAAGGTGTTGACGTTGGCGACGCTGCCATCGGCCAGGATGGTGAAGCGCGCTGCGGTTGCTTCGTCGCCCGGCCTCGCGAGCCTGACCTTGCCGTGAAAGACGATTTCCGCGCGCGGATTGACCCTGGTCACAGTCACCCTGACCTCGACTGGCTGGCCATCGCGCGACTGGTAGTACTGCACGTTCACCGTGAACTCACCTGGCACGATGCCGCGCACCGTGACCACCTCCTCGCGGAACGGGCTCACGATGCGCCGCCCATCCACCAGCGTCGACGCGTTCGCGTCACCGCGGTCATCCCGGTCGAGGTACATCAGCCCAGCCTCCCTTTGCCGGAACCACACCAGGTTGCCGGCCGGATCCTGCACCCAGGTGTCGATGTCGTTCGGGTTGCGATCCGGCCAGTCGACAGTGATGAGGTACTCGGCCTTCGACGGTATATCTCCCGCCTTGAGCGCTTTCGGGTTCATCGCAAGCAGCGCAACGATGAAACAGAAGACGAACGCGATGAGCATGTTGAACAACATGTCGTAGAACGGATCCACTTCGAGTTCGCGACGGGCATGGCGACGGCGCATGTCAGTCCCCGATGCCCGTCCGCCGTGCAAGCCCGGTGCGCTGTATCTCGGCCACGAGCTGGTCGGCATAGCGGTCGAGCCGTGTCAGCTGCAGCCCCAGCAGGATGTTGCCGACCAGACCGACCATCGTCGTGAGGAGCGCGACGCCCAGACCGGTCGTCAGGCTGCGCAAAAGCTCCTGGGACTGGTTCGCATCGAAGCTCTGCATGTGACCGATGTCCAGCGCGAGGATCGAGAAGCCAATCACCTTGCCGAGCAATCCGAGCTTGAGTTGCACGCCATTGACCCACCACGCCGTGGCATGCGGGCCATGCGTGCGTTCCATGAGCAAGTCGAGCGCGACCTCCGCGCGGGCGGGGTCGTGCGCGATGGTGTCCAGATAGTCGGCAGACCACTCATCGCCATCGTGGGCGCGTCTGGCACGATGCGCATCGTGCTGTCGCTGCAACTCACATGCGCGCGCACCACACCACAAGGTCGATGCCGCAAACACGATCACGATGACCAGCGTAATGCCTGTCGGATCGGAATGCAGCAGCAGTGCCCAGACGCCGCGCGCGCCCATGAGCCAGGTCGCAAAGCCGAGGACGCCGGCCAGTGCCAGCCACTCGAGCCAAAGGGGCTCGGGCGCCGCCGGTTGCCGGCGACGCACGTCCGGCCCGGCAGCTGCGGCGAACCCCGGGCTCCATCGCCGGAGGGCCGCACTCAGCCCGGCTTTTGCGCCCATGCCATGCACCAGCCATCTGCCGCGACCTGCTTGCGGCCGAACATGGCGCAGCCCGCCCACGGGTCGGTGGCTGCACCCTGCCACAAGCCGCAGTTGACGCAGCGCTGCGCGGCCGCATGCTTCGGGTATTTTTTCGAGTCGGCTTTCTTGGTCTCGTGCTTGTAGCCCAGCGCGACCGCGGTTTCGTCGGCCTCCTCGACATGCGTGGCGGCGCGGGCCAGGCCGGGGACAAGGGACACCACGCAGGTGCCCGCCACCATCCGGCCGACAAAGGATCTCCTGGTGGCGCTTTCGGCCACGCCATTCGTCGTGTTGTGCATTTGCCTGCCTTCAGTTCGAGGCAACTTTGGTCGGGCCACCAGACTTCGCGGTGCGTTGCTGCGAGCCCCCGGCGCCAGGAATCTTGAAGACCCAGACCATGCCGCCCTGTTCCAGCAGATTGACCTTCTTGGCCACCTCGCCGCCCCACAGCGGCACTGCCCCGCCCCATCCGGACACCACGCTCACGTACTGCTCGCCGCCCTGCATCCACGTGATGGGCGGGGCGACGACGCCGGAGCCGGTCTGGAACTCCCAGACGACCTTGCCGGTCTTGGCGTCCGCCGCCTTCAGGTAGCCCTCCGGCGTGCCCCAGAACACGAGATTGCCACCCGTGGTGAGCACGCCCCCCCACAGCGGGGCACTGTTCTTGACTTCCCAGGCCATCTTGCCGGTCTTGGGGTCGATGGCGCGCAGCGAGCCGATGTAGTCCTCGTTGAGCGGCTTGATGGTGAAGCCAGCGCCCAGGTACGCAGCCCCCTTCTTGTAGGCAACCGGTTCGTTCCAGATGTCCATGCCCCATTCGTTGGAAGGAACGTAGAACATCTTGGTGTCGGGGCTGTAGGCCATCGGCATCTGGTTCTTGCCGCCGAGGAAGCCAGGAGCCGCGAACACTGAACTGCCCTTCTTGCCATCCGCCCCCGCCGTGGGATCGCCCGGGCGGTTGTCCGCAATGAAGTTGGGTCGCCCCGTCTTCAGGTCGATGCCGCTGGCCCAGGTGATCTTCTTCACGAACGGGAAGGCGTTGATGAGTTGACCGGTATTTGCATCGTTCACATAGAAGAAGCCGTTGCGATCGGCCTTGCCGCCGACACGTTTTCCGTCCATGTCGAAGGTGACGAACTCGTTCACCCCATCGAAGTCCCAGCTGTCGTTGGGCGTGCTCTGGTAGCTCCACTTGATCTGGCCCGTCTTCACGTCGATGGCGACGGTCGAGCACGAGTAGAGGTTGTCGCCCTGGCGCAGGTGGCTGTTCCAAGGCGCCGGGTTGCCGGTGCCGAAATAGGCCAGTCCGGTTTTTGCGTCGTAGGTTCCGCCGAGCCACGTCGCCGCGCCGCCGGTCTTCCAGAGATCTCCAGGCCAGCTCTTGTTGGTCGTGC